>NZ_SCFI01000006.1:0-366863 GCF_022496705.1 Pseudomonas sp. TMW22091
GAAGTCGACGACGGCAAGTGGCCACTCGCCTACGAATACGACCTGCAAGACCGTCTCATTACCGAGCATCAGGGCTGGGCCACCCTGCGCTACCGCTACGACGCCCTCGGCCAACTCAGCCACTGCAAGCTGCCCGACGGCAACGGCCTTGACTACCTCTACCACCCCGGTGGCGCGTTAAAAGCCATCAACCTCAACGGCCAGCGCCTCACCGGCCACCGCTTTGAACACGGGCGCGAGATCATGCGCCAACAAGGCTCGGTGCTCAGCGAATACCACTACGACGAACAACAGCGCCTCAAGGAACACCGCGTCTACCCCCTCGACCGCAACGGAGAAGTCAGCGGCCACTACCACTACCGGCGCAGCTACCAATACGACGCCAACAGCAACCTGAGGCTGCTCACCGACAGCCGCAAAGGCCAAAAAAGCTACGCCTATGATCCGCTTGACCGCCTCACCGAAGTGCTCGGCAACGCCAACAACGTCGAACACTTCGCCCACGACCCGGCGGGCAACCTACTCGCCCAAAGCTACAACGGCCAAGGCCGCAGCTACGGCAAAATCAAAGGCAACCGCCTGCTGATGCAAGGCGACTGCCACTTCGACTACGACGCCTACGGCAACCTCCTGCGCGAACGACGCGGCGCCGGCCAACGTCTTGTGCGCCACTACCGCTACGACAGCCAACACCGCCTGATCGGCATCACCCTGCCCGACGGCAGCGACGTCGCCTACCGCTACGATGCCTTCGGCCGACGTATCGCCAAAGACATGGACGGCAAAACCACCCAATTTATCTGGCAAGGCGACCGCCTGATCGCCGAAAACATCTACCAAAAAGGTGTTAAGGGCTGGCCGCTTTACCGCAGCTACGTGTACGAACCCGACACCTTCAAACCGATGGCGCTGCTAAAAGGCCACGGCACCACCAACGAGGTCTACTACTACCAGCTCGACCACCTAGGCACCCCACAAGAACTCACCGACGTAAGTGGGAAAATCGTCTGGTCGGCGTATTACCGGGCCTACGGCAACATCGTCAAATTCGACATCAACGAAATCAGCAACCCGCTGCGTTTTCAGGGCCAGTATTACGACGAAGAAAGCGGACTACACTACAACCGCCATCGCTACTACAATCCCAACACCGGCCGCTACCTGACCCCCGACCCGATCAAACTGGCGGGCGGACTCAACAGCTACCAGTACGTGCCCAACCCCACGGGGTGGGTGGATCCGTTGGGGTTGATGAGTGTTGAGGGGGAGTGTCCGGGTGGACGAAGTGCCGAAATAGAGGCTCTTTCTGAGGCTAATGCCAAACGTCAGGTTCAGCGCTATGAGCAAAAATATGACATGCATACAATTGGCAAACATAGTCCCGAAATATCTGACACTATTCTTAAACAAAGAGCGATTGACGGCACAAATCCTATTACGGGTATTACACCAAGCAAAAATATAGGAAACCCTAGCTCTCAGTTTAAAGACTGGAAAACTCAAATGCATGCAATCAATGAAGCAACTACAAGAATAGTCCGCGGACTACCGAGGGAAACAGGTATAGACAAGAAGGGCAATCCCGTAGTAAGACTTCAGCTTAAAAATTCAGGCAGGGGCTACAAACCAAACAAAACAGACCCTAAAAACCCGAAAATCAATGAACAAATGAGCGGTGTTGAAATAAAATTTGATCCAAATAATCCAGATCGTCCTTTCACTGCTTTCCCGGTAGATTAAATATGCTTACTCATCCAAACACAAATCGCCCCTACAATCCTACTTTAGATTATTTCTTAGGAGGAATTGAAATATATGACCAAGAGGAAACTCTCGGAGAACAGCTGTGGAAGCTGAACCCCAACAACGAACAAAGAAACACAATAATAAAGGAGCATATCATTCCACACCTGCAGAATCTTTCTTATAGACACAAATTCATCCTCACAGAAAAACTAGAACAAGCTTTAAAAGATACCAATCACGACTTCGAAAATTACTTTGAAAACAATCCGAATGAGAATTATCAAATAGCTTGGGAGGCACACGAGATAAATACGCCGCGCACATTCTTCGAAGATATATTCCACATCATCCAAGATAGGTGGAAACATGAACTATACAAAGCCGCAAAAGAAGATCAGTCAACATGGTAACCAACCATCATTCCACGGCGCTGCAGCACTGCGTATAGATAACGACAAATGGTAATTTTCCTAAAACCCAGTAATCTTTCGCTAGGAATATCTGTCAAGGGGTTATCTAGCAATGCTGATAACGAATTGAGATATGAAAAGGTAACTTCTAACGGCTCAGGTGGGCATTAAAAAAAAGGCGCTCTGATAGCTGACCTCCTACAAACAGGACTTGGCTCTGACTATATAGCAACCAGCCAAATATAGACTACAAACCGAACCCGTGCGCTTGAAGAGCTTGGTTACATCGATCGAGCCATATTATCCAAACGGCGAAGGGGGCCGTCCGGCGTACCCGTCGATGGCCATGTTGCGCGTTCGTTTGAAGCAAAATTGGTTCTGCTACAGCAATCTGGCGCTGGAAGTATCACTCTATGAAACGACAATATACACGGGCGTCGAAAAGCGTTCTGAGCATCAGGATCGCAAGATGTCGGGTCGATTGCGGCGAGTCCGAGCCTCTATAAAACGCCTATAAGAGTTTGATCGGTCGTATGGGAAGTAAGATCGAATACGCGAAAGCGCAGGTGCGGGCCAAGCTTGAGCACCCGCTTCCCATGATCAAGCGCTAGTTTGGTTATACGAATGTACCTTTGAACAGTTGGCGGGTATGGGGGGGGGGGAAGTGCGTCTGTAATGCGGGTCAAGTGTCCTGAAACAGCGCGATCATAGGACAAAACCGTAACCAAGGACACCAAGGTCTGATTTTCTACCGACTTATTATTTTTTAGCCTCAAGTAGTGAGGGCATAAAAAAATCGCGGGGGTACTTCAGACCTCCCTAGGGACGAGCTCTAAAATTCGCCAACACATGGCAAACTTGACATGTTGCGCAGCGAGCTGATCACACATGAACATCAAGAGCTTAGCGCACCTGCCTTATATGAAATACCTAATCGCAAAATAATGAACTTAACATTCAGACATACTTAATAAGTAAGCAATGCAAATTTGCGGCTAGCTAGACATACCAGATATGGTTAAGTATTAAGCCTTCTAAAAACAGGAAAACCAATCATGCTATGTAAAATATTGCTAGCCTGCTGCATTCTTACATCTTCTATAACTGCACACTCTGCCACCACTCTCACATCTTCAATACCTGCACGCCCTGCCATGACTCATTTAAAAGAAACAATAAACGCAGACGGCAGTGTAAGCTTAGTACTTCTTCCAGGCCCAGGACCCAAAAAAAACAGGCCAGAAAAACTCAGTGAAAATCGTGAAATACGCAAGGCCGTTGTCGATTTTTTTGGCTATCAGGAAGGCGGGTATATAAAAGACAGTACTGCAGGAACACTTATATCCGAACAAGTACTTACTTCTCTTAATTCTCAAGCCACCCCAAACGAGTACGCCATCCCCAAGAACCTGAAAATGATATCAGGTATAAATGAAGGCACCCGAGGAGAGTCTCGTGCGGCGCTTTTATTTGATGATTCCAATAAATTATTGGCTGTCGCATTGGTGAGTCGAGATTGCCACAGAAATTTAGACAGGGAGGTTTTTTGCAATGACGACAAGGGCCACATCCTAAACATATTTCTTCCAAAGGGGGCACATGAAAACATTGCAGACCCCTTAATTCCGTGGAGCAAAAAGATACCCACAGAGCAGACCATTTTTATGGCTTATGTAGATCCTGACAGGACAGACTGGGTCCAAAAAATAGCAAAAACCCTTTATATAACAACACAACCAAACATCCGATCATGGACACCCAATGTCTTGCCCGCTGAGCTGCCTAAAGAATTTATCCCCCTCCTACTGACTCAATCACAACTCGTTGGCGCAGGCGTTAACGGAAAATACACTGTGGGAGAGGCCAAAGGATGGCCCTTTTCTAAAGATTTTATTTACTCACTAGGCGCACCCACGCAAGACTTTGAAGTCCACTTACGAACCTATACTCCGATCGATGAAATCCAGGCTTTCTACACTTATCTGGCAACAACTTCTTCGATTACCAGAAATGAACAAGATATCACTATACTTGGAACAATTAATAACAAAAAATACGCCATCGAACTGAGATCCCAACACTACCCTCACGCCATCAACTACATCAACTTTAAAGCATGGAAATAATTACCGTACCTAAAACTGCATGGCAGGGAGTACTACCAGCCATGCCAACTTTTTCAATTCAAAATAGGGTAGATGCGCCCCTACCGCTACAACAGCCTACACCGCCTGATGGGCGTATTCCCGCGCGTACGGCAACATCGTCAAATTCACGGATGGACTCAACCGTTAACACCCAGTCCCCGACTGCCACTTGGGCGCCTCTCGCCCAACAGAACAAAGCGCCTTAAAGGCGCTTCGACCACAGGACACTCACTCCTTACGCTCAGTCTCTTGGGTAACGTCTTGCGGGTGAACTTCAGGCTGCGGCTCCGGTTCATCGTGCGGTTCCACGTTATCCACCATTTGATCCTGTACCACTTGTTCATCAACCCGTGGGTCAAGCGCAGCCACCAGAGGGGAGCTGGACATGCTGTCCGGCATGGCAACGTGTTGCAGCGGTGCGTCGTCGACCTGGTGCAGGTTGGTCACGGCATTCGGACGGATGCGCCACACCAGCAGTAGACCCGCCACGCTGAAGAAGGCGTAGAGCATTTGGCTGCCCATGACTTTCATCAGTACACCCGCCAGCAGCGGCCCGATGCTGGCACCGATGCCGTAGGTCACCAGCAGCATCGCGGTCAAAGACACGCGCCGCTCAGGTTCGATGTGGTCATTGGCAAACGCGACGGCCAGCGGGTAGATGCAGAACTGCAACAGCGCGCTGACAAAACCTGCGGCAAACAACACCTCAACGGGCACCGACGGTAAAAGCGCCAGCGGCAATGACGCCAGGGCCAGCAAGAACGCCAGGATGCGGATCAGCAGCGGCCGGTCGTAGCGATCAGACAACCATCCCAGCGGCCATTGCACCAACAGACCGGCGAAGATGCAGCAACCCATGTACAGGCCGACCAGTTCGGTGGACAGCCCTTGTTGAGATGCGTACAGCGGCGCCAAGCCGTAGAACGAACCGACCAGACAGCCCGCACCCAGTACGGCGATCAATGATTGCGGTACGCGCTGGATAAAGAACTTGGGGTCCATCGGTGCCGGGTGCAAGGGCGCCGGGTGAATGCGTCGGGTCATGGCCACGGGCACCAGGCACAGGGCAAAACACATGGCGACCAGCATCAGCAATTCAAGACCGAGCTGGGGGTGGATGACCAGTATCAGTTGACCCAGTACCAGCCCCAGGTAGGAGGCGATCATGTACAGGCTAAAGACCACGCCACGCTGTTTGGCCTCGGCCTGCTCGTTCAGCCAGCTTTCGATCACCATGTATTGGCACATCATGCCCAGGCCAACGATGACCCGTAGCAGCAGCCACATGGGCAGCCAGTCGGTCAGGCCGTGGCACAGCACCGCAGCGCCGACAATGCCGGCACAGGTGGCGTATGCGCGGATATGCCCCACTCGGGCAATCAACCGGTGACCGATTTTGCCGCCCAGTACCAGACCAAAATAGTTGGCGGCCATCAAGGCGCCGACCCACAAGCCGTCGACATTATCGGCAGCCAAACGCAGCGCCAGGTAGGTGCTTAACAGGCCTGAGCCAATCAACATCATCAGCGAAGCAAAATACAACGCGCGAAAAGATTTCCAGATTTGATGCATGGCGTTCCCTGCGACTCCTGCTTAAGCCTGAGCCGCCAATACACGGCGCTCCCAGGGAGTGATTTCATCGTAGAAGCTGGTGAGCTCCAGAGTCTTGGACGCGATGTAGCCTTCGATGAACTCAGTGCCGAACAGTTCAATCGCCAGACCACTGCGCTTGAGCCGCTCTAGAGCGGCATGCAAGGTACAGGGCAATAACAAGGCATCCGGCACCTCGAATTGGCCCTGGATGGCAGGTGTCGGCGCAAGCTTATGTTCGATGCCATGCAAACCGGCAGCCAGACTGGCGGCAATGGCCAGATAAGGGTTCGCATCTGCCCCCGGCAAGCGGTTTTCGACGCGCCGTGCCACGGGTGCACTGGCCGGAATGCGCAACCCGGCGGAGCGGTTATCCAGCGACCAGCAGGCATTGTTCGGCGATGCATACGGGTGACACAAACGCTGATACGAGTTGACGTTCGGCGCAAACAGCGCCGTGAAGTCGGCCATGCACGCTTGCTGCCCGCCGATAAAGTGGCGAAACATCGCGGTGGGTTGCCCCGCCTCATCGCTGAACACATTATGCCCGCTGCCCTGCTCCACCACGCTTTGGTGAATATGCATCGAGCTGCCTGCCGTGTGCGCCAGCGGCTTGGCCATGCACACCACGTTCAGGCCGTGCTTGAGGGCGACTTCCTTGAGCAGGTGCTTGAATAAAAAAGTCTGATCGGCCAGCAGCAGCGGATCTCCGTGCAGCAGGTTGATCTCAAACTGACTGACGCCCATCTCATGCATAACGGTGTCACGTGGCAACCCCAGCGCTGCCATGCTCGCATACACCTCGCTGAAGAAGGGCCGCAGGCCGTTGTTGGAACTGACGCTGAACGCAGAGCTGCCGTCTTCGCGGCGGCCATCCAGGCCAACGGGCGGACGAAAGGGTTGAGTCGGGTCGGGATTGGGCGCAAAGACAAAAAACTCCAGTTCTGTCGCCACCACCGGCGCCAGCCCAAACGCTGCGTAACGGGCAATCACCGCCTTGAGCTGAGAACGGGTCGACAGGGATGAAGGGCCACCCGAGAGTTCATTCGCATCGCAAATGGCCAATGCTCGTGGCTGCGCACTCCAGGGCAAACGATGAATGTGCGCTGGGTCTGGCACCAGCGCCAGATCACCGTCTTCGCCGCCATAAAAACGGGCTTCAGGGTAGCCGCCCATGATGCATTGCAGCAGCACGCCTCGGGCCATTTGCAGACGCCGCCCTTCAAGGAACCCTGCCCCGGTCATGACTTTGCCACGCGGGACGCCGTTAAGGTCGGGAGTCACACATTCAACTTCGTCAATGCCAGCCAATGGCTGCATGAGTGGAGCCTGACAACGGGTGGTCATGACGCTTTCCTTGTTGAACACGCCACGAGGGGCAATGGGCACAAAATACGCAGCAGTGACTGGGGATTTCAAGCAATGGCCGCTGGATTCCGGGAATTGGCCTCTGCGCCGTCGTTGACTCACCGAAAAACACAGATCAGTAGCGGCAAAGGTTTTGCGTTACGTGATCCGTTTGCCGTCTAGACTCACCGCGCAATGCTGTCCAGGATGACCAAAAGGAAAACCGATGAAAACGTTTCTCCCTCTCTGCACAGGCCTGTTGCTGGCCAGTACGCTCAGCCCGGCAGCCGTTGCTCAGACCCCGACCAGTGATGGTTATGTACTGGATAAAGTCGTTCAGATCAGCCGTCATGGCGTTCGCCCGCCTACAGCCTCCAATGAAAAACTGCTGACCAAGGTCACAGAGCGCCACTGGCCCGTGTGGCTGGTGCCTTTTGGCAACCTGACAGGCCACGGCTATACCGGCGCCGTCGAAATGGGCCGCTACCGCGCCGAGGTGTTGCGCAGTGCAGGTCTGATCCCCAAAGGCTGCCCAGACGCCAAGCAATTGCTGACCCATGCAAGCCCCATGCAGCGCACCAAAGCCACCGCACAAGCCTTGCTCGACGGGATGTTTCCCGGCTGCGGCTTTCAACCCACCTACGTCAGCGGCAGTCAGGACCCGTTGTTCCAGGCCAATGAAATGCCCTTTGCGGCCCTCGACCCCGAGAAAGCCCGCGCGCAAATCCTGCAAGCATTGGGCGGCAGCGTTGAAGCCGCTCAAGCACGCTTCAAACCCTACGAAGAACAGCTCAAGGAAGTCGCCTGCCTGCCCGGAGCCGACTGCCCCTACGGTAAAGAAAAGTGGACGCTGGAGCAAAATGCCAAAGGCCGCTTTGCTATCAAGGGCCTGAGCGCCGGCGCCAATATGGGTGAAGTGTTCCGTCTGGAATACAGCCAGGGCCTGCCGCTGGATAAAGTCGCATTCGGCCATGCGCGCACCGCAGCTGAAGTTTCCAGCCTGATGGTGCTGACTAAGGCCAAATACGATTTTCTCAATGACATCCCCTACATCGCCAGTCGCGGCGCCTCCGAGCTGATGAACCAGATTTCTCTGGAACTCAAGCAAGGCACCTCACTGGCTGGCAAAGCCGACGAAAGCACTCCGCCTGATGTCCCGCTGATGCTACTGGTGGCCCACGACACCAACATTTCCTACCTGCGCACCATGCTGGGCTTTGGCTGGAAGCTCGGTGACTACATTGAAAACAACATCCCGCCCGTGGGCACGTTGCAGTTTGAACGCTACAAGGAAGTCAAAACCGGCGAGTACTTTCTGCGTATAGCCTTTGAAGCGCAGTCAATGGATCAAATTCGCAGCCTGACCCAATTGACCGGCACCGTAAAACCCCTCAAGGCCGATTTCGAAAGCGCCAAAGACTGCCGAACAACCAGTGTCGGCCTGCTTTGCCCCCTCAAAGAAGCCATGAGTAAAGTCGATCAAAATATCGACCCGACGGCGCTGACGCCTTACACCTTTGAATAGGAAAAACCTTCGCGGTACTGGCCGACGGGGTGCCCTATAGGCGTTTAGCCATAAACCCTGGGTAGAAACCCCCGGTGCACGTGAGCTACATTGGGGGCAGCCTCAAATAACAACATGCACAGGGGGAACCGTGAATACACATCAAAAAATGCGAACCTTCGACCGGATTCGCGATGCCGTACTGCCGGAATATCGAGAGCGGGTTGCTGAATACTTGGTGCTTTACGAGGACGTTCTAAACGACCCGGCCGCCAGCCAGGAAGACGTGCGCTCTACTGCTCTTCAGCTACGCGGCTATCTGCGCGGCTTGAACACAACGCGGGTATTGGGCATGGCCGATCTCGAAGACTTGGACAGCCGCATTATTGAAACCTGGCTTTAGGCGTGTCGAGTCACCCTCACCCCAACCCTCTCCCAGAGGGAGAGGGGGCTGAATTGTGGTGTTGCGCAGATCTGCACTTGCTTTTAGTCCCCTCTCCCTCTGGGAGAGGGTCAGGGTGAGGGCGATACCCGCATCCGCCACTTTCCGTTGTGGCGCAAATCAATCATCGATAACGGTTCGATATCAATCGCGTGAAACGCCGACGGCGGGCATTGCAATACGTTCATCAGTGCCGCACGCATAACCAACGGATGTGTCACTGCAACGATATGGCCCCTCCCCGTCAGCGCTGCCATCCACTCCCCCGTGCGCTGACACAGTTGCTCTACAGACTCACCGCCGTGCGGTGTCGCCTGCCAGTCCGCCATCCACACACCCAGCGCCTCGGGCTCAATGTCATCGAGCAAACACCCCTTCCAGCGGCCAAAATCACAATCGCGCAAGCCGTGATCTAGCTGTGCATCCGCTGAAAAGAGCGCCGCTGTCTCTCTCGTCCGCGCTTCCGGCCCACACAGGTAACGTGTCGTGCGGGATGAAAATAAATTGCGCGAATGAGCCAGTGCCTGCCCGTCCATTTCCACGGATTCGTCTGCGGCGAAACGCGCTTTTTTCTGCGCAATCGTGCGGGCATGGGCGATCAACGTTAAGCGTAAAGCCATTAAGTAATTCCAGATCCTGAGACACGCACTGGTGAACTGACTGGCTATGTTACAAGGAAAAGCGCCTAGACCACCGCCGGCACGGCCTCCAGACGCATCACCGGGGCTGCAGGTTCTTTCAGCAGTGCAAAGTACGCAAATGCCGAGCACGCAGCGACCACAGCACTGATCACAAAGGCTGAGGAGAACGAGCCACTCTGCTGCACGCTGAAGCCGGTCAGAATCGGGGCAATAGAACCTGCCAGATAACCGCCAAAGTTCTGGATCGAGCCGAAGGATGCCACCCGCTCCGACGGTACGATGGTGTTGACGATCATCCAGGCCGTGGCACTGGAGATATTGATAAAGAACATGGTCAGGCACAGCAACACGACACACACCACGACGTTGGTGGTAAAGGCCACGATCAAGGTAAACAGCGCCCCACCGAGCAAGCCCAGAATGACCATCAGTTTGCGGCTGGCCAGCACTCGCATGCCACGCGCCACCAGACGGTCACAGCATTTACCCGCAACGATGGTGCCCAAGGCGCCAAACAGATACGCCAGCGATACCACCCACGCAGTGCGATACAGATCAAGGCCGTGCTCGCGTTCGAAGTAGCCGGGCAGCCAAGTGAGGTTGAGCCAGATCATGTAGATCACGCCCATAAACCCGAGAAACGCCCCCCAGGTATTGCGGTCTTTGAACAGTGAAGTCCAGGGCACTTTAGGCCCCTTGGCGTGCTGAACAGGTACCGGTTCAGCACGGCCGGTTTCAGCCATGTATTGCGCTTTGCTTTTGTAGAACTTGAACCAGCACACCGCCAGCAACAAGCCCAATACACCGGTCAGGATAAACATCCCGCGCCAGCCCAGATGCACCATAAATACAGTCAACAAAGGGGGCGCCAGACACGGTCCGATACAGGTCGATGACCACACCCAGCCGGTGGCGGTGCCCCGCTCCTGCGTGTCGAACCACTCGGACAAGGCCTTGGCCGCCGAGGGGAAAACCGGCGCCTCACCAATCCCCAGCAACACCCGCAACCCCACCAGATGGCCGTAGCTGCTGAACAGCCCGAAGGCTGCTTGCGCCACTGACCACACCACCAGTGAACCGCCCAGCGCCAGTTTGCTCCCCAGTTTGTCGATCAAGGCGCCAAGGGGGAGTTGCGAGAACGCATAGGCAATGGAAAAAGCCGACAGCATCACCCCCATTTGCATCGGGCTGATGGCCAAGTCGGTTTGGATCGTGGTGTTGGCGATGGACAGGGCACTGCGGTCCAGGTAGTTGACCACACCAATCAGGAACAGAAAGAAGATGGTCAGCGTCTTGTAGTTTTTTATTGTTTTCATGCGCGCCTCTAATGAGCGGTTTTTATCCATCCCTTTATAGTTGCCCGCACGCACACTGCCCAATCACAAGATGCCATCGATTGATAACTCGACGTTATCAAGGCGTCTGTTGAGCACCGCGCATGGCATCAGGTCCGGTTAACAACGCCTCGATAAAGGCTTTTGCCGACCACTGCGGCGGTTCATTGCGCCGGGTGATCACTCCGTAGTCCGCCAGCACTAGCGGAAACGGTAACGCCAGGCGCACCAGCCGCCCCGCCTGAATTTCCGGTTCGACCATGGACTCGGCCAGCATCGCCACCACCGGCGTGGTTTGCAGCAATTGCATGGTGGTTTGCAGGGAAACCGTTTCAACGGTGTTTTCCGGGGTCTGCATGCCCGCCTCGACAAAGGCCTTTTCGACCCGTGCGCGCATCGGTGTGCCGGTCGGGTAAATCACCCACGGCCAACTGCCCAACTCACTCAACGGTACTTCGCTGGCCCCAGCCAACGGGTGCTGGCTGCCTGTAACCAGACACAGCGGCTCCGGCGCCAGGGCTTGAAAATCGAACAATTCACGATGACGGTCGAGGGTGAAACGGGCGACCACCAGATCCAGTTCTTTATGCTCAAGCAGGGTCAGCATGTTGGCGCTGGTGCCTTCCAGCACTTGCACCGTCAACAGAGGCCAGTCCTGCTTGACCCGCACAATCGCCGCGGGCACCGCCACCGCCGTGGCTGCGTAGATGGTGCCGACTTTGAGCAAGCCATGCCCGCCCTGACGCAGATGGTTGATCTGGCCGACAAACTGCTGGGTATCGTTCAGGGCGATCTGGGCGAAACGGGCCACGTGGTTGCCCAAATCCGTGAGAGTCATGCTGCGCGGCAAACGGGCGAACACCTCAAAGCCCAATTGATGCTCTATCTCGCGCAGCATCTTGCTCACGGCGGGTTGGCTGATGCTCATTTCCTGTGCAGTGGCGTGCATATTTTGCGTACGCGCCAGCGTGTTGATCAGCACCAAATGGCGAAACCGCAGCCAGTTGCACAGTTGATTAAACGCGACATCGGCCATTCGATAACCTCCGGTTATTAAGGCTTGAGAATATCTCATTGGCGATTATCGCCACGCAACATTAGGGTGGGTTTATTGAGCCCAATAACAATAAGGGACTGCCCATGAACCTCGCCCACAAACGCGTTTTGATCACTGCCGCGGCCCAAGGCATTGGTCGAGCGTCGGTACTGGCTCTGCGCGATGCCGGCGCCCAAGTGATCGCCACTGACCTGCATATTGAAGCGCTACAGGACATCCCCGGCATTCAAGCCCTGGCACTGGACGTGACACGGGCAGCCGACATCAACGCCCTGAGCCGCCAAGTGGGCGCCATCGACGTGCTGTTCAATTGCGCAGGCTACGTGCACAGCGGCGCGTTGCTGGACTGCGACGAGCAAGCCTGGCAGTTCTCCTTCGACCTCAATGTCACCGCCATGTACCGGATGATCCGTGCGTTTCTGCCGGGCATGCTCGCGGCCGGCGGTGGCAGCATCATCAACATGGCTTCGGTGGCTTCCAGCATCAAAGGCGTGCCCAACCGATTTGCCTACACCGCCAGCAAAGCCGCCGTCATCGGCCTGACCAAATCCGTGGCCGCCGACTATGTGGGTCAGGGTATTCGCTGCAACGCGATTTGCCCCGGCACCGTTGACTCCCCCTCGCTGCGCCAGCGCATCGCCGAACAGGCCCGTGAACAAGGGCGCAGCGAAGCCGAGGTGTATCAGGCGTTTGTCGACCGTCAGCCGATGGGCCGCATCGGCATGCCTGAAGAAATCGCCGGGCTGGTGCTGTACCTGGCCAGCGACGCCAGTGCCTACACCACCGGTACTGCCCAGATCATTGATGGCGGAATGAGTAATTGACTCGCTTGCAGCCTCACCCAGCGGCTTCGCAATCATTCACCCCTAAGGAGCTTTTATGAAACTGTTGCGCTACGGCGAAAAAGGCCAGGAAAAACCCGGACTGCTCGACGCCCAAGGCCATATCCGTGATTTGTCCGGGCATATCCATGATGTCGCAGGCCTTGCACTCGACCCCGCCCGTCTCGCCACGCTGAGCAACATCGACCCCTCAAGCCTGCCCTTGGTCAGCGGCTCGCCGCGTCTGGGCGCGTGTGTCGGCCAGGTCGGCAAATTTATCTGCATCGGCCTCAATTACGCCGACCACGCCGCCGAGTCAGGCATGGCCGTGCCAACTGAGCCGGTGCTGTTCAACAAATGGACCAGCGCCATCTGCGGCCCCAATGACGACGTTGAAATCCCTCGCCATTCGACCAAGACCGACTGGGAAGTCGAACTGGGCGTGGTGATCGGCAAGGGCGGTCGCTATATCGATGAAAGCAACGCCATGGAGCACGTGGCCGGTTATTGCGTGATCAACGATGTGTCCGAGCGCGAATGGCAACTGGAGCGCGGCGGCACCTGGGACAAGGGCAAAGGGTTCGACACCTTCGGCCCCCTCGGCCCGTGGCTGGTCACCCGCGACGAAATCCCCGACCCGCACCAACTCAACCTATGGCTTGAAGTCGATGGGCAGCGCTACCAGAACGGCAATACCCGCACCATGGTCTTCCAGATCCCGGCCTTGATTGCTTACCTGAGCCGCTGTATGTCGCTGCAACCGGGCGACGTCATTTCCACAGGCACACCGCCGGGCGTGGGTCTGGGCATCAAGCCGGAACCGGTATTTTTGCGAGCGGGTCAAGTCATGCGTTTGGGCATTGAAGGCCTTGGCGAACAGTGCCAACGCACCGTGCAAGCCGACTAAGCTCACTCGACTCAACAAATAACGATAAGAAACAGGAGTACCCTCATGCGCATTTTGATCACTGGCGGCACTGGCTTTATCGGCAAGCAACTGGCCCAGCGCCTGCTGGACTTGAACACCCTGACCTTCGAAGGCCAGGCGCCCCGCCCGATTGAGCGCATCGTGTTGTTTGACGCCTTCGCGGGCGAAGACGTGCCCAACGACCCGCGTATTGAGTTGGTGACTGGTGACGTCGCCGACCCTGACGTCATTGCCCGCGTGACCGATGGCGTGGATGTGGTCTGGCATTTGGCTGCCGTGGTCAGCTCGGCTGCGGAGGCCGATTTTGATCTGGGCATGCAGGTTAATTTGCACGGTTTGATGCTGCTGCTCGAAACCCTGCGCAAACAAGGTAATGCGCCGCGCTTTGTCTACGCCAGCGGCTTTGCCGTGTTTGGCGGCGCACTGCCAGATGTTGTCAATGACGAGACCGCCCTCACCCCGCAATCGTCCTACGGCATGCAAAAAGCCGTGGGCGAATTGCTGGTCGCTGACTATGCGCGCAAAGGCTTTGTCGATGGTCGCGTGCTGCGTCTGCCGACCGTGGCGGTGCGCCCTGGCAAACCGAACAAGGCCGCCTCAACCTTCTTCAGCTCGATCATCCGCGAACCGCTGGTGGGCCTGCCGGCTGTGTGCCCGGTGCGTCCGGACACGCAGGTGTACCTCACTTCGCCGCGCCGCATCATTGAATCGATGCTGCTGGGCATGACCCTGTCACCGCAGACACTGGGCAGCCAAAGAGTCATCCCGCTGCCGGGCGTGACCACCACCGTGGCTGACATGGTCTCGGCGCTGCAGCGAGTGGCGGGTGATGACGTGGTCAACCTGATTCGCTGGGAACCGGACGCGACCATCCAGCGCATCGTTGAAAGCTGGCCGAGCACCGTTGAAGCCCCCCGCGCCCGCGCACTGGGCTTCACCGCCGACCCCGACTTCGACGCCATTGTGCGCGCCCACATTGAGGATACCGCCCCACGCCGTAGCAGCTGAGGAGCGCAGCGAGGCTGCGTCCGGCTGCGAAGCGGCCGTAAATTCTGGAAACCAGGTTTTACTGACACTCTGCAGGTCAATGGTTTAGCGACTGCTTCGCAGCCGGACGCAGCCTCGCTGAGCTCGTCAGCTGCTACGAGCAGTATTTGAAGTCCTTAATAACAATAAAAAACTGAGGTCGTGCGACATGACTATCCCGCTTACGGATGTCTCGAACATCGAACAACAAACCATCAAGCGTGTGACAAAACGCATGATCCCCTTTCTGGTCCTGCTGTTCGTCGTCGCTTTTCTGGACCGTAATAACGTCGGTTTTGCGGCCCTGCGCATGAACGCCGACATCGGTATCAGCCAGACCATTTATGGCCTCGGCGCGGGGATTTTCTTCCTCGGCTATTTCATGTTTGAAGTGCCAAGCAACATTCTGCTGCACCGCTACGGCGCGCGTGTGTGGATCGCCCGCATCATGGTGACGTGGGGCATCATCGCCGGGGCCATGGGCTTTTTGCAGACTCCGGTGCACTTCATCTCCCTGCGCGTTCTGCTGGGCATTGCCGAAGCCGGGTTCTTCCCGGGGGTCATCTACCTGCTGTCGCTGTGGTTCCCGAGCCGTTACCGCGCCCGCATGATCGCGACCTTTTACCTCGGTGTGCCCATCGCTCAAATCGTCGGCGCGCCGTTGTCGGTGGGCCTGATGGAGCTGGGCGACGCATGGGGTTTTGTTGGCTGGCGCCTGATGTACATCGTCGAAGCCGTGCCTGCGGTCATCCTCGGCGTGGTCTGTTTCTTCTACCTGACCGATCGCCCCGCCGACGCCCATTGGCTAACCGATGAACAACGCAACTGGCTGATCAACACCCTCGAACAGGAAGAGCGCAGCAAACCGCTGGTGGTGGGTGTGCAGCCGACCAAAGGGCAAATGATTCGCAAGGCCTTGGCCAACCGCCAAGTGTGGTTGCTGGCGCTGGTGTACTTCGGCATCACTTCCGGCTCCAACGCAATGAACTTCTTTATGCCCACCGTGCTGGCCTCGTTCCGGGAGTCGTTCGGGCTGGAAATCGGCCTGATGCAAAACGGCCTGATCACCGCCGTGCCTTATGCGGTCGCCGCCGTGGCAATGATCTGGTGGAGCCGTCGCTCAGATCGCCTGCAAGAACGCCACTGGCATGCCGGCGGCGCTGCCATGCTGGCGGCTATCGCCATCGCGCTGGCCCTGCTGATCAACCAACCGTGGATTATCGTGCTGGGCTTTATCTTCCTGGCGATGGGCGTTTACAGCGCCATCAACGTGTTCTGGGCAGTGCCCGGCCAAGTGCTGACCGGTGTCGGCGCAGCTGCGGGGATTGGCCTGATCAACTCAATCGGCAACCTCAGCGGGTTTGTCGGCCCCTACCTGACGGGCTTTCTGTTCAACGTGACCGGCAGTTACACGCCGGGCTTTCTGGTGATTGCAGCACTGGTCGGGCTGGGCGGCCTGGGCATGGTCTTGATGCCGCGCAACAAAGTCTCGTCCCTTGATGCAGAGCTGCCACCGACAGTCGTGATTGGAGGTAAAGCATGAACTTGCCCACTGTCGCCTTTATAGGCACTGGGATCATGGGCCAGCCAATGGCCCGCAACCTGTTGCACGCCGGTTTCCCGGTGCGGGCATGGAACCGTTCTGCGGCCAAAGCTCAGGAACTCTCAGCGCACGGCGCCGACATCGCGAGCAGCCCGGCGCAGGCCGCAAGCGGTGCTCAGGTGCTGATTTGCATGCTCAGTGACGGCCCCACCTGCGACGCCGTGCTGTTTGGCGAAGACGGTGCGGCGCTGGCGCTGACGCCGGGATCGCTGGTCATCGTGATGAGTTCAATCCCGGTCGACACCGCGGTGGAGCAGGCACGGTTGTGCGCAGAGCACGGTCTGCGCTACCTCGACGCCCCGGTGTCGGGGGGCGAACGCGGGGCGCGGGAAGCCAGCCTGGCAATCATGGTCGGCGGTGAAGCCGCGGCCTTTGAGCAAGGCCGCGAGGTACTGAGCGCGATGGGCCGCCCGGTGCATGTCGGCCCGGCGGGCACCGGCGAGCTGGCCAAGCTGGTCAATCAACTGATCGTCGCCAGCACCATCGCCACCGTCGCTGAAGGTCTGTTACTGGCCGAACGCGGCGGTGCCGATCCGGCCAAAGTCCACGAAGCACTGCTGGGCGGCTTTGTTGATTCGCCCATCTGGCGCCAGCACGGCCAACGCATGCTCAACAACGACTTCACCCCCGGTGGCCCGGCCAAGTGGCAACTCAAAGACACCCGCACCGCCCTCGCCCACGCCCAACAACTCGGCCTGTCGCTGCCGGTCGGCAGTCTGGTCGACAGCCTGTTTGCCGCGATGGTTGAGGCCGGTGACGGCGAACTCGATCACGCGGGGCTGATTCGTCAGTTGCGCCGCAACAACCCATTACCCGAATAATTTGCTGGAGCCTGCCATGACCGATTCAACCCCACGCCGCCTGCGCAGCCAGCTGTGGTTTGACGACCCGAGCCACGCTGACCTTACCGCGCTCTACGTGGAACGCTACATGAATCAGGGCCTGACCCGGGCCGAACTGCAATCCGGGCGGCCGATTATCGGCATCGCCCAGACCGGCAGCGACCTCACGCCCTGTAACCGCCATCACATCGAACTGGCCAAACGGGTCAAGGACGGCATTCGCGATGCGGGCGGTATTCCGATGGAGTTTCCAGTGCACCCGATTGCCGAGCAATCACGCCGCCCCACCGCGGCACTGGATCGCAACCTGGCCTATCTGGGCCTGGTTGAAGTGCTGCACGGCTACCCCCTCGACGGCGTGGTACTGACCACCGGTTGCGACAAGACCACCCCGGCCTGTTTGATGGCGGCGGCCACCACCGACCTGCCCTCCATCGTGCTGTCGGGCGGGCCGATGCTCGACGGCTGGCACAAAGGTCAGCGCATCGGCTCCGGCACGGTGCTGTGGCATGCACGCAACCTGCTCAGCGCAGGCGAGATTGATTACGAAGGGTTTATGACCCTGACGACCGCGTCATCGCCGTCAGTGGGCCACTGCAACACCATGGGTACCGCGCTGTCGATGAACGCGCTGGCCGAAGCCCTGGGCATGTCGTTGCCCGGTTGCGCCAGCATTCCCGCGCCGTACCGCGAGCGTGGGCAAATGGCTTATGCAACGGGTATGCGGATTGTCGATCTGGTGCGCGAAGACGTGCGCCCGTCACAGATCATGACCCACGCGGCGTTTGAAAATGCCATCGCCGTTGCCTCGGCACTCGGCGCTTCAACCAACTGCCCGCCGCACCTGATTGCCATCGCTCGGCACAGCGGCATCGACCTGTCGCTTGAAGACTGGCAGCGTGTCGGCGAGGACGTGCCTTTGCTGGTCAACTGCATGCCGGCCGGTGAATACCTGGGCGAAAGTTTCCACCGCGCAGGCGGCGTACCGGCCGTGATGCATGAGCTGGACAAAGTCGGCCTGCTGCACCGCGATTGCCGCACCGTCAGTGGTCGCAGCATCGGCGAGGTGGTCGCCGACTGCGTGACCGGCGACCGCGACGTGATTCGACCGTTCGAAGACCCGCTGATGCACCGCGCCGGGTTTATCGTGCTCAGCGGCAACTTCTTCGACAGCGCCATCATGAAAATGTCGGTGGTGGGCGAAGCCTTCCGCAGCACTTACCTCAGCGACCCGCTGCAACCCAACAGCTTCGAAGCCCGGGCGATTGTGTTTGAAGGGCCGGAAGACTATCAGGCGCGCATCAATGACCCTTCACTGGACATCGACGAGCGTTGCATCCTGGTGATTCGCGGCTGCGGCACTGTGGGTTTCCCCGGCAGTGGCGAGGTGGTCAACATGACCCCGCCCTCGGCCATGATCAAAGCCGGCATCGATTCGCTGCCGTGCATGGGCGACGGCCGCCAAAGCGGCACCTCGGCCAGCCCGTCCATTCTCAATATGTCCCCGGAATCGGCCGTCGGTGGCGGCCTGTCGCTGCTGCGCACAGGTGACCGCCTGCGTGTGGACCTCAACGCGCGCAGCGTGAACTTGCTGGTGGATGACAGCGTACTCAATGAGCGCCGTCAGGAACCGCTGCCCCCGCTGGCCCCGTCACAAACCCCGTGGCAGGAGTTGTATCGCCAACTGGTCGGCCAACTGTCCACCGGCGGCTGCCTGGAACCGGCGACCCTGTACTGGCGCGTAATCCCGGAAAACGGCCCGCCCCGCCACTCTCACTAAGCCATTGAGGAGCCGCTGGCCGGGGCCGCTTCGCCGCCCATCGCAGCCTCGTCCCTCGTCAGCGGCTACACGTGAATCGATATAAGGATGGCTCTATGCAAACGCTGAATCTGAATGCTGAAAACTCTCTGCCCAACGACTGGCAGCGCGCCACACTGATCGGGCGCGTCTGGTTGCCGGGCGAGCAGGGTGGCCCGGCCGTGGTGGTGATTCGAGACGGCGACGTGATCGACTGCACCGCTCACTTCCCGACCCTGAGCCTGTTGCTCGACAGCGACAACCCGCTGCAAGCCGTGCGCGAAATCAGGGGTACGTCCCTGGGTTCGATCCACACGCTGCTGGCCAACAGTGGCGAACAGCGCGATATGAATAAACCTTACCTGCTGGCCCCTGCTGACCTGCACGTGATCAAGGCCGCAGGTGTAACGTTTGCCGCCAGCATGATCGAACGGGTCATTGAAGAAAAAGCCGGGGGCGATGCCCTGCGCGCTCAAGAAATTCGTGCGCTGGTGCAGGAGGTGATTGGCGACAACTTGCGTGATCTTCGTCCCGGCTCGTCTGAGGCCTTGCGCCTCAAGCAGGTACTGATCGAACAGAACATGTGGTCGCAATACCTCGAAGTCGGCATTGGCCCAGATGCGGAAATCTTCACCAAGGCACCGGTCCTCGCTGCCGTTGGCAGTGGCAACGCCATTGGCGTGCACCCCGGTTCGAGCTGGAACAATCCCGAGCCGGAAGTGGTGTTGGCGGTGGACAGCCAGGGCCGAATCCACGGTGCCACCCTGGGTAATGACGTCAACTTGCGCGACTTTGAAGGGCGCAGTGCTTTGCTGCTGAGCAAAGCCAAAGACAACAACGCATCCTGCGCGCTGGGGCCGTTTATTCGTTTGTTTGACGAACACTTCAGCCTCGACCATGTGCGTGAATGCGAAGTGACCTTGCGGGTCGAGGGCGTGGACGGCTATGTGCTGAACGGCAAAAGCTCGATGAATCAGATCAGCCGCGATCCGGCGGATCTGGCGCGGCAGACCCTCAATGAAAATCACCAGTACCCAGACGGCTTTGTGCTGTTTCTCGGCACCCTGTTCGCCCCCACCGACGACCGTGATCAGCCGGGACAAGGGTTCACCCACAAGGCCGATGATGTGGTGAGCATTTCATCGCCCACATTGGGCGCCTTGCATAACCGGGTCACAGGCAGTGATCAGGCGCCGCAATGGGCATTTGGGGTAGGCGCGTTGATGAAGAATCTGGCAATGCGCGGGCTGCTGGCTTAGGGCCTTGCAGGATGTCAGGCGCAAGGCCCTCTGTGGGCCGTGCGCCTGACACGACCACTGGTCACGCGAGCGTTCAAAAAGGTTGAACTTCATTACTCAAACCTCTCTCTGCTGTTAACACAGGCCAACCAGTCAGAGGAGTACACGCATGAGAGCACTCACTTATCACGGCGCCCATAACGTCAAAGTCGATACTGTGCCGGACCCGGTCATTGAAGAAAATGACGACCTCATTCTGAGGGTGACTGCCACGGCCATTTGTGGCTCTGACTTGCACCTGTATCGCGGCAAAATTCCCAAGACCGAACAGGGTGACATTTTCGGCCACGAATTCATGGGCATCGTAGAGGAAACCGGCTCGGCCGTGACGGCGGTACAACCCGGTGACCGCGTGGTGATCCCGTTCGTGATTGCGTGCGGCAGCTGCTTTTTCTGCAACCTGGATCTGTTTGCTGCCTGTGAAACCACCAACACTGGCCGTGGCGCAATCATCAACAAAAAAGCCATCCCCTCGGGGGCGGCCTTGTTTGGTTTCAGCCATCTGTATGGCGGAATACCGGGCGGACAAGCCGAATATGTGCGCGTGCCCAAAGCCAACACCGGGCCTTTCAAAGTACCGGGAACCCTGGCTGACGAGAAAGTGTTGTTTCTGTCAGACATTCTGCCCACGGCTTATCAGGCCGTGACCAATGCCGGTATTGGTCAAGGTTCCAGCGTGGCCATTTATGGCGCAGGCCCCGTGGGCTTGATGAGCGCAGCCTGCGCCCGGATGCTGGGTGCCGATCAAATCTTCATGGTGGATCACCATCAGTACCGCCTGGACTTCGCGCAAAAAACCTATGGCGTCATCCCCATCAACTTCGATGACGACAATGATCCGGCCGACACCATCATTCGCCAGACCAAAGGCATGCGCGGTGTTGACGGTGTGGTCGATGCGGTGGGATTCGAGGCCAAGGGCAGCACCACTGAAACGGTACTGGCCACCCTCAAGCTCGAAGGCAGCAGCGGCAAAGCGTTGCGACAGTGCATTGCCGCGGTTCGTCGTGGCGGCGTGGTGAGCGTGCCTGGGGTCTATTCCGGATTCATTCACGGCTTCATGTTTGGCGATGCTTTCGACAAGGGGCTGACGTTCAAAATGGGCCAGACCCATGTGCAGCGTTTTCTACCAGAGCTTTTGGGCCATATCGAGACCGGTCGTCTTGCCCCCGAAGTGATCATTAGCCACCGCATGAACCTGGAACAGGCCGCCGAAGGCTATAAGATGTTCGATAAAAAAGAAGATAAATGCCGCAAGGTTATTCTGACGCCGGGTAATAACAAGACGGGTATGACAGAGCCTTTGGTTGAACCCGAAGGCGCTTTTAATCCACGGCCTTTGGCAGAATAAATAACCTATCGGCGAACTGCGGGGTCATGCCGTTCGCCGGTTGTACCGTTATCCCAGCCTGCTTATTTCTTTTACACACGTACTTATATAACCGACATAAATAACCCCGGCCGGAGCCGGGGTTATTTTTTTCACGATTTACTTCTTGCCCGTATGACTTTTGTCATCGGCCTTTTTCCCTGAATCGTGCGCTTTGTCTTTATCGTGGGCACCTTGGGTGGTTTTTTTATCGTCCGAATGCGTGCCTTTTTTATCCGTGGCTTTATCGGAAGAATGGTCTGATTTATTTCCGCCAGTCGTCATTGTGTATACCTTCCTGTGGTTAACATTTACGAACTCCAGGGCTCGTAATATTCCGATACTTCGCCCTTCAGAAAGTTTTAATTATTGTTGTATATCGGACGAGTGGGTAAAACATTATTAATGTCGACCGCTGACCAGTCCCCTCTCCCCTGCAACTGCTGGATAAGTTCACGATATAAACAGGGAGAGGGTTAGGGTGAGGGAAAGGTTTTATTCGATTTTAACTGTGTACCTATCCATTCGACCTGCCGAAGGGTCGGCAGATCAAGTTCAAAAACCAAATCAAAAACCAGATCAAAACCGGGGCGAAGGCCAGATCATATCGCCAACTTAAGAAAGTCAAAGGCCACCCGGCGGCCACTCTCCAAATGCGGTATCGCTTCCAGCAAGGCCACCGTATACGGATGCTGCGGGTGATCAAACACCTCGCGTACCGGGCCACTTTCCACCGCCACGCCGTCTTTCATCACCAGCACGTCGTCGCTGACGTGGTTGATCACGCCCAGGTCGTGGGAGATAAACAAGCACGCCAGGCCCAGTCGCCGCTTGAGGTCGTCCAGCAGTTCAAGAATCTGCGCTTGTACCGAAACGTCCAGCGCGGAAACGGGTTCATCACACACCAGAATCTTCGGTCCCGCCGCCAATGCACGGGCTATCGCAATGCGCTGGCGCTGACCGCCCGAGAGTTCGATGGGGCGGCGCTCCAGCAAGTCGGCATCGAGGTGCACCAGCTTAAGCAGTTCTTCTGCACGTCGTGGCCATTCGCCGCGCTGATGACCGGCTACCTGCAGGGCTTCAAACAGCACCTTGCGTACGTTGTAACGCGGGTCAAAGGAGCTGAGCGGGTCCTGAAACACCACTTGGATGCTGCGCCGCACTTGACGTTTTTGCGCCGGTGACAAGGTTAGCCACGGCTGGCCATTGATCTGAATGTCGCCACTGTCGGGGGTTTCCAAGCCGAGGATCATGCGCGTCAAGGTGGTTTTACCGGAGCCGGATTCGCCCACGATGCCCAGAGTCTTGCCACGGCGCAGTTGCAAGGACACTTGATTGACCACGGTGCGCAGTTGCCCGTCAGGGCCTTTGAAGGCTTTGCTCAGCGCGTTCACGTGCAACAGCGGCGCGTCTTGCTGGGTCGGCACAAGGGCCAACGGTGGCCGCGCAGCGCTTGGCGTTCGACGAAAGTGCACCGCCCTGCCCGCGCGCAACAGGTATTGGGTATAGGGATGTTGCGGGTCGAGCAGCACTTGGTCGACGCTGCCTTGTTCGACGATCACACCGTTGTGCATGACGGCCACCCGATTGGCCAGACGCGAGACCACGGCCAAATCATGGCTGACGATCAGCATCGCGGTACTGTCGCCCCGCAGTGATTCAAGCAAGGCCAGAACCTGCGCTTGCACCGTGGTGTCGAGCGCAGTGGTCGGTTCGTCGGCGATCAGCAAGCGCGGGTTGCAGGCAATCGCCGAGGCGATCAAGGCCCTTTGGCGCAAACCGCCCGAGAGTTGATGCGGGTATTGACGGGCGCGCAACTCGGGCTCCGGCACGCCCACGGCGCGCAGCAGTTCAATCACCTTCGCCTCGCGCTGCGCCCGATTCAGTTCGGTATGCAAGAGCAAAGGCTCGGCAATTTCCTTACCGACCGGGCGCAAGGGGTCGAGCGAACCCAGTGCGTCCTGCATCACAAAGCCTATCTGCGCGCCACGCACCTGACGCCAGCTGCGTTCATCGAAGTGACGCAGATCGCGCCCGGCAAACGCCAGTCGCCGAGCCTGGATGATGGCGTTCGCACCGGTCAGCCCCGCCAGGGTGCGCGAGGTCACGCTTTTGCCCGAGCCGGACTCGCCCACCAGTGCCAGGCACTCACCCGCCTGTAGCTCAAAACTGATGCCTTTGAGGGTCGGTGCGGTCTGTGCACCAAAGCGAACGTGCAGGTCTTGCACCTCGATCAGGGGGACGTTGCTCATGGGCGTTTTCCTTCGCTGCGGCGCAACAGCTCACGGCCGATCGCGCTGATTGAAACCACGGTCAAGGTGATGGCTAACGCGGGCCATGCCACTAGCCACCCGGCGTTCGCCAAATAGTTGCGGCCCATCGCGAGCATGCCGCCCCACTCCGGCGCTGGCGGCGGCGCGCCAAAGCCCAGAAAACTCAGCGCGGCACCGTTGACGATGTTGCCGCCGATGCCGATGGTGGCCAATATCAGCACCGGCTTGATCGCATTGGGCAGGATGTGCCGAACAATCACTGCCGCTCGGCTCAAGCCCAAGGTAGTGGCCGCTTCAACATACCCGGCACTGCGTACCCCCAAGGTTTGCGCACGCACCAGACGGGCGTAACGCGGCACGCTGGCGATGCCCACGGCCAGAATCAGGTTGAGCTGGCCTTGGCCGAAGAAGGTGATGATCACCAGTGCCAGCAACAGGTCAGGAAAGGCCAGCAACACATCAACCGTGCGCATGACGGCGCCGTCCAGCCAGCGCGGCCCCAACCCCGCCGCCAACCCGAACACGGTGCCCACCAGCAAACCGATGGCCGTGGCGCTCACGCCCAGCACCAGTGACGGGCGAACCGCGTACACCAGCCGGGTAAGGATGTCTCGACCATTTTCGTCAGTGCCCAGCCAATACACGCTGTCAGGGGCACGAAAGGCCTCTCGGGCGCTGGCCTGCAATGGATCGCCGCTCACCAGCCAAGCGGGCTGGAGCGCGGCAATCAGCAAAAACAGTACGAACAATCCGGCCAACGCCAGCCCCGGACGCACCGTCCAGCGCCGCGAGCGTACCCCATGGGCCGCGAACACGGGCGCGACGTCGATCAGGCCTAAGCGTGCGGTGTGATTGACGGGCGGGTTCATGGCTACAACTCCTGAGGGGTGGGATCAAACCGCGCTGGCTTCATCACGGGTGGCAGTGTTTGCGCCGTCCTGCTCATGCAGTGCACGCCACGCAGCGCCGGGGCTGATGCCGTTGAGGTAGTAATTGCCCAGCGCCCGCTCGCGGTAGATCGCCGGGTTGTGCGAGGCCAGTGTGCGGGCGTTGCGCCAATGACGATCAAGGCGCCGCGCCTGACTGGTGGCAGAAGCACCGCCCACTTCGAACAGCAGCGTGGTGGCTTCCAGCACCTGTTCAAGCACCACCTGCTGGGCCTGGAAGGTACGGATGTCGGCTTCGACGTAATCCGCCTCCTCTGCACGGCCCTCAAGTTCGTGCTGGTGGACTGCCTCAAGGACTTCGGCAGTCGCCAACACCAGTGTTTCGCTGGCGTAGGCCAGGCTCGACAGGCGACCGATCACCCGTTGCACCAGCGGATCATCCTTGGGGCTGGATTGACCCGGCACGCCGAAGGCGCGGGTGCGTCCTTGCACAAACGCAGTGGCGTCACGCAGGGCCGCACGGGCGATACCGGCCAGCGTGGCGAGGTGGAACAGTTGGTAGAACGATGAAAGATACGACTCGGCCCGCAGTTCACCGGGTTTGAAACGCCGTAAGATGTGCGCGTGCGGTACGTCTACCTGATCAAAACGGGTGGTGCCGCTGCCGCTCAGACGCTGACCAAAGCCGTCCCAGTCGTCTTCGCGGGTGACGCCGGGGGCGTCCACTGCCACGACCACGCTGACAAAGTCCTCGTCGTGCATGGCCACCGCGGCCACCCAATCGGCATAAATCGTGCCGGTGCAGTAATACTTTTCACCGTTCAAACGCCAGCCATTGCCCTGCGCGTGAAGACTGACCGAGTTGGTGCTGCTGTCGCTGCGCTCCGCCATCGCCGCGCCCCACAACTGCCCCGCCACCACTTTGGCAAACCAATAATCCTGCGAGGCCGCATCGCCGCTGGACAAGCGACCTTCGACAAAGCCGAAATGCGCCCGCACGATCTGCGGCAGGTTCGAGTCGGCTTCAGCCAGATCAATCAACAGGCCAAACAGCACCGGCAGGCTGACACCGGCACCGCCGTGCGCCTGGGGCACACGCAGGGCGCTGAAGCCGCTGGTGCGTAATACGTTGACCGCCTCGAAGGCCAGTTGGCGATGCTGTTCACGCTCGACGGCGCCCGCGCCAATCTGCTCGAACAGCGGCTGGAAACGCGCCTTGAGCGCGCGGTAGGAAGTGAGATCAGTCATGGCAGTTCCTTGCTTGGATTGGCATTACACGGCGGTGGCTCGCGGGTCCACCCAATGGTTGATCAGGTCGACGAACAGGTTCACGACCGCGTAAATGGTTGCCGCCAGCAAGGTTATCCCCAGCAGCAGCGGCACATCCTTGGACACGGCCGAGTCAAGCATCAGACGGCCAATGCCCTGGCGGGAAAACAGCAATTCGATCACCACGGCACCGCCCAGCAAGCTGGCGAATACGAAGCCGGACAACGTGACCAACGGCACCAGCGCATGGCGCAACGCATGCTTGAGGCGCACGCCGGTTTCGGACATGCCACGCGCACGCGCCATTGCGATAAAGGGTTGTTCGAGGATGTCTTCAAGGGCCTGGCGCAGTACTTGGCTCAACACGGCCGCCACCGGCAAGGCCAGCGCCACGCTGGGCAGGATCAACGCCTGCCAGCCGTTGGAGCCGGACGGCGGCAACAGGTGCCAGCCGAAGGCAAATACCAATAGCAGGCCCAGCCCGATCACAAAGGACGGTGCCGAGGCCACCACCAGTTCGGTGCCCGACACCAGCGAGCGAATCCACGGCGCCCGATGGGCACTCAGCACCGCGACCAGCACGGCCAGCAGCACAGCCAAGGCTGCGGCGCTGAGCGAGAGTTGCACAGTGGCGCCCAATTGCCCGGCAATCACGTTGCCGACCGGCGTGCCCAGACGGTAGGAGTCGCCCAAATCACCCTGAACCAGACGCCCCAGATAATGGCCGTATTGCACGATCAGTGATTGATCCAGGCCATATTCAGCGCGCACCTTGGCAATCAGTTCAGCCGTGGGCATGGCACCGGGGCCGCCCAGGATGGCCAGCGCCGGGTCGCCGGCACTCAGGTTCATGGCCAAAAACGTGAGGGTGGCAGCGCCCCATAACACCCCTATGCCGGACAACACCCGACGCATGACCAAACGCAACAGATTCATGGGGCCTCCTGATCGAGCCAGACGGTGGTAAACACCGGGGTGTTGTGCGAAGTATCGAAGATCAATCCCTTGACCGCTTTGCGGTAGGCCACCAGCACATAACTCTCGAACACCGGCACCGCTGGGACGTTCTCCACCAGTTGCTGCTGGGCAATCCGATACAGCCCGCTCAGCGCTACCGGATCGCTGGTCTGGCGCGCCGCCGTCAAGGCCGCGTCCAGCGTGGCATCCCGAAAACCACCGACGTTTTGCCCAATAAATGTGGGGGTGCTGACAGCATTGCTGTGATAGAGGATGTAAAGCCCGTCCGGGGTGTTGGTGTGCCAATAACCACCGCCCAAGAGCTGGAAATTACCGGCGTATCGCCGTTCAGTCAGCTGCGCCAGTGGCAGCATGTCGATGGTCAGTTCGAAGCCGACTTTTTTCAGGTCGGCCTGTATGGCTACCGCCACGCTGCTGGGGTAAGCACCGGACTCGTAAGTCGCCAACCGCGCCGCCAGACGCTGGCCGTCCTTGACCCGATAACCTTCGCCATCACGCTGCTGCCAACCGGCGCTGTCGAGCAGACGATTGGCTTCGCTCACGTCGTAGGCCAGTACGTCTTTGAAGTCCGGGGTGTAGTAACGGGTGTTGGCGGCCAGAAAATCGCCCTTGGGCTGGTATTCACCAAACCCGGTGATCCAGGCCAGCCCATCACGATCAATCGCCTTGGCCACCGCCCGGCGCACCACCACGTCTTGAAACGGAAATTTCTCTACGTTGTACGTCAGGCTGCGAAACGGATTGCCCTTGCGAATGCGGGTGAGCATCTGCAACTGCGGGTTGTTGCGAATGGCCTGCGCATTTTGGGTGGGGGCATCGACGGTAAAGTCCGACTGCCCCGATTCCAGGGCGCTGAAGCGGATCATCGGCTCGGGAACAATGCTCACCTCCAGACGATCAAGGTAGGCCTCACCTTGATGCCGGGTGACCGCAGGCGCCCAGTGATAGCCCTTGCGCTTGACGAAGGTGAGGCCTTGATCGCGGGTGTAACTTTCGAGCACAAACGGCCCCGTACCGATGGCATGCTCGGCAATGGATTTAGGCGCTTGAGTAATCTGGCGCGGCGACAACATGCTCAGGTAAGACTGCGCCAGCACGTCGAGAAAAGGTGAATAGGGTTCGCGCAGATGGGCTTCAAAGGTGTAGTCATCGACGATTCGCCCGTCTACATAAGGCGCGATATAGGCAGCCGCCAACGGCGACTTGGTCGCCGGGTCGCGCATGTGTTCAAGGTTGACTTGCACCGCACGAGCGTCGAATTTCTCGCCGTCGCTGAAGGTCACGTCGTCGCGCAAGTGGAAGGTGTAGGTCTTGCCGTCGGGCGAGATGTCCCAGGACTTGGCCAGCCAGGGCGAAATATTCCCGTGCTCGTCCTGGTACACCAGACAGTCGAACAGAATGCGCCCCAGCCACTGCGTGTTGCCGTGTGAAATGGAGTGAACGTCCAGGGTGGTGGTGTCAGACGAGGTCGACAGCCGCAGCGTTCCGCCCGGCTTGCCGGGGCTGACTTCGCGATAATCATCAGGCGCGTCGCTGATGCTGGCGGCGTTCGCAACCCCTGCACGCGGCGCTTCGTTGGCCGGTTTGCAAGCACCCAGCGCCAGCACACTGGCGAGTGCCGTTAGCTGTGCGAGCCGTGTAATCAGGATCATCTAGGTTCTCCACCCGCGCCGCATGGCTTAGAAGTTGTAAGTGATGCCGGTGAAGGCACCAAAGCCATCGCCCGGATACAGCGCCGCAACGTCCTTGCCCTGCGCGTTGTAGACCGGCGATACGGCGGTGACGTAATCCTTGTCGGTGAGGTTTTTCAGGTCCAGGTACACCTGCCAGGTTTTACCCGGATCGTCATAGCCCATGCGCGCGCCCCACAAGGTGTAGGACGGTGCGTAGAAGGTGTTGGCGTAATCGACGGCCGTACTCGACACCGAGCGCACGTTGACCCCGGCATAGAAGCCGCTGGCAAACTGGTACTGCAACTCGCCTTGATACACGTGCTTGGGCAAGCCGGGCAGTTCGTTCTTGTTGAACAGCGGGTCGTTTTCGTAATGGAAGTCATTGAGGGTGTAAGCCTGACGCCACGTCAGGGTGTCGCCATTGCTGCCCTCCCACAGTCGCGTGCTCAAACCCGCTTCAATGCCTTGGTGAATGGTCGGCGTGGCATTGGAGGTGGAGACCACCGCCGCCGAGGTGGTTGTGGCCGGTAGCACTTCAACGCTCAGCAGCTCGTTTTTAATCCACGATTTATAGAACGCCAGACTGCCGTCGAAAATCCCCGACTTGCCTTTGATGCCGAACTCCACGGTGTTGGCCGCTTGCGGCACCAGCGGCTTGGCGTAGTTGCTGGTGATCCCGGAACCGGAGATGGACCACGAGCTGGGTGGGTCGATGGAGCGACTGACGTTACCGAACAGTTGCACGTCCGGGGCTATGTAGTAACGCAGGCCGATGCGCGGCGCGAGCTTCCATTCGTCATAGTCGTAATGGTTAGGCAAGCCGCTGGTGTTGGCGCGGTCGCTGTAGGTCACGTTGACATCGCGCTTGATCTGGATCGCCGACACACCGGTGGCCAGGTACAGGTTATCGGTCAGGCCCAAGTCATTGCCGAGGCTGAACACGTGGTCGAAAGAACCGTCGTACTTGACCTGCTTTTGCAGGATATCGAGGTCTTTACTGCCCTGATACGTGCGCACTCCGGCACGAACGTGCTCGGTACTGCTCCAGCCTGCCGTGCTGGTGCTGGACAGGCCGAACACTTCGTCATTGCGGGTGTATTTGAGCGAGTAGTTGATGTCACGCCAGTCCCAATAGTTGGGGTTGACCGTGCTTTTGCGGCTGAGAACCTGCGGGTAATTGTGGTAGACCAGCCCGGCTTCCAGCGTGGCGTCATCGTCAAAGGTGTAGGTGGTTTTGCTGCCCACCCAGGTTGAGCCGGGCTTGGTCGAGTCGCCACGGGTGTCGCGGGTGGCGATGTTGGTCTGGCGCGAGTTCTTTTTCAACTGCTCCAGTGTCAGCAAACCGGCGTTTTCGTGATATTCCTCGCGGTAGCGAATGATCAGGCGGGTCTCCAGCTTGGGGTTGAAGCGGTAGCCGAAGTTACCGACCACACCTTGGGCCTTGGCCAAGGTGAAATCCTGATAACCGTCGCGACGTGAGTTATCGACACTGACAAAATAATCGCCGTCCCCCACTACCCCGCCGGTGCTCAGCGTCTGCTTCTGCCAGCCAAAACTGCCGCCTTCAAGCTTGACCCGATTGCCCGGCGCGGTCAGCCCGGACTGGGTGACAAAGTTGATCGCCCCACCCAACGACAAGGCGCCGTACTCAAAAGCATTGGCGCCGCGCAGAACTTCGGTGTAGTTCAGGCCTTGGGTATCGAGCAGCTCATAAGGTGTGCCGCCCGCACCAGTCAGCGCGAGCCCGTCGAAGAGAAATTTGGTGCCTTCACGAAAATAACCGGGCGAAGTATTGGCCCCGGAACCGCGGATCGAAATCTTGATCGCGTCGTTACCGCCAGCCGCCTGTGCATAGACACCCGGCTGATAGGCCAGCGTATCTTCAAGGGTGGCCGAGCGACCTTTTTCGACCTCAGCCTGAGTCACCAGACTGGTGCCACCGGCGACTTCGTCGAGCTTGGCCTGAGCGGCCTGCACTTCACTCTGTTTAGCGGCCTGTACGGTGACCGTACTTAAGCGCTTTTCGGCATTGGGGTTTGCATCATCGGCCGAGACAAAGGGGGCCAAGGTTAATAAAGCGCTGCTGACAGCGAATAAGGATGAATGTCGGAATACAGTCGAAGTTACCAATTGCGCACGCTTCAAAGTCTTGCTCCCCACCTGAATTAAGAGATAGGCGAGTTTCTATGGGCATAGTCAATCTCACGATGACAGAGCCATTGCAGCGAGCGTGCCAACTGGCCAAGTGCCTGTTTTCAGGAGGGTTAAGGGCAAGTTACAAGACGTGGTTGTGTTGCAATGGCCGTCGAATGTTCAGCCAGTGTTGGCTGAGCAACAGTGCTGAAATGCAAAAAGGCCTCGCCTGATGATTTCAGTACGAGGCCATTGAGGCAGTGCGCAGACTGCCGTGAATGCTCATCAACCGTCGACGATTATGGCCGGGTTGTTTTCTCCGACGCCAAGGCTTGAGTCATTGCTTCATTCGCGCGATCCGCTACAGCCTTATCCACACGCTCAGAGAGCACATGGGTGACCTGGCGCAATTGTTCAGCCGTCAAACCGACCCGCAGACTGGCCAGCATATGGGCAAGCAGTTGAGGCTCGGCACCGGGTGTCGCGGCCAAGGCACCTACGGTAGCCAGCTCACGGCTTTGCCAGTCAAGGTTGTCGCGCTCAAAAATGTCGCCGAACAAATGGGTTTGCAGGTATTGATTGATGACCGGCGCGAACTCGAACAGCGGCCCCTTCACCACACCCCCCGAAATGCGGGTTTGATTGGCAATCCCTGCCTCAAGCAAGGCATCACCGGTGGGGATCTCCCGTACCGGGTCACGCCCCTGTGCGTCCTCGATACCGCGCTGTTTGCGCGCCTCCAGCACCTTCATCAGCTCGCCGAGTGCGTTGAGGCTGCGCGGAAACCCAGCATAGGCATACAACTGCACCAGAATTTCCTTGGTTTCACTGACGGTCAGCCCCGCGTCCAACCCTTGGTTCAAGGCCTGATTAAGCCGCGGAAGGTCACTGGACGCCATAAACGCGGCGATCACAGGAATGGCCAACTGTTTGTTCGACAGCGTGCCGCTGGCAGACGTTGTACTCATTGAAGTGGAAGATGCCGCCATCAGTGTCAAGGCCACCAGTGGTGCGATAAAAGGTCTCATCAACGCGACTCCTGTCAAAAAACATCCAGCGACTGCGGGGGGTGCAATCGCGTACCGGCTGAAATATCGACGCGTGTGCGTAACCTATCGCCCTGTCAGGCTCATAGGCACCCAGCGGATAGCCGAACGCTGCAACGTCGCAAAGAACGTTAGACGATAAAGTGAGTTGAGAGTAGGCGGGAAAAAGGCAAGGCCTTGTGAGAAAGGCTCATCAATACTGCGAGGTTCAAGCAACCTCGTTTACGGCTAAAAGAGGATTAAAACCGGCAAGCGAGAAAATATGGTGTCCCAGGCGGGGTTCGAACCTGCAACCTTCCCCTTAGGAGGGGGATGCTCTATCCAATTGAGCTACTGAGACAAATAACGGCGTGCATGGTAACGGGCATCCCTTAATTTGTCATGTCGTCCTTGGGCTTTTTAACTGTCAGGCGCTGCGCGACAGGGTCCCCTGCCTGAACACTCTGCAGCCAATATCGATACGAACAATAAATCACGCACCACTCACATCGTGCAATTTGCACTACAGCCAAATGCCATCATTGCAATTTGCAATCCAAGACCCCCTAAAAATTACCGTAACACGCTGTATTTAAAGGGTTTTATCGAACATTCAAGTTGGCACGAAGACTGCTCTATTAACAGTATTCCGTCCATGCCCTCAGAGGTGGCAGCCATGAATAGCACCCTGATTCTATTAAACGCCGTCGCTCTAGTCGTGCTGGTGGTTTTTCACTTTCAACCCGTGGCGACCCAGACCGAGCAGACAGCCGATGTGGCTGGCACTTACGAAAAACCTCTGAAGGTCCTGCCCCAACGCGCCGTTATGTCAGGCAATACCCAGATATCGCCGCAACTGGCCGCCGAACAGGCTGCTGCCATTCAGAACAGCCAAGACGAGCGCTGGGCATTTTAAAAAGAGCGTAAATACTCATGTCAAAAATTGCTTTTGGATTGTTGATGATGGCGTTGTTCAGCCTGGCCCTTGATGTGGTCTCTCAGGGAGCGTTTGGCAATGCGCCTTTAATCGCGGCAGTGGTATTTTTTGCAAGCTGGCTGGTGGCACGAATCATCGGGCGCAGGATCAAGTTCGACCCGCAGTTACGCTGAGCCTGTTTTTATGCCCTCATCGATGATGGCCAGGAGTTGTTGCACCGCACTCGACAAGGCTGCCGAGTTGTCCAGCAGGTGAATACGCTCACCGTGCATCGCCTGCGTAGTCTCAAGAAATGATCGATTTCGCTCAAGCCGGGCGAAGATTTCTTCTCTCGTCTCACGACCACGCGCCAATAAGCGCTGCTGCAAGACCGGGGTTTCAACTCGCAACATAATGGGCATCAAGTCAGGGTAACGTTCCCGCGCATGCTTTAAGTGCCCCCGAGACCCGTTGACCAGTACATGGCGACCCGCTCTCAACCACTCATCAATCTGCACGGGAATGCCATATTCCAGCCCATTGGCTTGCCAATGCAGGGCAAAGGCACCCTGAGCCTTGAGCACCTGAAACTCTTCGGCAGAGACACCACGCGCCTCCTCCCCCAAAGCTTCCGGGGAGCGGGTGATGACACGTTGAATGACTTCACATCCGCGGCGCGCCAGATAAGGCCGAACCGCGTCAATCAGGCTATCCTTGCCGGAGCCCGAGGGGCCCATCAAATAAATAAGTTTGCCTGACATGCTTTGGATCTCCGGGGGCTTGACCGCCCGTATAACTGCGCCCAACCTCATTGATGTCTACAGGTAAGGGGCCGACTACTGACTTTCAAGCACATGATGTCGTGCAAATCTATCCGAACGGATATTTTTTAAAGAAAAATGTAGCGGTATGCCTCAATTCAGCGCACATTTTGATCATGGCTACTGGCATAAAGCCTGTATCCGGTTCAATATTTGTCACAGAATTGACGCCAGGGAAGTGGCGGATTTGAGGCATGATGCGCGCCTCTTAACAATTCAGGTTGAACATTTGGTCAAAAGGATGGTCATAAGTGCCATCCCGCGGCCAATTCCGAGAACCGCTCCCCTGAACTAACCGGTTAACTATAATGCGCCCATTGAAACAGGCAATTTACTCAAGCCGTACGGCTGACAAGTTCGTCGTACGCCTGCCAGACGGAATGCGCGAGCGTATTGCTGAAGTGGCTCGCGAACATCACCGCAGCATGAACTCAGAAATCATTGCTCGACTGGAGCAAAGTCTTATTCAGGAAGGATCCCTGGGTGATGATCTGAGCATGCGCCTGGACAGCCCAGAGCTTTCCCTGCATGAACGCGAATTGCTGCAACGCTTTCGCCAGCTTTCGCACCGTCAACAAAATGCACTGGTAGCTCTGATCGCTCACGATGCTGAAGCAGCCGCCAAAGCATCCTGATCTACCTGCCATAAAAAAAGCCAGCTCAGCTGGCTTTTTTTATGGACGTCATTTACGCCTGGGGCGGATCAAAGCAGGAAGATCGTTGCCAACCCAAGGAAGATAAAGAACCCGCCACTGTCTGTCATGGCGGTAATCATGACACTGGCGCCCATGGCCGGGTCACGCCCCAATTTGGCCAGCGTCATGGGGATCAGTACACCCATAAGCGCAGCCAGCAACAGGTTAAGGGTCATTGCTGCCGTCATCACGATCCCAAGCGACCAACTGCCATACAGCATATAGGCCACTACGCCAATCACACCGCCCCACACCAGACCGTTAATCAGGCCCACGGCCAGCTCCTTGCGCATCAAACGCGAAGTGCTGCCGGTGTTGACCTGATCAAGCGCCATGGCCCGTACGATCATGGTGATGGTCTGGTTGCCGGAGTTGCCGCCAATACCCGCCACAATGGGCATCAGCGCGGCCAGCGCCACCAGCTTTTCAATGGAACCTTCAAACAGCCCGATAACGCGCGAGGCGATGAACGCCGTCACCAGATTGACCGCCAACCAGGCCCAACGGTTACGCAGCGACTTCCAGACTGACGCGAAAATGTCTTCTTCTTCGCGCAAACCCGCCATATTGAGGACTTCGCTTTCGCTTTCCTCACGAATCAAATCGACCATTTCATCGATGGTCAGACGGCCGATCAGCTTGCCGTTCTTGTCGACCACCGGGGCAGAGATCAAGTCATAACGCTCGAAGGCTTGCGCAGCATCGTAGGCGTCTTCATCTGGCTGGAAACTGACCGGGTCGCTGGCCATGACATCGACCACTTGCTTTTCGGGATCATTAACCAGCAAACGCTTGATCGGCAGCACGCCTTTGAGCACGCCGTCATAATCGACCACAAACAGCTTATCGGTATGGCCCGGCAACTCTTTGAGCCGGCGCAGGTAGCGCAATACCACTTCAAGGCTGACATCCTCGCGGATTGTCACCATCTCGAAGTCCATTAAGGCGCCGACCTGGTTCTCGTTATACGACAGCGCGGAGCGAACACGCTCACGCTGCTGGGCATCGAGGGTCTCCATCAGCTCATGGACAACGTCTCGCGGCAGCTCGGGGGCCAGGTCAGCGAGTTCGTCAGCGTCCATCTCCTTGGCTGCTGCCAGGAGCTCGTGATCGTCCATGTCGGCGATCAGGGTTTCACGTACGGAGTCAGAAACTTCAAGCAGGATGTCGCCATCACGGTCAGCCTTGACCAGCTGCCAGACCGTTAAACGGTCGTCCAGGGGCAAAGCTTCCAGGATGTAGGCAACGTCCGCGGAGTGCAGGTCTTCGAGCTTGCGCTGAAGTTCAACAAGATTTTGCCGATGAACCAGGTTTTCAACCCGGTCATGGTGATGGCCTTCCTGACGATGAGTCAGATCTTCGACCACACGCTGGCGGTTGAGCAGTTCAATTACTTGAGCAAGACGACTTTGCAGGCTGTCTTGGGTTTTCTTTACTTCAACTTCGGTCATAGGCGAGCTCCACTCCCAGCAGCAGGGCACGCCGGAAGGATCAATCAGTCAATTCATGATTGGAAAAACAGGATGCTAAGTAACTACTGGGTAAGTCCATGGAGGTATTCCACAAGCCCCGGCGGGGCTGACGGGCGCAATCATACACGGCTTAAAAATTAAAGACGCTAAAAATCTCGGCGTTAACAGATGCTTGCGAGGCGTTTTTAGTATTTACCTTGAAAGCTCACATTGCGACGAACAGCAAACCCGGCAGAGCACATACCCAGGGTCTCGCCGGTGGCCTGAGATACGGGCAACCCATCGCGAACGCTCAATTTGTAACGGTTCTGAGGGCGAATGCCCCTACATGGTCGCCGATAAAGAGGAAGGTTGGGTGAAGCCGGCTTAAGCCCGACGAAGGTTAACCGCATTTTGCGAACGCTCGGTACTCAGTCGCAGCTCTCACGCCTGTGTATCTATCCGACATCGCCTTGGCAGGTTAATTCAAGAGCAGTTGCTGCTCACGAAATTTCTTAAATCGCAGACAGCAAAAAGCCCGCACAATGTGCAGGCTTTTTGGTGTTTGGTGCACTCGACAGGATTCGAACCTGTGACCGCTCGGTTCGTAGCCGAGTACTCTATCCAGCTGAGCTACGAGTGCAAGTTGTGTTTGTTAGACCAGACCACCCTGGTTGAAGCAAAGTTAACCGCCGAAGCAACTAACTCTTAATTGGTGCACTCGACAGGATTCGAACCTGTGACCGCTCGGTTCGTAGCCGAGTACTCTATCCAGCTGAGCTACGAGTGCAAGTTGTGTTTGTTAGACCAGACCACCCTGGTTGAAGCAAAGTTAACTACCGAAGCAACTAACTCTTAAATGGTGCACTCGACAGGATTCGAACCTGTGACCGCTCGGTTCGTAGCCGAGTACTCTATCCAGCTGAGCTACGAGTGCATTTGAAGCTGCGTATTATAGACCGTTAAATCTCTCTGCCAAGCTTTTTTTTCAATAATTTCAACAACTTACTGAAACCGGCTAGATTTGAACGTGCTACATAAATAATGGCGGAGAAGGGGGGATTCGAACCCCCGACACCCTTTTGAGATGTACTCCCTTAGCAGGGGAGCGCCTTCGGCCACTCGGCCACCTCTCCGCAACACGGGGCGTATAATAACCAGCCTTTTCCCCGTATGCAACTAAAAACTTAAATAAAATTAAAGACTTGGTTCTTCGTCCTTTTCCTTCTTGATCCTCAGGTAGATTTCCTCACGGTGTACAGCCACTTCCTTGGGGGCATTCACACCTATACGCACTTGGTTTCCTTTAACCCCAAGCACGGTCACCGTAATCTCACCATCGCCTATGATCAGGCTTTCCGCGCATCGGCGAGTCAAAATCAGCATACGTTTCTCCTCACGCTATTCAATTCAGGGACAACAGTCTGCAAAAAAAAGGGGCTTGGGACTACTAGCTAAATAGCTATAGCCCGCTGCCCCAAGTATTGACCAACATGACGGAGTGCGTTCATGCAGATCAAAAAAACAAAGGGCGCGGATCAACCTCGCCCTTGGCAACACTTACTCGCCCTGACGGGCCGGTGCATCCAATTCAAAAGCGGTGTGCAGGGAACGCACGGCCAGCTCCAGGTACTTCTCTTCGATCACCACTGACACTTTGATCTCGGACGTCGAGATCATCAGGATATTGATGTTCTCTTTGGCCAACGATTCAAACATGCGACTGGCAACACCCGCGTGAGAGCGCATGCCCACGCCGACGATCGAAACCTTGGCAATGTTGGTGTCACCCACCACTTCACGCGCACCGATCTCTTTAGCGGTGTTTTCGAGCACCTGGTAAGCCGCCTGGTAGTCATTGCGGTGCACGGTAAAGGTGAAGTCGGTGGTGTTATCGTGCGCAACGTTCTGCACGATCATGTCGACTTCAATGTTGGCCGCGCTGATAGGCCCCAGAATCTTGAACGCCACGCCCGGAGTGTCTGGCACACCACGGATGGTCAGCTTGGCTTCGTCGCGGTTGAAAGCGATGCCAGAAATGATCGGCTGTTCCATGGATTCCTCTTCATCAATAGTAATGAGGGTGCCCGGCCCCTCTTTGAAGCTGTGCAATACGCGCAGCGGAACGTTGTACTTGCCTGCGAACTCGACAGCGCGAATCTGCAACACCTTGGAGCCAAGGCTGGCCATTTCGAGCATTTCTTCGAAGGTGATCTTTTCCAGACGCTGAGCCTTGGCCACAACCCGTGGGTCCGTGGTGTAGACGCCATCAACATCGGTGTAGATCTGGCATTCATCAGCTTTCAAAGCTGCCGCCAAGGCCACACCGGTGGTGTCAGAGCCGCCACGCCCCAAGGTCGTGATGTTGCCGTGCTCATCAACCCCCTGGAAGCCCGCCACGACGACAACGCGCCCGGCGCTGAGGTCGGAGCGAATCTTTTCATCGTCAATCTTCAGAATGCGGGCTTTGGTGTGCGAACTGTCGGTGAGGATACGCACCTGGCTGCCGGTGTAAGACACCGCGGGCACGCCACGCTTGTTCAGCGCCATCGCCAGCAAGCCAATCGTCACCTGCTCGCCAGTGGACACAATCACATCCAGTTCACGAGGCAACGGCTGATCGCTGATCTGTTTGGCCAGTTCGATCAGGCGATTGGTCTCGCCACTCATCGCAGAAAGCACAATCACCAGATCGTTGCCGGCTTCGCGAAACTTCTTAACTTTATCGGCGACCTGCTCGATTCTCTCGACAGTGCCGACCGAGGTGCCTCCAAATTTTTGTACGATCAAAGCCATTTCAAAGCAGCCTCAGCCCATAAAGGGCGCCCATTTATCATTCAAACGACGCGCGGCCACTAGACGACCGCGCGTACTGGACCTCAGATACCCTGTTCGACAAATGGCGCAGTCAGGGCCAGCGCGGCATCCAGAGCGGCGGCATCAACACCACCACCCTGCGCCATGTCAGGACGACCACCGCCCTTCCCGCCCACTGCCGCAGCGGCCTGTTTCATCAAATCACCGGCTTTGAGTTGGCCAGTCAGGTCTTTGGTTACGCCTGCAACCAGTACAACCTTGTCTTCATGAACACTGCCCAGCAGGATCACTGCACGGCCGAGTTTGTTCTTCAGTTGATCAACCAGCGCCAGTAGCGCCTTGCCGTCTTGACCGTCCAGGCGGGCAGCCAACACTTTTACGCCTTTTACATCCACCGCAGACGATGACAGATCATCGCCCGCCGCGCTTGCGGCCTTGGCCTGCAATTGTTCGAGTTGTTTTTCCAGCTGGCGATTACGCTCGAGCACGGCCGACAGTTTGTCGATCAAGTTCTCGCGCGAACCTTTGATCAGGCTTGCGGCTTCCTTTAGCTGCTCTTCAGCGGCGTTCAGATACGCCAGAGCGGCTGCACCGGTCACCGCTTCAATACGACGAATGCCCGAGGCTACGCCGCTTTCGCTGGTGATTTTGAACAGGCCGATATCGCCGGTACGGCTGGCATGAATGCCACCGCACAACTCAACCGAGAAATCCCCGCCCATGCTCAGTACGCGAACGCTGTCGCCGTACTTCTCGCCAAACAGTGCCATGGCACCTTTTTGCTTGGCGGTTTCGATGTCGGTTTCCTGCATCTCAACCGGTGTGTTCTTGCGAATCTCGGTGTTGACGATGTCTTCCAGCGCCTTGATTTGCTCAGGCTTGATGGATTCGAAGTGGCTGAAGTCAAAACGCAGGCGCTGACTGTCGACCAACGAACCTTTCTGCTGCACGTGCTCACCCAGCACCTGGCGCAAAGCCGCGTGCAACAAGTGAGTGGCGGAGTGATTCAATGCCGTGGCGTGACGCACATCCGCATCAACCTGAGTCGTAACGGTTTCGCCGACCTTCAAGGCACCGGCTACCACAGCGCCGTGATGCAGGAATGCGCCACCCGTTTTAGTGGTGTCGCGCACATCAAAGCGGGCTGCGCCGGCTTGCAGGTAACCGCAGTCACCGACCTGCCCGCCCGACTCGGCGTAGAACGGCGTCTGATCGAGAACCACCACGCCTTCGTCGCCTTCATTAAGGAAGTCGACCGATTTGCCTTCTTTATAGAGAGCAATCACTTTGGCCGAACCTTCTGTGGCGCTGTAACCGATGAACTCGGTTGGCACGTCCACTTTGACCAATGTGTTGTAGTCCAGACCGAACGAGCTGGCCGAACGCGCGCGCACTCGCTGGGCTTCCATCTCGCGTTCAAAACCGGCTTCATCTACGGTCAGATTACGTTCGCGGGCAATGTCAGCCGTCAGGTCCATCGGGAAACCGTAGGTGTCGTACAACTTGAACACCACGTCGCCCGGCACAACCGTGCCTTTGAGCTCAGCCAGATCCTGTTCAAGGATCTTCAGGCCCTGCTCCAGGGTCTTGGAGAATTGTTCTTCTTCGGCTTTAAGCACGCGCTCGATGTTGGCTTGCTCGCGCACCAGTTCCGGAAAGCTGGCACCCATCTCGGCCACCAGGGCCGCAACGATCTTGTAGAAGAAGTTGCCGGTTGCGCCCAGTTTGTTGCCATGACGGCACGCACGACGAATGATGCGTCGCAGCACATAGCCACGGCCTTCGTTGGAAGGCAGCACGCCGTCAGCAATCAGGAAGCTGCACGAACGAATGTGGTCGGCCACGACTTTAAGCGAGGCTTGACCTTCGTTGGCGCAACCAATCGCTTCGGCAGCGGCTTTCAACAGGCTCTGGAACAGGTCGATGTCGTAGTTGGAGTTAACGTGCTGCATCACCGCACTGATCCGCTCCAGGCCCATGCCGGTGTCTACCGACGGCGCTGGCAACGGATGCAACACACCATCGGCGGTGCGGTTGAACTGCATGAATACGTTGTTCCAGATTTCGATGTAACGGTCACCGTCTTCATCTGGCGAGCCCGGTGGGCCACCCCAGATTTCAGGGCCATGATCGTAAAAAATCTCGGTGCACGGGCCGCACGGGCCGGTATCGCCCATGGTCCAGAAGTTATCGGACGCGTACGGAGCACCCTTGTTGTCGCCGATGCGGATCATGCGCTCAGGCGGCACGCCCACATCTTTGGTCCAGATGTCGTAGGCCTCGTCATCGCTGGCGTAGACCGTCACCCACAGCTTGTCTTGAGGCAGTTTCAAAGCGCCGGTCAGGAACGTCCAGGCGAAGTTGATCGCATCTTTCTTGAAATAGTCGCCAAAGCTGAAGTTGCCGAGCATTTCGAAAAAAGTGTGGTGACGAGCGGTGTAACCGACGTTTTCCAGATCGCTGTTCTTGCCACCGGCACGCACGCACTTCTGGCTGCTGGTTGCACGGGTGTAGGCTCGTTTTTCCTGACCCAGGAAGCAGTCCTTGAACTGATTCATCCCCGCGTTGGTGAACAGCAGGGTCGGGTCGTTATTCGGCACCAAGGAGCTGGAAGGGACACGGGTGTGACCTTGCTCCTCGAAGAAGCGAAGGAAGGCTTCACGGATTTCTGCGCTTTTCATAGGTTCTTCCACGGAGGCTGCGGCCAGAGGCAAGTCAATCATGTCCAACGACAATGCGACTCGCAAAGGGCCGCATTATATCGGCCCTTCGCCTTGGGTACAGCGTGTTTATACGATAGGCGCAAGCAATTGGACGGCCTGCGCACTCATAGACGGTTAAATTGAGTGAAAACGTCGATCACTTGCTCAATTTGCCCGCGACTGACGTCCATATGCGTCACCATACGCAAGCGCGGTGCGGCCGTCAGCTTGATGCTGTGTTCGCCAGCCAGGGCCTTCAAGGCTTGCGACCGGTCGCCCAACTGCACGTACACCATATTGGTCTGTACCGGCTCAACCTCGTAACCCGCCGCCCGCAACCCTTCGGCCAGCAGTTGAGCATTATCGTGGTCATGCGCCAGGCGTTCGACCTGGTTGTCCAGCGCATACAGGCCCGCAGCCGCTAACTGGCCAGCTTGACGCATGCCGCCGCCAACCATCTTGCGCAACCGTCGTGCCTTACCGATCAGCTCGCCCGTTCCACACAGCACTGACCCCACCGGCGCGCCCAGCCCTTTGGACAGGCACACCGAGACCGAATCAAAATGGCGCGTTATATCGGCGGCGTCGACGCCCAATTTAATGGCCGCGTTGTACAGCCGCGCACCATCCAGATGTAGCGCAAGGCCATGTTCGCGGGTCAGACGGCTTGCCGCGGCCAGATACTCAACAGGCAAGACCTTGCCCTGCATGGTGTTTTCCAGCGCCAGCAGGCGCGTGCGGGCGAAGTGAAAATCGTCCGGTTTGATCGCCGCCGCCACATGATTCAGATCCAGACTGCCATCTGCCTGGTTCTCCAGCGGCTGGGGCTGGATTGAGCCCAGTACCGCGGCCCCGCCCCCTTCATATTTATAGGTATGAGCCTGCTGCCCCACGATGTACTCGTCGCCCCGCCCACAATGCGCCATCAGCGCCAACAAGTTACTCATAGTGCCCGAGGGGACAAAAAGAGCCTGAGCGAACCCAAGCCGCGAGGCCAGTTCGGTCTCAAGCGTGTTAACCGCCGGGTCTTCGCCATAGACATCGTCCCCCAGCGGCGCCCTCGCCATGGCTTCGCGCATGCCGGCACTGGGTTGGGTCACGGTGTCACTACGAAGATCGATAACAGTCATTGAACAAGCCTCGGCAATGTGAGATCAGCACAGGGTGCCAATCGGAGAATTCCATTTCGGATAAGGGTACGGTCGGTACGAATAAGCGCACTCAAGCACTAATATTAGGAATAGCCGGATAAAACAATCAGGAATTTTGATGGCTATTAGCAAAAAGCATCAATGCATCCTTGAAACAGATGTGATACAAAATGTCCGCTGCCAGAAAGGCTGGCGGCAACGTTCTCAGGGCGGGGTGCGACTCCCCACCGGCGGTAATTGCGCGCAATGCGCATAGCCCGCGAGCGCTTGGCAGCCCCCACAGCTTTGGCTACGGGACGGTCAAGGTCAGCAGACCCGGTGTGATCCCGGGGCCGACGGTCATAGTCCGGATGAAGAGAGAACGGGATTGGCGCCAAAGGGCCGTCAACCAGACGGGTTTGCACAGTGCTTATTGCGCACGGCAACCCGTCTGAACGTACCCTTTAATCCCATTCGATTCATATGCCCTGTTTTTCACACAAACAGGAATCTGAACATGCAACCCACAGCAATTCACCACAACGAGCGTGTCGCGTTTATCCAGGCTTCCTGGCACAAAGAGATTGTCGACCAGAGCCGTAAAGGCTTTTTGGCCGAAATGCTGGTGCAGGGTTATCAGGAAAGCGACATCGATTTCTTTGAAGTCGGTGGCGCGTTTGAAATTCCGCTGCACGCCAAACTACTGGCCAAGACCGGTCGTTACGCCGGGATTGTCGGCGCAGCTCTGGTTGTCGACGGTGGCATCTATCGCCACGATTTCGTTGCCCAGTCTGTTGTCAGTGGCCTGATGCAAGTGCAGCTGGAAACCGAAGTACCAGTGTTCTCGGTCAGCCTGACCCCTCACCACTTCCACGCGGGCGAAGAACATCAGAAATTCTTCTTCGACCATTTCGTGCACAAAGGTCAGGAAGCAGCCAAAACCTGCGTAGATACCCTGCAAAAAATCCGTGCCATCAAGCGCCTGGATACCCAGCAAAAACGCGCGATGTAAGGGTTCAGATCTCGACTGGCCCATCCTCGGGCCAGTCGAGGTGGACTGCATAGCTATATAGCGCACACATAAAAGTACAAAGGGTTTCAATCGCCATTCATGAGCCAACGCTCGCGATTGTTGAAAACCACTCTTTGGAATTAAGTGTATGTGCCCAACGCCCCCCTCTCTTTCGCCTTCCCCTGCCCCTCATCATTTTGAGTTCGATGGCAGCGCCAGCGCTGCGCCTGAACGAACGTCTGTTGAAGTGTCCAGAGTTGTGCCCGGTGTCTCAGAGACCACCACACGCAGCATCCTTCATATTGGCGACAACGCCATAATCGTGCGCCACGTGATGCAAAGCGCGCTTTATCCCATACCGATTGATCGACTTGTTTTCACGGCCACAACGTCGCGTGCGTCCATTTTCGTGACAAAAGGCGATCAAGACACGCTTGTGATCGACCTGAACCACGAGCGTTATCAAATAAAACCGGCCAGCGTTAAACAAATTATTGAGATACACACCGGCCATGAGGACGACACGGTATATGTCGTCGATAGCTTTAAAAATCCGTTCCATATTGAAACCGGCGCCGGTAATGACTCGGTCGTCAGCAACGCCGAGGAAACCACCGTCATCACCGGCCAAGGCAATGACATGGTGATGACGGGCGCAGGGAACGCCTATGTCAATACAGGAGACGGCAACGACATTGTCAACGCCAACGGCTCCGGCACAACGGTTGCTTATACCGGCAAAGGGGCAGACTTCATTCGAGCTGGAACTGGCAGGGCTTTTATCGATGCTGGCGAAGGCAATGATGTGGCGGTCGGCGGCCAGGGTCACAATGTCTTGTGGGGTAATGAGGGCGAGGACTTACTCACCGCAGGCTCCGGGTCTAACGTTATCTATGCGGGCAAAGGCCAAGACATTCTTGATGGCGTGAAGGGTAGCGACAAGATTTATACGGGCAGTGATCCTGCCTTTATTACAGACGGCAAGATCGACCTTGGCGAAACGATGAGTCCCCCATCAAGCCGGCCGAACCCAAACATTATAAAAGTCAGCTCAACCCCCCTGTCTGAGTCAGGTTTTATCGTCTTGGGCAGCGAGTCGTTCATTGAACGGGTGCAGGATGATTTAAGGCTGCTGCTGAGTTCTGACGCGGGCCACCGACTGATCTCAGAATTGACCAAGAGCATCCGCAAAAGCAACAAGCCCATCACCATCGCCGAACTCAAACATGTAAAGAATGGCCTTTACATACCGAACATTGGAGACGGGAGGTCTTTTATTCAGGTTGGGAAATCGGGTATTCCAGATTTTGGCGGCACGGTCTATTACAACCCGACATTTTCGAGCAAAGACTCGTTGCCGATTGCAGCCCTCTACCATGAACTGTGTCACGCCTATAACCACGTGACGGGCACCCGGTTTTTAGGCGCGAGCCCAGACGGGCCTGCCGGCGTCAAACAAGCCCCGCTGATCAACAATGTTGAGCTGCAAGCCGTAGGCCTTCCTTGCAACGTAGAGCCTTTCGACTTTGATGGTGATCCCACCACCCCTGCCAGCAAAACCAACCCCAAGCCCTATAGTGAAAACGGTATACGCGAGGAGCTTGGACTGCCCCTGCGCACAACCTATATCTATTATTCAGATGTTTGATCGAGGTTTTTCAGGGTGGCAGGCTCAATGATCATCCCGGCGCGCAAACCATTCTTGACCTTAGGGTTGGGAAATATGATTCGCGCCCCCTGCTCTTCAATAACCCAGCACGCATGCCCCGGATCATCGGCCAGCACATAGCCTTTGGGCAATTCATGAAAGTTTTCGACATGAAGCGGCAAATGCAGAATAAATCTGTCGCTGTGCTTGATCACTTCACGGGCGACACTAAACAGCTCCAGACCATCAATTGAATCTTCAGGCTGTTCAGTGCCCTCAATGATGTGCTTCAAGCGCCGTTCAAGGGGCTGCAGGTTCACACCCTCGTTTTGACCAAACGGCCGCGCCTTACCCAGTTCGAGGGTAAACGCCTCAACTTCGAGTTGCTCGTAGGTAAACGCACTGAATACGATGGATGGCTTGTTTTGCAGCAAAACAGCCTGCATACCGGCCGCACGTAGCCTTCCAAGCTCACGACGGGAATGCGCTCGGCCTTCTTTAAAGGGGTACAGCGCGAATTGTTCGATCCTGGATCCACGAATAGCGGTGTGCAGGTCGTAATGCAGTCGGGTACGGTGCGCCACACTGAAAAATGTTGTGGCCAACCGTTCCAGTTCGTGGGCACGCATGGCCTCATAACCGCTGCTGCTTTCGTGACGACCGTTGAACAGTCGGTTGAGATCTTCTTCAACGAACCGCAGGCCCGTGCGCATGGCGGCCGGGTTACCAAACAAAAACAGAATGCGGGCACGAGGTTTTATAACGCCCCGCGCGATGTCGTGTAACAAACGATCAAGCAATTCAATGGGCGCTGTTTCGTTGCCGTGGATGCCCGCAGACAGCAGCAGGTCCATGCCACTGTCCTGCGCTTCAGGAGGGCGCACTTCAAGTGCCCCCTCAGCCAGCCAGCGCATCCGCACGCCATCGACAGTCAGTTGAGTTTTCTCGGCCGGTTCACGTCCGGCCAGGGTCAGATCAAGCAGCTTGCCGAGAGCGAGCATAAAGCACCTTTAATCAGTGATTGCAGTCAGGGCCGTGCACGTGACCTTCTTCGTCATCGCTCGGATCGGCCGGTTCCATTTCGAGTTGAAGGCTGACCAGGTTAGTGGCCAACGGACGTAGCAACAGGTTGGCGTATTCAGCATCGCCTTCTTCCACATCAACACCGATCAGCAACTGGCCACGGCCGTCTTGTTGAATCCAGACTTCCTTGCCCTGCCAGATGATCGCCACGCGCGTGCATGAGGTTTCAAGCTGTGTGCCGTCAGTGTCTTCAAGAATCAGTTGCAGGGAATCGCTCATAATTTCGCTCTCATCTTTAGTAAAGTCGCATGCCTGCGGTCTAAGCCGCGAGCACGCGTTTGATCAATTGATCTGAAATGGATAAACCGAACCCAGGTTAAGGATATGCGTCAGTTCATCCAGCGCCGTACGGCATTCGATCAACAACTGCGGGTCGGCCAAATCGTTTTCGCGCAAGGCGTCACGGTAATGCTTGCTCACCCACTGAGTCAGTGTTTCGTACAGCGCTGGCGTCATGATAACGCCCGGATTGACCGCCGACAGTTCCTTTTCATTTAACGCTACCCGCAGACGCAGGCAGGCTGGACCACCGCCGTTCTGCATGCTCTGCTTGAGGTCAAATACCTTGACCTCGGCAATCGGCCCCGCCGACGCGATCAGTCCTTGCAGATACTGCCAGACACGCGGGTTGGCACGACACTCTTCAGGAACAATCAGTAACATTGAGCCGTTAGCACGGGTCAGTAGCTGACTATTGAACAAGTAGGAGCGCACCGCATCCTCAACCGCGACTTGGTCACGAGGCACGCTGATTGACTGGAAGTTCGCGCCACGTGCCGCCAATTTGCCGTGCAGTTCAGCGAGCGTTTGCTCGGTATTCAAAAAAGCATCCTGGTGATGAAACAACAACTCACCATTGCCCACCGCGATCACGTCGTTATGGAACACGCCCTGATCGATCACCGCCGGGTTTTGCTGGGCAAATACTACGCCCTCGTCACTCAGGCCATGCAGCCGTGCCACTGCTTGAGACGCCTCAAGTGTTTGGCGCGCCGGATACTTCTGGGGAGCCGGGTAGCGACTGTCGAACGCGCTGCGCCCGTATACAAAAAACTCAACGCCTGCCTCACCATAATCACGACAGAAACGCGTGTGGTTGGCAGCCCCCTCATCGCCAAACTGAGCCACCGCCGGTAAAGCGGCGTGGTGGGCAAAATGGTCTTGATCGGCAAACATCGCGCCGAGCACACGGCTGGTGGTCGGGTGCTCGATGCTGCGGTGAAACTTGCAGTTCAAGTTGGCCGCTGTGAAATGCACGCGACCATCGGCCGTGTCTGCACTGGGGCTGACCGTCGCCGCATTGGCTACCCACATGCTGGATGCCGAGCAACTGGCGACCAGCAAGGGCATGGCCTCTTTGGCCGCCCGCTCAATTACCTGAGCATCGGAACCGCCAAAACCCACACTGCGCAAAGCTGCCACATCCGGCCTTTCCTGGGGTGCCAATACCCCCTGAACAAACCCCATGTCCATCAGCGCTTTCATCTTTTCCAGGCCTTGCAGCGCGGCTTCCTTGGGGTTCGAAGCCTGCTGACTGTTGCTCTGGGACGCGACGTTGCCGAACGACAAGCCACCATAGTTATGGGTCGGCCCCACTAAACCGTCAAAATTGACTTCAAAGGACTTCATCAGCGAGGCTCCAACAAACTGTTGTAAAAAAAGACGCTACAAGAATATTTCTGTAGTCGCTGCCGAAGGCTGCCAAGAGGCTTGCGCGGCTCCCAAAACGGGTGGCTTCGCCGCCCTCGCAGCCTTCGGCAGCGGCTACATAGCTCTTGTCAGGACAGTCGCACGCCGGGCGTCAACGCCGCGGGCAATGCCAAGGTCGCGGTTTCAAGCGACGCCACCGGATACGCGCAATAGTCAGCTGCGTAATACGCACTGGCGCGGTGATTACCCGACGCGCCAATACCGCCAAAGGGTGCAGTACTGGCCGCCCCCGTCAGTTGCTTGTTCCAGTTGACGATGCCTGCCCGGCTCTCCAGCCAGAATTGCTGGTAGCGTGCACGGGAATCAGACAACAGGCCCGCAGCAAGACCAAAGGCGGTGTTGTTAGCCTCGGCAATCGCCGCATCAAAGTCCGGGTAACGAATTACCTGCAACAACGGGCCGAACAGCTCTTCGTCCGAACGCTCACTGACTTCGGTTACATCAATGATGCCGGGGGTCAACAGGGCCGACGTGGTGGTGGGTTGCGTCATGCGCAGCAGGACCTTCGCCCCACTGTCGATCAACAGCGTTTGCGCAGACATCAGGTCACGCGCCGCTGAAAGGGAAATGACCGAGCCCATGAACGGTGCGGGTTGCTGGTCAAAAGCTCCGACCTCAATGCTTTTACTGACCTCAACCAGACGTGCCAGCAGGCTGTCACCCCATGCGCCTTGAGGCACGAGCAGTCGACGCGCACAGGTGCAACGTTGCCCCGCCGAAATAAAAGCGGACTGAATAATGGTGTAAACGGCTGCTTCCAGATCAGCCACCTGATCGACCACCAGCGGGTTGTTACCGCCCATTTCAAGCGCCAGGATCTTGTCCGGGCGACCGGCAAACTGCTGGTGCAGGCTGTTACCGGTACGGCTGGAGCCGGTAAAAAACAAGCCGTCGATACCTGCGTGAGCCGCCAAAGCCACACCGGTCTTGCGTGCACCTTGCAGCAGGTTCAACACACCGGCTGGCAGCCCTGCTTCGACCCAGCACTTGAGCGTCAGCTCAGCGACTTTCGGGGTCAGTTCGCTCGGTTTGAATACAACGCAGTTGCCCGCCAACAACGCCGGAACAATGTGCCCATTAGGCAAATGGCCCGGGAAGTTATAAGGCCCGAATACGGCAACCACCCCGTGTGGCTTGTGGCGCAGAACGGCAGTGGCATCGCCCAGCGGTGCGCTTTTTTCACCGGTGCGCTCGCGGTAGCTTTGTACTGAAATCCCCACCTTGTTGATCATGCTGCTGACTTCGGTGGCCGACTCCCACAACGGTTTACCGGTTTCTTCGCCGATGCAATGAGCCAGCTCATCGGCGTGGTTTTTCAGGCACGCGGCGAAGGCTTCAAGGACCGTCAGACGCTCTTCAACTGTTCGCCCGGCCCATGCAGGAAAGGCCTGACGTGCAGCCTTGACCGCTTCACTCACTTGTTCGGCATTGGCACTGTTGCCTGTCCACACCACCTGTTGAGTCACCGGGTTCAGCGACTCAATGGCTTCGCCCAGACCGTTCTGCCACGCGCCTGCAATATACAACGTGCTCATTATTTCGACTCCCTGTGGGCTACTGGCTGTGCCGACAACGCCACAGCGCGCACTTGATCGCCCGCCGTCAGTTGCAGGCGTCTGGCCGTCAGCGGATCGACCACCAGCGTGCCCGCCGCCAAGCGTGCCGGGGCAGCTGTGATCCGGCAATCCTCACGCTTGCGGTTGTGAATCAGATAAGGCGTGGCATCGTCACCCGGTGTGCCAATAGCCAGTACCAACGCTTCGCTATCACGCACCGCGCGGATTTTGCTGGTTTCGCACTCGACAGCCGGGCCTGCATCAAAAATATCGACGTAACCCTGATAGCTGAAGCCTTCGCTTTTGAGCATGTTCAAGGCTGGCTCAGTGTCGGTGTGCACCTTGCCGATGACTGCACGAGCCCCCTCTGACAGGAAGCACGTATACACCGGGAACTTGGGCATCAACTCAGCGATGAACGCCTTGTTGCCCACGCCGGTCAGGTAATCGGCCTGACTGAACTCCATCTTGAAGAAATGCCGCCCCAAACTTTCCCAGAAGGGTGAACGCCCGGAGTCATCAGACATACCGCGCATCTCAGCAATGATCTTGTTGCCAAACAGCTCCGGGAACTCGGCAATAAAGAGCATCCGAGCCTTGGCCAACAAACGACCATTAAGACCCGTACGGTAATCGGCGCTGAGGAACAACGAGCACAGTTCTGAGTTGCCGGTCAGGTCATTGGCCAGAAACAGCGTCGGAATTTCCCGATAGATGTTCAGTTCCTGAGAGGCACTGACGGTCAGCCCCACGCGAAAGTTGTACCACGGTTCACGCAGGCCAACGGCACCGGCGATGGCGGAAATACCGACCACCTTGCCTTCATCGTTTTCAAGCACAAACAGGTAGTCGGCGTCGCCACGGGTGGCTTCGCCACGAAAGGTTTTTTCTGCCCAGGTCACCCGGTGCAATAAGCGCTCTTCGTTGGCGGGCAGCGTCGTCAAGCCAGTGCCGGTGCTGCGGGCCAGTTCAATCAGGGCCGGTAAATCGCTGTTACGTACAGGACGAACGATCATGCTATCTCCTCAAACAGGGTCCGCTGACGAACCCCGTGAAAATCGCTCAAAGGCTTTAAACGGCGACGACTCGTACGCTGGCGCCTTCACCAACGCCCAACGCTTCGGCCGCTTCCAGATCTAGCGTGACCGGCTTGCCCGGTGCCCAATCAAGTTCCAGCAACACCGCGCGGTAATCCTGCAACTGGGCATTGGCGACCAGATACTGGCGCCCTCCCCCAGTGCTCAGCTCACCGATTCTGACAGGCACTACACGGCTTTGAGCGATCGAACGAATACCCGACACCCGCGCATGCAAAGTGGGGCCGCCGTCAAAGATATCGATGTAGTGATCTGTCTCGAAGCCTTCACGCATCAGGATGTCGAAGGTGATCTGCGCACGCGGATGAACCTGACCCATTGCCTCTTGGGCAGTGTCGGGCAATAACGGCACATAGATCGGGTAGTGGGGCATCAGCTCAGCGAGGAACGTGCGGCTCTTCAGCCCACACAGGCGCTCGGCGGCTGCGTAATTCAAATCGAAAAAGTTGCGCCCAATGGCGTCCCAGAACGGTGAGTCACCGTTTTCATCGCTGTAACCGACTATCTCGGTCACCACCGAATCGGCAAAACGCTCAGGATGATTAGCGACAAACAACAGTCGGCCACGGGAGTTAAGTTCAGCCCACGCAGACCCCACCAATTCAGGCACGACATAAAAACTGGTCAACAGACTATTGCCTGTCAGGTCATGGCACTGGGACAAGACATGAATCTTGTTGTGAATTTTCAACTCGCGGGAGGCATGCACGAAGGTTTCGTTGCGAAAACTGTAGAACGGCTCCGAATACCCCGCCGACGCAACGATGGCCGAACACCCCGCCAACTTTCCGGTGGCGCTGTCTTCAAGCACAAAAAAGTAACTCTCTTCGCCGTTAAAGCTGACTTCAGCGGCAAACGAGGTTTCGGACGCGGCGATCTTGTCGCGCAAGCGGCCTACATCGTCGGGCAATGAAGTGACACCAATCGGGCTGTCCGCAGCCAGACGCTGTACTTCGTCCAGGTCAGCCATTTGCGCGGGGCGCATCACCAGCATGGTGTCACTCCTTAATCAAAAAAATAAAAGGGGGGGAAAGTTGAGCCTGCGTACGCAGAGCACGGCGCACAGGCTCGTCACATAAAAAATCGACGCCCGATCTCTCAAGCGTCGAGGTCACACTCAGGCTTGCGCCAGTGTTTTCACCGCGCGCTCGAAGCGGTTCAAGCCCTCTTCGATATCAGCCTCTTCAACCACCAGGCTTGGCGCGAAGCGCACCACATCCGGGCCAGCCTGCAGAATCATCAAGTTTTCTTTTTCGCAAGCGTTGAAAATGTCTTTCGCTTTACCCTTCCAGGCATCGTTCAACACACAGCCGATCAACAGGCCCAAACCACGCACTTCAGTAAACAGGCCGTATTGCTGGCCGATGCTTTCGAGGCGGGTCTTGAACAGGTCGTGCTTGGCTTTCACGCCATTCAATACCTCAGGGGTATTGACCACATCGATCACGGCATTGCCGACCGCGCACGCCAGCGGGTTACCGCCGTACGTAGTGCCGTGTGTACCCACAACCAAATGTTTGGCCAGGGCTTCAGTGGTCAACATGGCGGCGATCGGGAAACCACCGCCCAGACTTTTAGCGCTGGTCAGAATGTCGGGCGTGACGCCGTAATGCTGATAGGCAAACAGGTGACCGGTACGGCCCATACCGGTTTGCACTTCGTCAAACACCAGCAACGCATCATGTTGATTGCACAGCTCGCGGGCACCTTGCAGGTAGTCCAGCTCACCGGGCAGCACGCCACCTTCACCTTGGATCGGCTCCAGCACCACGGCACAGGTCTTGTCCGAAATAGCTGCTTTCAAGGCTTCAAGATCGTTGAATGGCACATGGGTGATGCCGGTGATCTTCGGACCGAAACCATCGGAGTACTTCGATTGCCCGCCTACGTTCACGGTAAACAGCGTGCGGCCGTGAAAGCTGTTGAGTGCGGCAATGATCTCGTATTTTTCTTCACCGAACCGATCGAACGCAACGCGGCGGGCCAACTTGAAGGCAGCCTCGTTGGCTTCAGCACCCGAGTTACAAAAGAACACGCGGTCCGCAAACGTGGCGTCAACCAACTTCTTAGCCAGACGCAAGGCCGGCTCGTTGGTGAACACGTTAGACACGTGCCACAGGGTGTTCGCTTGCTCAGTCAACGCACCGACCAGCGCCGGATGCGCGTGGCCCAGCACATTTACGGCAATACCACCCGCGAAATCGATCAGCTCTCGGCCTGACTGGTCCCACACGCGGGAGCCGGCACCCCGCACAGGAATAAAGGCCGCAGGGGCATAGTTGGGAACCATGACCTGATCGAAATCGGCGCGTTGCACCGCAGCTTGCTCAACGGACATCGGAGTCTCCTGAAGAGGAACGCCTACCTAAACTGGTGAGCGTTGGGGGGATTGTAAGGACACATGAGGGTCGAGCCTTGCCGCCAAGCGACAACTTCTTATAACGCGCAACCCATTTTTCGAAGGTTTTCGACAATGCGACATATTCCGTCACAAAGGCGCAGTTTAAACGCTGCGCCTCTTGTTCGGCAGTGTAAAACCAAATTGATTTTCCCCAAGACAACCCGCTACTGCCCATGCGCGCTCGTCATTGAGGTTGCCCTACCGCTCACAAGCACTGATTCAGGACCCACTGCGCTCGCAAGGCAGCGGTTTACTTAGCGGGAATTGCCCCCGCACTTGTTGTAACCAATGAATATATTTAACCAATTAAACTACATATGTATATAAACCCAATTACACATTCAACTTATCAAGACGACCCTCTACTCTAAACTTACAACACCTTTATCTCTGTAGAACATCATCATGAACACGCCACACTCTGTCATTGCCAACCCGGCCAACCCTATCCAAAAATTTGCCCACTTCAACCTTATTAAAAATGCGCTCCCCTCCTGGGCACTATCATTACCCTCACACACTTTAAGCGATTTAAAAAAAACCAACCCAACACTCCACACCTCATTAAAAAATATTACTTCCACGCAAAATAACGATTTCAAAAAAGTACTGCATCAGCGCCAGATTGCCCATCAGAACCTCGAAGCAGAACTGACCAACAGCCTGGACGTACTCGCGTTTGCCGAACCTTTGCTCAAGCAATATATCCAGGCTGACTACGGACTTGATTTGAATGTGAATGATATTTTTATCAACCTGTATGTGGCCCCTACCCTGCCCATCATTGGTGTTCCCGACAGCGGCGCCCACACTTGGCGGGTCTCGCTACTTCAAGCGGCCCTGCACAATTTCGAACTCGCTGAAAGCTTGCCCAATGCCTACCTACCCGAATCAGGGTTTATCAGCCGTCCGGATGAGCTGGGGCGCTTTGCGGCACGCGATGATATAACCCAAAAAATGCCCGTCTCCGGGTTTATCCTTTTATGCCGCACACTCGACCTTGGGGCACGTTACAAGGCTTACCTCAAAGAACTGTTAGGGCTTAATGATCGAGCTAAACAATTACGGCTTAAACAAAAAATACGCGATAGCCATATTGCAAACCTGAAGGCCGATTTGGCGCATGGATTTCTAACACAGCAGACTGCGACTACCACCCATGCCTCCCTAACGGCTTTTATTTCGAACCTGAACCAGGACTGGAAAACCTATACTTTTTCTTTATTTTCGATGGCTGTAGACGGGGTACTTATTTTTATACCCGACCATCAGCGGTCCATTGTGGTGTCGATACCCAATGACCCCCTGCATCCGATCAAGGAGTATGTGTCGATTGGCAGTTTTATCGAGCACCTGACAACTCGCTTGAAGTCTATGGCCTACCAGCAATTTATTAGCCGACTCGTGGATCACGCTCAATTGGCTGCGTTTTTTTCGGCACTCAAACACACCTACTTCAACGTGATCACTGACAAACCGAACGCCCCTGATGTTGCGCTACGAGATTTTGGCTTCGTCGAAGAGCTCGTCCCGATCAGTGATCCATCACTGGCGTATTCAACGTCCCGCGTGGTGGACGATGTATGGGAAACCCTTTACAGCAAAAAGCTGGCGAAAATATTCACGGATGCCAAAACACTGGCCGTTTCGACTGACGCCGAAGACCGCAAAACCCGGCAAGACCGATGGGACCGCATTAAACGGATTGGCACGGCGCTGTTCAATGCTGCCCTGTTTGTGGTCGCACCTTTTGTCCCCGTTATTGGCGAAATAATGCTGCTGCAAATGGCTTATCAATTACTGGATGACGTTTATGAAGGCGTTCACGACTGGGTAGAGGGCAAAGCGCTCGAAGCCTATGAACATATGTTTTCAATACTGGAAAGCGCGGTCCAAATTGGGCTGTTCGCGGTGGGCGCTAAAATAATCGGCGACCTGCTGCCCAAATCCTCCACGTTCGTGCAACACCTGAAACCTGTTCAAAGCAACGACGGCGTTACCCGCTTATGGCATGCGGATCTCAAACCTTATGAACATCCCACCCGACCTCCCGCCACTCTGCAACCCAACAGCAAGGGGCTGCATCGTTACAACGATTCAGAGTTCTTAACCGTCGACAACACCACCTATCAAGTGCAAGAAGGTGGCCGCCCTCCCCAGTACCGAATAAAACATCCTGTACGACCCCAGACTTACTCCCCACGGCTGAGGCATAACGGTAGCGGAGCGTGGCTGAGAGAAACGGAAACGCCTCTGCAGTGGACTGATGCGCAACTTTTCAGACGCCTTGGCCCGTCATATGCCGAGTTTTCCGAAGAAGAAGCTGCCAATATATTAGCCATTTCCCGTACGGATACTGCCGTCTTGCGCAGCATCCACGACAATGCCCTTCCTGCTCCGGCCCAATTGGCCGATACCGTGCAGCGCTTCAAAATCGATAAAGACATTGAACAGTTTATTGCCCAAATGGAAAGCCCGGACCGGGCCGTACGCCTTAATGCTGACCCCTACACTCAATTACAACTGCTCATCGACAATGAGCACTGGTCAGCATCCAAAGGTTTAAGGGTACTGGATCAAGAGGGGTGGGTGATTGTTCAATACCCTCCGGATACTGCAAGCGCCTCTTACGTCCACATCTTTGAATCGCAAATCAAGGAAGGCGAATTACTGAGCACCGTGCTTGAGGAGTTGAACGAATCAGAGAGCCGTCTATTACTGGGAGAAAGCCCAGCTTTCGGTGATGAGCTGCCCAACCTTCAGGTCAAAATTGACAAGCTCTGCAGCAACTTGGCGCGTGAGGCTCGCCGCAAGCGGGTACAGCTGTTCAATTCGCGCTACACCACTGTGCAGTTGCGCGGCACTGCGCAATCAGCGCTATTGCAAAAAGCCTTCCCCGGTCTTTCCAGTACTGCGGCACACGAACTGATCTGGCACGCCCGGGGCGATGAGGTATTGGAACTGCTCAATCACAAAACCATTCCCATACGCCTGCAAGAAGAGGCGCGATGGCAGGTCATGGAGTCCAGAGTCTGCCGGGCCTATGAAGGTTTGTACCTGGATTGCGTCAACGATCCTGACAGTGAGTGGCTGACCCTTAAAACCATTGAGACCCTGCCCGGCTGGTCCAAAGCCGTGCGCCTTGAGATCCGCGACGAGGACTTTGAAGGCCCGTTGCTTAATAGCCTTGGCGACGAAGCCGCGCCGATTCGCAAGGTGTTGATCAAGTCCGGAAACCTTTACCGCGCGCGTGACAATCTCAACCTTGAACTGCACGGCCCGGACGATTTATACAGCGCCCTGCTGCACGCCTTGCCCGACCAGGAACGCAATGAACTGGGCTTTCCCCATGTAGGTCTTGGCAGCGAGCTAAAAAGCGCAGTACGCAAGCAGCCCTTATTGCCACGCCTGCCCGTCAGGCTGTATCTGGAGCAGCCGCCGGTTGCGCAAGACTTCAAATCGGCGATGCAACTGGCACATGGCCGTGCCAGTTTTCCTCTGCTGGGGGCTGATGTGCCGCAACGTCCCTTTTCAAACATAGAGCGCCAAGTGCAACAGCTCTACCCCAGCCTCAACGCTCGAGAAAGAGCACGCGTCATGGCGAGCTTTCCCGCTACTGAAGAACTGGCCCAACCGGTGCTTGACGGTTTACGTACTGAGCTGCAAGCGCTGCGCGATGATCTGGAACTCTGGACCCTCAATGCCCCTTCAGTGAACCAGCGAACAGGCGAGATGATCTCGCCCAATTCAAGAGTGGCAAGCGTTCAAGACCGGCGGGCATTTAGCAGGGAGCTAGAAAGATGCTGGCGCCGGCAAACGGCCTTTGACAACCATTACGCAGACCCGAACCGCGATGGTTTCGAACTCACGGTTGTACGGACGATCGTGGAAGACATGCCGCAGATCAGTGCCGACTTCAATCACGTCACTTATCTGTCTTTAAGCGGGTTGGGGCCCGTGGTCGGGGTAAACGAGTTTCTTCTACGCTTCCCCAGATTGCGTGTGTTGCAGCTTCAGGGCTTTGAACTCGATCTTCTGCCTGAGGCTATTTTTTCGATGCCGAACCTGACGGAGTTACGCCTGGAGGGCAGCGCGATTACCTTGACGCCCGAAAGCGCAGCAGGCCTGGCCGGGCTTGAGCACCTGGAATACATCGATCTGGACCATAACCCACTCATTATCACGCCTGACTTCAGCAACATGCCCAACCTGAGCACGCTGCATTTACGCAATACGGAGATAAGCGAGTTCCCGAGCTCGCTGCTTGGCCTGTCCGAGCTGGAAGTCATCGACTTGAGCGAGAACCTGATCAGAGAGTTGCCGGACGATCTTTTCATTGCCCCGACCTACATTACCGAGGCGCTCGATTTGGAAGACAACCCCCTCTCACATGAGAGCCTGGGTCGTGTTCGCGACTACTTCAATCAAACCGGCATTGACATGAGTGTCGAGCTTGAGGCTCCGCCTGGTGAAGAGCCTGTCGTCATTAGCGATGCAGAGGAGTAACCATCAACCGCGCTCGGCGGGCGCCGAGGACAATTCGAAAGGGCTGCTGCTGCGCCGCTGATTGCGATCTTCTCGAGGCGTGGCGCCAAAGAAGTTGCGGTAAGCGCTGGAGAAATGCGGCCCTGACGAAAAACCGCAGGAAAGGCCGATCTGAATGATCGACTTGCTGGTTTGCATCAGCATTTGCCGGGCCTTGTTCAGACGCAGTTCCAGATAATACTGACTCGGCACACGATTGAGGTACTGCTTGAAAATACGCTCCAACTGCCGGCGAGATACGCACACATGCTGGGCGATTTCATCGGTAGTCAGCGGTTCTTCGATGTTGGCTTCCATCAGCAATACCGCTTGGGTCAGCTTGGGGTGGCTGGAGCCCAGACGATTTTGCAGCGGAATACGCTGACGCTCACCGCCTTCGCGAATTCGCTCCACCACCAGCTCTTCGGACACGGCACCGGCAAGCTCTGCACCGTGGTCACGGGCTAAAACAGCCAGTAGCAGATCCAGCACCGACAACCCACCGCATGCGCTCAAGCGGTCGCGATCCCAGTCAAATAAATGGCTGGTGGCGATCACCTTGGGAAAGCGCTCGGCGAAGTCATCCTGCCAACGCCAATGCACTGCCGCACGATAACCATCGAGCAACCCCAATTGCGCAAGTGGGTAAACCCCGGCAGACAGCCCACCGATCACACACCCGGCACGTACCAATTGCTTGAGTGCGCTGCTAAGCGCCGGAGCGATGGCGATTGGCGGCTCATCCGCCAGCAAAAACAGCTTTTGGTAACCTTCAAGCTTGCCAGCCCAAGGCTCGCCGGGCAGTTGCCAGGCGCCCTCGGCGGGAGCCTCAGCCTGCAAAAACGACAATTCATAAACGACTTCGGGATGCACGCGCTGAGCAACACGCAAGGCTTCCTCAGCCAGCGCCAGAGTCAAGGCTTTGGTGCTGGGCCAAATGAGAAAACCAATTCGATGGGCGGTCATAGCGTGCTATCCGGAACGAAAACAGGATTAAAAACAAAGGCGCCAGGCATGTTTCGCGCGAAACGAAGCATGCCCTATATGAGTGCATAGCGGCAGTCTTAAAATTAACTACTTCAAGCTGCCCGACAGAAACTGCTGCAAACGCTCGCATTGCGGATTAACCAGCACTTCGCGCGGGTTGCCGCTTTCTTCAACGATACCTTTGTGCAGGAACACCAGTTGGTTAGACACTTCACGGGCAAAGCCCATTTCGTGGGTAACCACCACCATGGTGCGCCCCTCCAGCGCCAGATCCTGCATGACCTTCAGTACATCACCTACCAACTCAGGGTCGAGCGCTGATGTCGGCTCGTCAAACAGCATGACTTCAGGCTCCATTGCCAAGGCCCGGGCGATGGCCACACGCTGCTGCTCACCCCCAGACATATGGCCGGGGTAAGCGTCCTTGCGATGAGACACACCGACCTTGTTCAGGTAATGCTCGGCTTTTTCCCGCGCATCGGCTTTAGACATCCCCAACACATGCACGGGCGCTTCCATGATGTTTTCCAGCGCGGTCATGTGCGACCACAGGTTGAAATGCTGGAACACCATCGACAGGCGCGAACGCATGCGTTGCAGTTGCTTGGGATCAGCGGCCTTGAGCCCGCCGTCCTTGTTGGCGACCAGTTTGAGTTCTTCGCCATTGAGCAAGATCTTGCCAGCATGCGGCTGTTCAAGCAGGTTGATGCAGCGCAAAAAGGTACTTTTACCAGAACCGCTGGAACCAATAATGCTGATCACGTCGCCAGCTTTGGCAGCCAGTGAAACGCCTTTGAGCACTTCGTGAGCGCCATAGCGTTTATGCAGGTCTTGGACTTCAAGTTTGTACATGCTGTCGGTTCTCACAAAAACAGTCAGTCGTTGAGCAAGCGCCCGTGACGCAAAGGCTCGCGCCCCGCCACTTTGGCCAGCCAGAAACCGGGTTGGGCATAACGCAGTCGCTCAACGGCGAATAATACGCCGGCCGTACCTGCGCATACCGTACTGACCCGGTCGGATAAGGGATCAATCACTTCAAACACCGGCTCGCCGGCTTCTACCCAGGCGCCCGCCGGACGTAAAAAGCTCACCACACCGGGGTGCGGCGCAAACAGTAATTCAGTGCCCTCAAAGGGCATGCCTTCGCACGGTTCATGCTGCGCGCTCGGCCACTCGCCCGTGATCAGGCCTTGCTCAGCGAGAAACGCCAGAATGCCTTCGGCATACGCTTGTGCTTCCGCACGCCCGGTGTCGGACTGCCCGCCCAGCTCCAGGGTGGTCGCCATACACGCCAAAGGTATCTGTGCATCGCCAAACTGGCGCTGCAATCTGAGCCATGGCAAAGAACACGCCTCATCAAAAGAACTGCCACCCGAATCTTCGGCCAGCAACCCGACACGCATATTTAAATGCCCAGCCAGCGAGCGCCATTTGGGCCAATGCTGGGGCAATGCATACATGTGCAGCGCAGCCTCGGCATCGCAATGCAGGTCCAGCACAATATCGGCATTGCAGGCATGACTCAGCAGCACTCGTTGCATCCCTTGCAATTGAGTGGTGGCCGCCGGCAACCCCGTCAGCACTTCAAGCATCGCCTGACGAATCATACGAATATTGGCATGCGGGTCATCACCCAAGCGCCCTGCCAGCTTCGCGGCCACAGGCTCACTCAGCTCAACGAAGTCGCGGTTGAAGTTCTTGCCGCTGCCGCACTCGAAGCGCCCCTGATGATTCCCTTGCAACAGTTGTCCAAGGCCCAGAGGATTGGCCACTGGCACCAACTCGATCACACCGTTCAGGAAGCCTTGAGCCTCCAGTTCAGTGAGGCGTTTTTTCAGCTCCCAAGCGCAACGCATGCCCGGCAGCTCGTCGGCATGCAAACTGGCCTGAATATAAGCCTTGCGTTCGCCAGCACCGAAACGAAACACCGTGATCTGGCGCTCACTGCCCAAGCTGCTCCACGGCAATACATGATCGATACGTTCCATGGGTCAAGCCTTGCGCGGGGCCATGTAGCCCAGCCAGCGGCGCTCGGCCAGTTTGAACAGGCGCACCAGAATAAAGGTCAGGCACAGGTAGAAAATACCCGCCGTGATGTAGGCCTCAAATGGCAAGTAGTACTGCGCATTGACGGTACGTGCCGCACCCGTGATGTCGATCAGGGTGACGATAGACGCCAGACTGGTGGTTTGCAGCATCATGATCACTTCGTTGCTGTACTGCGGCAGCGCACGGCGCATGGCCGACGGCAGCAAAATACGGCGGTACATTTTGGAACGCGACATGCCCATCGCCTTGGCGGCTTCAATCTCGCCATGCGGCGTGGCCTTAAGGCTGCCGGCAATGATCTCGGCTGTGTAGGCGCTGGTATTGATGGCAAACGCCAGGCACGCGCAAAAGGTCGCACTCGACAGCAAGGGCCACATAAAGCTCTCGCGCACTGCTTCGAACTGAGCCAGGCCGTAATAAACCAAAAACAGCTGCACCAGCATGGGGGTGCCACGTATCACATAGGTGTAAAGCCAAGCCGGAAAATTGACACAAGGCTGTTTGGAGACACGCATCAGCCCCAGCGGAACCGCCACCAATAGACCGAAGAACAGGGAAATCCCCAACAGCTTGAGGGTTTCCAGCAAACCACTCAGATACAGCGGCATGCTGTCCCAAATGACGGTGTAGTCGAAGATCATAGATCAGCCGCCTTTACGCCTACCGAGTAGCGCTTCTCAAGTTGTCGCAACGCCAGCAGCGAAACACTGGTCAACACCAAGTACATCGCGGCGACGGCCAGAAAGAATGTGAACGGCTCACGCGTGGCATCGGCTGCCTGCTTGGCCTTGAACATCATGTCTTGCAGACCCACCACTGAAATCAGCGCTGTGGCCTTGGTCAATACCAGCCAGTTGTTGGTGAAACCCGGGATCGCCAAGCGAATCATCTGCGGGACCAACACCCGGAAAAACACTTGAAAGCTGCTCATGCCGTAAGCCATGCCGGCTTCGGCCTGACCCTTGGGGATGGCCATGAAGGCGCCGCGAAAAGTCTCGGAGAGGTACGCACCAAAAATAAAACCCAGTGTGGCGATACCAGCTGCCAACGGATTGAGATCAATGTAATCGTCGTGGCCCAGCATGGGCGCCACGTTGTTAAGCAAGTTTTGACCACCGTAAAAAATCAACAGGATCAGTACCAGATCGGGAATCCCGCGGATGACCGTTGAATACAGATCACCCAACCAGGCCAGCCAGCGCACCGGAGACAGGCGCAACGAAACACCGATCAGACCTAGAACAATGGCCAGAGCCATGGACGACAAGGCGAGTTGAAGCGTCAGCCAAGCACCATCGAGGATGACAGGCCCGTAGCCTTTCAACATGATTCCGGCCCTCGAAAAATTAGCTCGAAAATTAAGATGAAAAAATGGCGCAAACTTCAGAAATTCTGTTGCTTGCGCCATTTCAGACAAATTGCAGCGATGAATTACTTCGCGTCAGCGCCGTAAATATCGAAGTCGAAATACTTGTCTTGAATTTGCTTGTATTTGCCGTTTGCACGTATGGCAGTGATCGCTTCGTCGATCTTGCCTTTAAGTGCATCGCCTTTACGAACGGCGATACCTACGCCATCGCCGAAGTATTTAACGTCGGTGAACTGTGGGCCCACAAACGCATAGCCTTTGCCTGCGTCGGTTTTCAAGAAACCGTCTTGCAACAACGTGGCGTCGGCCACTGTGCCGTCAAGGCGACCCGCCTGTACGTCCAGGTAAACTTCGTTCTGCGAGCTGTAAGGAACAACCGTGGCGCCTTTAGGAGCCAGAACTTCCTTGGCGAAACGGTCATGGATCGAACCGCGCTGCACGCCGATTTTCTTGCCTTTGAGTTCGTCAAGGCTGTCGCTGACGACCGTGCCTTCTTTCATCACCAGACGCGCTGGGGTCAAGTAGTAACGAGTGGTGAAGTCGACCGATTTCTTGCGGTCTTCGGTGATGGACATCGAAGACAGAATTGCGTCGATCTTGCGCACTTTGAGCGCTGGAATCAGGCCGTCGAACTCTTGCTCAACCCACACACACTTGACTTGCATCTGCTCACACAGAGCGTTGCCGATGTCGTAGTCGAAGCCAACGATGCTGCCATCCGGCGCCTTGGAGGCAAACGGAGGGTACGCTGCTTCGATACCAATTTTCAGTGGTTTTTCATCTGCGAAAGCCTGTAGGGACAGCACGGACAGTGCCAAGGCGCCAAGAAGCACGAGTTTCTTCATCTTAGGACTCCATCGGTAAAGGGCAATAAAGGCAGAGTGAGCGCGAGCCCAATATGCAGAGGTTGAACCGGGAATGCGGCGCCACGTCCTACTGGCGTTCTGCTGAGGTCAGCACAACAACGACGAGCGAGTGAGGGGCATTCTAACGACAGGCTTCAAGCCGTTATTTCTTCAATGCGACAACAAATTACAGATGCACCGAGAAAGGCGACTCTAGCAATTGACAGCTCTTCAAATTCATGCAAGAGCAAAAAACATACAACCTAGGTAAGCTGCAAATAGCGGGCCTATTATTCGCAAAGCCTTCTATTCCGGCAAGTGTAGCGTTTCATCTAATCCCTTATCGCCCCTGAAACCGCTCTAAAACAGGGCTTTTGGTGTCTAAAGGCCACACATTGGGGCAGTCGGTTACACCTTCGGGTAACAGCCCAGGCGCTCAAAACGGTTAAAAACCCCAATAAAAAGCCCCACCAGGCTGCGCCGGGAGGGGCTTGATCAGATTAAAACGCGTTATGCGACCTTCATGCCTTTGTGGGTATCAATCAAGTGCTGCACCACACCCGGATCAGCCAAGGTGGAAATATCACCCAAACCGTCGTACTCACCGGTGGCAATCTTGCGCAGGATTCGGCGCATGATTTTACCCGAGCGGGTTTTTGGCAAGCCCGGCGCCCATTGAATGACATCAGGCGAGGCAATCGGGCCGATTTCCTTGCGCACCCAGTTTTTCAACTCAAGACGCAAGGCTTCGGTGGGCTCTTCGCCGCCGTTAAGGGTGACGTAGACATAGATGCCCTGCCCTTTAATGTCGTGAGGCACACCGACAACCGCGGCCTCGGCAACTTTAGGGTGAGCCACCATAGCGCTTTCGATTTCCGCCGTGCCCATACGGTGGCCGGATACGTTCAGCACGTCATCCACACGACCGGTAATCCAGTAGTAGCCATCTTCGTCACGGCGTGCGCCATCACCGGTGAAATACATGCCGCGGAAAGTCTTGAAGTAGGTGTCGACAAAGCGGTCGTGATCGCCATACAAGGTACGCGCCTGACCCGGCCATGAATCCAGAATGACCAGATTACCCTCAGCTGCGCCTTCAATCAGATTGCCCAGATTATCGACAAGCCCCGGCACTACACCGAAGAAGGGACGTGCCGCTGAACCCGGTTTTAGTGCGTGAGCGCCAGGCAGCGGGCTCATCATGCAAGCGCCCGTTTCGGTCTGCCACCAGGTGTCGACGATCGGGCAGCGCTCTTTACCCACGGTGGTGTAGTACCAGTTCCAGGCCTCAGGGTTGATCGGTTCGCCCACTGAACCCAGCAAGCGCAAGCTGGAACCGTCAGCGTCTTTAACGGCAGCCTGACCTTCGGCCATCATCGCGCGAATGGCCGTTGGAGCGGTATAGAGGATATTGACCTTGTGTTTGTCGACGATTTTCGACACCCGGGTGATGTCCGGATAGTTCGGCACGCCTTCAAACAGCAGCGTGGTGGCACCGTTGGCCAACGGCCCATAAACAATATAGGTGTGACCGGTCACCCAGCCCACGTCAGCCGTGCACCAAAACACCTCGCCCGGACGGTAATCGAAAACCCGCTCGTGGGTCAGCGCCGCATAAAGCAGGTAGCCGCCAGTGGTGTGCTGTACGCCTTTGGGCTTGCCCGTGGAGCCGGACGTATAAAGGATAAACAGGGCTTCTTCAGCGCCCATTTCTTTAGGGGCGCAATGCGTCGAGGCCACGGCCATCAAATCGTGGTACCAGATGTCGCGGTGCTTGTACCAGGCAATGTCACCACCGGTACGTTTGAACACGATGATTTTCTGCACACTGGAGGTATCAGGGTTGGTCAACGCCACATCGACGTTGGCTTTGAGCGCTGTGCGCTTGCCGCCCCGCACACCTTCGTCGGCGGTGATCACCACTTTGGATTTGCAGTCAATGATCCGGCCAGCCAATGCTTCCGGCGAGAAGCCGCCAAAGACTACCGAATGAATGGCACCGATGCGGGTACAGGCCAACATGGCCACCACGGCTTCGGGCACCATCGGCATATAGATCGTCACCACGTCGCCGCGGTGCACATCCTGCCCGCGCAAGGCGTTGGCCAGCTTGCACACTTCTTCGTGCAGTTCACGGTAAGTGACATTGCGCTGCTCGGAAGGGTCGTCGCCCTCCCAGATGATTGCGATTTGATCACCACGTTCGGCGAGGTGGCGATCCAGGCAGTTGTAGGAGACGTTGAGAGTACCGTCCGCAAACCATTTGATATCGACATGATGGTCGTCAAAGGAGGTTTGCTTGACGGTCGTGAACGGCTTGATCCAGTCGAGACGCTTGGCTTGCTCGCGCCAGAACCCGTCGGGGTTAACGACAGATTGCTGATACATCGCCTTGTAAGTCGCCTCGTCGGTCAGCGTATTGGCGGCAACATCCGGGCGTACGGGGTACAGGGAAGCGGCACTCATGTCTCATACCTCAATGTTTGTAGTTGTTGTTTTCCCTTGTTGTAGCCGGGCCTAGGCGCGACTTCCATTCGACGTTGGTAGTAAGAAACAGCTAGAAAACCCATAGCTTTTGTAGCGACGGCTCAAGGACGGGACTTACAGCTGCCTGCCCTTCTGTGCCCGCCCTTAAAAACACACGCGACAAACGGTCGCCTGCCCTGATTGTTGCAAAAACCGTCAACAGTCTTTATCAAAAGACCCTCTATATACCCGTACGGCACAGGCATAAAATTCATTTCGCCAACCAAGGCACTGCGATTAACACAAGTTACTGCCCCCACGAAGGTAAGTTTAGTCGCTCTTCCTAACTTAGTTTTACACGCAGCCTCACAAGGGTTGCGTGACCTTACTCGACCAAAATACAGGTATTGATCAAATGAAAGCGTTGTTAGTTCTGGCCCTCAGCAGTGTGTGCTTTACCGCCATGGCCGATGAAGTTAGCACTCAAGCTTCCAGCCAGCCACCTGCTGTAGAGCATTACTCTTACTCTTCGGAGCTGGACATTGCAAAAGTGATTTCCATGAGTGAAATCCCCAATGTCTGTGAAGTGGTACCGGCGCAAATGGTTTATGAAGACTCCCAAGGCATGAAACACACCCTTGAATACCGCGTAATGGGTAATGGTTGCTCCAACGGCTAACGCCACTCTTACACACCGGTATTAATAGTTTTTATATAACTAACTCGGGCGAACTCTTTATTAAACGCCCCTTCTCAGGACATCGACAAATGGATCGCTCACTGGTATTGGCCATTGGCATATCGGTATTGGCAAGTGTCGCTTTCGCGGCTCAGGGTTACGAGAGTTTACAACGCGTGACAGTTTCACAAGACGGTGCCGAATACTCCCGCACTGCCCATTATGTTGAAGACGGTTACGACAGCACCCGCTCTGCCACGTTTGCAGAGGACGGTTATGACAGCACCCGCTCTGCCAAGTTTGCAGAGGATGGCTACGACAGCACCCGCTCTGCCAAGTTTGCAGAGGATGGTTACGACAGCACCCGCTCTGCCAAGTTTGCAGAGGATGGTTACGACAGCACTCGCTCTGCCAAGTTTGCAGAGGATGGTTATGACCGCACGAACGGTCATCGTTTAAGCTGAGACCGCATCGACTGATCGCCCGGTTCAGGCCGGGCTTAGTCTGTCTTGGTGTAAAACCCGCTCCATCCCTCTCCTGCTTCCTGCCCTCCCCCCTGCGACGCCTTCCCCACGCCCTGAAACTTTGCCGACCAAACCTTGCCAAGCCCCAGCCTTGCCGCAGGCCTGTTTGAAATTAGGGCATTTCGTCGCATCGCCTCTAAAAAAACTGGCTGAAATACCCCGTACAAAAGCCGTATACTGGCGCCTTCCGAAGGGGCAGCAATATCCCTTGAGCGGGCTGTAGGCCACGCGCGTCCGGCCTTGTGGGCCGAGGTGAGATGCAACACACACAGCATCCCCTTAGCGACAGCGGGACAGCCCCCGAATAAATTCATGTTTTTGCGTGCGTACATCGCTACTGCAGCAACATTTCTTAGATCCAAGTGGCCTATGGCCGTGTGACAACCAAACATTCAGTGTTACCACACGGGCGCAGGCCCTCACGCAGGAGACGACACGTCATGCTGAGCTGGGACGAATTCGACAAAGAAGACGGCGAAGTGGCCGTTAAAGGCGCCAACGCTGGCCACGCCACTGAAGCCAACATGGACCGTCTGGACACTGCTGGCGGTGTTGCGGCTCAGGAAGCTCGTGCAGTCACTGCCAACGACTCTGAAGCGATCAAGCGCGCCAAGGCAGCCCTGGACAACCTCGACGTCGCCGAAGGTCTGGCTGAACTCGAAGGCGCCAGCGCCCGTGTAGCTGTTGACGAAAAAATGATGATCAACTGCCGCGCCGACCTTAACCAGTTGGTCCCGTTCAAGTACGACTGGGCCTGGCAGAAGTATCTCGACGGTTGCGCAAACCACTGGATGCCGCAAGAAGTCAACATGACTGCCGATATCGCCCTCTGGAAAAACCCGGAAGGCCTGACGGACGACGAGCGTCGCATCGTCATGCGCAACCTGGGCTTCTTCTCAACAGCCGACTCCCTGGTTGCCAACAACCTGGTACTGGCCGTGTACCGCCTGATTACCAACCCGGAATGCCGCCAGTACATCCTGCGCCAGGCGTTCGAAGAGGCGATTCACACCCACGCTTACCAGTACTGCATCGAATCGCTGGCCATGGATGAAGGCGAGATCTTCAACATGTACCACGAGATTCCATCGGTTGCTAAAAAAGCCACCTGGGGCCTGAAGTACACCCGTTCAATCTCCGATCCAAAATTCGAAACCGGCACCGTCGAAACCGACAAAGAGTTGCTGCGCAACCTGATTGCCTACTACTGCGTGCTGGAAGGCATCTTCTTCTACTGCGGGTTTACCCAGATCCTTTCAATGGGTCGTCGCAACAAGATGACCGGCGTTGCAGAACAGTTCCAGTACATCCTGCGCGACGAATCCATGCACCTGAACTTCGGCATCGACGTGATCAACCAGATCAAAATCGAAAACCCGCACCTGTGGGACGCCGAAATGAAGGAAGAAGCTTCGCAGATGATCCTGCAAGGCACCCAGCTGGAAATCGAATACGCGCGTGACACCATGCCACGCGGTGTATTGGGCATGAACGCTGCGATGATGGAGGACTACCTCAAGTTCATCGCTAACCGCCGCCTGTCGCAAATCGGCCTGAAAGAAGAATATCCAGGTACCACTAACCCATTCCCATGGATGAGCGAAATCATGGACTTGAAGAAAGAGAAAAACTTCTTCGAGACACGGGTTATCGAATACCAGACTGGCGGCGCACTGAGCTGGGATTGATCCCTGACTCACCTGTTCGCCGACGTTAAAAAAGGGTTGCCTACGGGCAGCCCTTTTTTATTGGACGCGTTTTATCGAAAACATGAATCGAAAATTTAGACCCTGACTCCAACGGCACCCCGCTTGAACCGGGGCCACGGGCAATGACTCTCCCTCAGCACTGATCAGAAAAATGAGTTTGATGAGCGCAGAAAACAACTGTATAAAAACACAGTGTATTTTCAAGCATCGACTCAGCCCGGAGAATCCCCATGCCCAACTCAGCCATGCGCAGCACATTCGAGCGCATCATCATCAATCAATTTACTGCTCTGCACTGCGCACAAGCCCGTGAAATGCTCGGTTGGACCCTCGAACAACTGAGTCAGCAATCAAAAGTTTCAGTGGCTGCCATCCAGCGCTTTGAGGCCGGAGAAGCCATACGCGATGTCACGCGCCTGGCTTTGGCATATAGCCTGGAAGCGCAAGGCCTGGTCTTCTTTCCTGGGTTCGCACCTGGCCGTGGCGGTAATATTCGAGGGACGACCCCAGACCCGATTGGCCGCGAAGACTTCGCCCTGATCGAGTAACACCCACTACTAAACAGTGCGCCTACTTGACCGAGGGGCCTGTCCGGGTTTGCGCATCAAACCACCAGGCACGCCCCTTGTGCGGCTGTAGCAAGTTGAAGGCCTCGCCCATCGGTGGCGTTGTAATGAGCACATTACGTTGCTCTGCCAACGCCACAATTCGATCAAATGGCTCATGCCAGGCATGAAAAGCCAAATCAAAGGTGCCGTTGTGAATCGGCAGCAACCAGCGGCCTTTGAGGTCAATGTGGGCCTGCAAACTCTGCTCAGGCTGCATATGTACGTCTGGCCAATCGAGGTTGTAGGCACCCGTTTCGATCAAGGTCAGATCAAAGGGTCCAAAACGCTCGCCAATTTGTTTGAAACCGTCGAAATAACCTGAATCACCACTGAAAAAGATCCGCACATCATTGATGACTATCACCCAAGACACCCACAGGGTCTGGTTATGGTCAAACAGACCTCGCCCCGAAAAGTGTTGGCTCGGCGTCGCGATAAAGCGAATACCGTCTAACTGCGTCTCCTGCCACCAGTTTAATTGCTGAATTTTTTCACTCGCCACCCCCCACTTCTCGAGCAGGTCACCCACCCCCAGCGGCGCCAGAAAATGCCGGGTTTTGCCCGCTAACTGCAAAACTGTTTTTTGATCGAGATGGTCATAATGGTTGTGCGAAAGAATCACGGCATGCAAAGGGGGCAGCTCATCCAGACTAATGGGTGGAGCATGGAATCGCTTGGGCCCCGCCCACTGAAAAGGTGAGGCACGTTCGGCATATACCGGGTCGGTCAGCCAGAACTTGCCATTGAGTTTCAGCAATATTGCTGAATGGCCAAGACGATAAACGCTGTAATCCGCAGCCGCTTCAAGCTCTAGACGGGTTAACGGCCGCACAGGAATGGGCTCGGCTGGCCGGGTATTGGCGGGCTTATGAAATAACAACTTCCAAAAGATAGCCAAGGTCTTGAAAAGACTGGACGCGGGCATGACTCGCTCATTTTGAAAGCGCCCTTGATGCTCCTTTGCAGGCTTAAAGCCATCATTGCCTGACGTGCTAAATGGCATATGGCTACTACCCCTCGACGGAAATAATATAATTGCGCTTGCTTTTAACACCCGGGAGCGTCAATGGTGATTTCACTCCACCGGGCTAGTGCAGTAGTCGTCATAGCCAGGCTTTGAGCCTAAACATATTGCGCAGATAACTATGGATAATCAAAGAGGCAAAGGCTTGTCGTTCGCACGGCGGATCTATACTCCTCGGGCCATTGGCTCAGGGTTTGGCGGACTCGCGTTAATCCCTTTTCTCTACCCGCTCGACATCCCGATATGGACGTGGGCGCTTCTGCTGGTCAATGCTTTTGTATGGCCGCACCTGGCCTATCAATTGTCGACCCGTTCGGCTTATCCCTACAAAGCTGAGCGCCGTAATATTTTGGTCGACTCGCTGGGTGGGGGCTTTTGGGCAGCAAGTATTCAATTTAATCCTCTTCTCACCGTCATCATCATATCGATGATGATGATGCATAACGTCGCCGCAGGAGGCCCGAAGCTACTGCTGCGCGGTGCATTGGCACAAGTCATCGGCGCTCTTGTTTCCTGCCTGCTTTTTGGTGCCTCATTCAACGCCCACACCTCTAACCTTCAAGTCTATGCCTGCCTGCCTGTGCTGATCCTTTATCCCTTTTCAGTCGGCATGGTCAGTTACGGGCTGGCAATCAAACTGGCAGAGCACAAAAGCACCCTCAGAGCCTTGAGCCGTACCGACAGCCTGACAGGCCTGTTGAACCATGGTTCATGGAAAGACTTGTTGCAGCTGAAATTCCAAAAGTGCCAGCAAAACCAATCCTCCGCCACACTTGCACTGATAGATATCGACCATTTCAAACACATCAATGACACGTTTGGGCATCTTGTCGGTGACAGCGTACTGCGCCAGTTGAGCACAGAACTCCAGCAAAACCTGCGCGCTGAAGACCTGGCTGGACGCTACGGCGGGGATGAATTTTGCGTCATTCTGCCCAATCGCTCACTGTCCCAGGCCAAGGAAATAATGGAGCGAGTGAGCCAGGTATTTTGTGACTTCAGGCACGCCGCAGAACCCGAATTGCGAGTGAGTCTGAGCGTTGGCCTGGCGTCCTACCGACTTGAATATGAAGACGCGTCTGCGTGGCTCAATGAAGCAGACAAAGCGTTATACATCGCGAAGAAGACAGGTCGTAACAAGATCTGCACCGGAGCCGCTGACCTGCTTTTTGATTCAGCACCGATAGATCCTTTAAGCACATAAAGCGAGAATCAAAGCGTATGAGCACTTCCAGCGCTGACACAACAGCTACAGCCCAAGCAGGGAAAAAGGTTGATCATTTGCGCTTTCATCGCGCCCACGCGCATCTGGCCCCCACATTTGGCAATGACACCTTTGCATTGAAAGCGGAGGCCTTTGCCCGTTTTTTTGGCACGCCCACCTTCCTCGGGGCGCAAACCCTGATCGTGGTGATCTGGGTATGTTTGAACCTGTTTGGCGTGACGCACTTTGATATCTACCCCTTCATCCTGCTGAACCTGGCCTTCAGCCTGCAATCGGCTTATGCCGCCCCCCTGATACTGCTTGCTCAAACCCGCCAGGCGGCAAGGGACAAAGCGCAGGCGGATGCTGACGCCCAGCACCGCGAAGCACTGGCCGTGGCCAATACAGAGCGACAAGCGGCCGCTGCACAAACCACGGAAAAAATAATTGAATTGCTGGAGCAAAACACTCGATTAACCGAAATGACCAAACAGCTCACCGAGCGGATCGAGAGCCTGACCTCAGAAATGCATCAGCACTTCGTGCGCAAAGCCCCCTGACACGCTAAACCCCACCGGCCGCTCAACTCACACAGCGGCGTACCGCAGTGATTTCAGGCACATCCTGACGCTGCATATACACGCGCAGGGGTTCAGTAATGTTCAGGCGGTCATCGACATGTTGATCCAGTAATAACTGAATCAACTCGCGCTTGAGGGTCATGGTATCTGCTTCGCCGGACTGCCAGACAAACTCGTGGGCGGGCGTAATGCTGTCATCTGCTACGTCCATTCCGAAAGAATCTTCGCTAAAACGAACAATATGCCGCGCTGTCTTACGATTGAAACCAACAAAGCCGTTAAGTAGATCTGCGGCCTGGCAGATTAATTGCGAAGTGATGCGCATGGTAAACCTCAATGACAAGCCCGGAAGGCAATAGGGTCGATGGTTTACACGCAAGACTTGGCTCGCCTCCCTCTGCCGGGGACGCTGAAGGGTTCAAGACTACTGCACAACTTTTCTAATGCCAAGGATCTCGCCAATGCCGGTCACCGTTGCCAAACGCGCCCTGCTGCCCTGCCTGTTACTCGCGGTGGTCGGCGCACACGCCACCACTGAAACCATCACGCCGCCAGCACTGATCGCAAGCAGGCAGGGTATTGCGCACCCTGCCGTTATCGCCCATCGCGGTGCATCGTTCGATGCACCGGAATCAACAGCAGCGGCTTACACACTCGCCCGAGATCTGGGCGCTGACTATCTGGAAATGGACCTGCAACGCACCCAGGACGGTGAGCTTATTGCCCTCCACGACAACAGCCTGTTGCGTACCACTGATGTGGCAAATAAATTTCCGGCACGCAAAAACCAACCCGCCAGTGCATTTACCCTGGCTGAACTTAAAACGCTGGATGCGGGCAGTTGGTTCAACAAGGCCTACCCGGATCGCGCACGCCCCTCTTACGTTGGGCTGCCCATACTGACTCTGGACGAAATAATCGATATCGCTCAAAGCAATCCTGGCCACACGCCCGGTTTGTACATTGAAACCAAAGAGCCGCAGCTGTTCCCGGGGATAGAACACGACCTCAAGCGCAAACTGACACAGCGAGGGTTGTTGCCTCCTCAACCTGATCGCCCCGGACAGGTAATTCTGCAAACGTTCGACAAAAGCAGTCTTCAGTTACTCCAAAAAGAAATGCCTGACACACCCAAAGTGCTGCTTCTTTGGGTGGGCGCCGGCGGGATGACACCTGACAAGAGCGTCAGCTTTGCGGACTCCGGCGAAAAAACCAAAGCAGCGTATTACGCCTCACTGCACCCCAAGGATAAAACCGAGTTCACACAATGGCTTGATTTCGCCAAGGCCAACGGTGCAATCGGCACAGGCCCCTCCGCTGCTCTGACCCACGGAGGCGATCAGAGTTACTCCGACCTGATTCAACCCTGGATGAACACCACTGCCCATGCAAGAGGCTTGCTGGTGCACGCTTACACCCTTGATGAGCCCGTAGATTTCAAAAAGGCGATGACCGCTGGCGTAGATGGCATTTTCACCAACCGCCCCCGCGAATTACTTAACTACTATCAGCGCGTGACCGCGCAGACCGTCAAACAGGTTCTGGAGCAAAACGGCTATTGATCAGGCAGCGAGGCGCCGCCAAACCGTTACGGCGCACCGCCCCAACCTGCACACCTTCTTGAAAATTAAATGCGAAGGCCACAAATTAAGGATGAATTAAGTTGCGAGGGTTAACCTGAACCCACTTAAACAACTTACCCAAGAGGGTCAAACATGAAAGCACTTAACGTACTGTTCGCCGCAATGACATTGACACTGGCTGCCGGCGTTGCTCAAGCCGATGTGCGCCCTGACCATATTCCGGACTTGCTCAAATCGGGCCAAATCAAACCCTTTGAACAACTCAATCAAATTGCTATTCAGCAACACCCCGGCGCAACCATTACCGACACTGAACTGGACAAAAAGCTGGGTAAACTTGTCTATGAAGTTGAACTGCGCGACAGCAAAAATATCGAGTGGGATGTAAAGATCGACGCAGCGACAGGTGAAGTTCTAGAGAACAAACAAGACACTTGAGATCCCTCGATAACCGCCGCCTTGTTCTTGATGAACAAGGCGGCTTTTTGTGGTCTGCGTTCAGCCGATGGGGAATATCTGTATTTAAACCCCATATGAGTAGACACTAGCGGTTCTTTCAAACGTCACTGTCCTTTGCCTCTGACTTCCCATTGCACCTCAACAGAACCTGCGCATGAACACCCGCCTCTGTGCCTACGATCTCCTGACACCCGAGCAACGCGTGCAATTGCATGAGGTCAGGGTTCATGCCGAACAAATTGCATTCTGCGGTACGGTCGAATCCGCGCTGCACGCTCTTCCAAGGCAAGGTCATCCCGCAATTACAGCTTTTGTTTTGCTGGCCGATGATCGGCCCGTCGCCTTTTTGCTGCTCAAGCGTCAACCACTGCTGGCTCATTGGGCTGATGCTGACAGCGCCACGTTGCATGCACTCCAGGTCGACGAACGATTTCAGGGGCGAGGGTTGGGTAAAATCTGCCTGCACGCACTCCCCGAGGCGGTTCGCCAAATCTGGCCCGAGATACGCCAACTGATGCTTTCAGTTAGCCCCTTCAACGCCTGCGCGCTGGCCTTTTACCTGAGCCAGGGCTGGGTTGAGTGCGGCGAAGCGTACCGCGGCGAAAGACGCCTGGTTTTCAGACTGCCCCCCGCACAGGGCGGGCATCAACACGCAAGTTAAAGTGTTCTTGACCCACTGGTTCGCAGGGACTCATTCGCGACTAGACAAAACGCCATCAGTGCCCTTATTGTTTTCCGAGACCACCGCAGTGGTCGCGTCGCTCGGACGGTTCCGGGCGCTTACGTATCAGAGGCACTTATGGCAGACCAAGGTTCGCCGCGACGCTTTGCGCGCATCGATCGACTTCCCCCTTATGTCTTCAATATTACGGCCGAGCTGAAAATGGCCGCACGCCGCCGTGGTGAGGACATTATCGACTTCAGCATGGGCAACCCAGACGGCCCGACACCGCCGCATATTGTCGAAAAACTCTGCACCGTTGCACAACGTGAGGACACTCACGGCTACTCCACTTCACGAGGCATACCGCGCCTGCGTCGAGCAATTTCTCGTTGGTACGCCGACCGGTACAACGTCGACATTGATCCGGAACAGGAAGCCATCGTCACCATTGGCTCCAAGGAAGGTTTGGCGCATTTGATGCTGGCCACTCTGGACCAGGGTGACACCGTTCTGGTGCCAAACCCCAGCTACCCCATTCATATCTACGGTGCCGTGATTGCCGGCGCCCAAGTACGCTCAGTGCCACTGATCCCGGGCGTCGACTTCTTTGCCGAACTGGAAAAAGCCATTCGCGGCTCGATCCCCAAGCCAAAAATGATGATTCTGGGGTTCCCGTCCAACCCGACAGCACAGTGCGTCGAACTGGATTTCTTCGAGCGCGTGGTGGCGCTGGCCAAACAGTACGACGTACTGGTGGTGCACGACCTTGCCTACGCGGACATCGTGTATGACGGCTGGAAAGCCCCTTCGATCATGCAAGTACCGGGCGCCAAAGACATTGCGGTGGAGTTTTTCACACTGTCGAAAAGCTACAACATGGCGGGCTGGCGTATTGGCTTCATGGTAGGTAACGCCGAGCTGGTCAACGCATTGGCACGAATCAAGAGTTACCACGACTACGGCACTTTCACCCCGCTGCAAGTGGCGGCGATTGCGGCACTGGAAGGCGACCAGCAGTGCGTCAAGGATATTGCTGAACAATACCGTCAGCGCCGTAACGTGTTGGTCAAAGGACTGCATGAACTGGGCTGGATGGTCGAGAACCCTAAGGCGTCCATGTATGTATGGGCCAAAATTCCAGAGGCCTATGCACACATGGGGTCACTGGAGTTTGCCAAAAAACTGCTCGCCGAGGCCAAGGTCTGTGTCTCACCCGGCGTAGGATTTGGCGAATATGGTGATGATCACATGCGCTTTGCCCTGATTGAAAACCAGGATCGCATTCGTCAGGCCGTGAGAGGGATTCGCGCCATGTTTCGCGCCGATGGCGTGAGCGCCGGTTAAACAGACTGCAGGAGCGGCTTGCTGGCCAAGCGCGCTCCTGCAGGTCTACGGTCGTTAGACCACCAAAGACAGCAGCAAGATAAAGATCAAACCCACCACCGACAGGATGGTTTCCATCGCTGTCCAGGTTTTGAAGGTTTCAGCCACGGTCATGTTGAAGTACTGCTTGACCAGCCAGAATCCCGCATCGTTGACGTGAGACAAAATCAGCGACCCTGCCCCAGTTGCCAACACCAGCAGCTCGCGGTTCACACCCGGAATCATATCCACCACCGGCAACACGATACCGGCGCCGGTAATGGTCGCGACCGTTGCAGAACCGGTCGCAATCCTGATCACCGCCGCCACCAGCCATGCCAGCAGGATCGGTGAAATTTGCGCGTTTACCGCCATGTGGCCGATCACATCACCCACACCACTGGCCACCAGCATCTGCTTGAAACCGCCGCCCGCACCAATGATCAAAATGATCGCGGCAGTTGGGGCCAAACTGGCGTCAAGCAGCTTGAGAATGCGCTTGGAGTCGATCCCTTGACGCGCACCAAAGGTGTAGAGCGCCAACAGCAACGCCAGCAACAGAGCACTGATCGGGTGACCGATCATGTCCATCCAGACCCGGAAGAAGTTGCCATCCGGCAAAGCAACGTCCGCGAACGTCTTGAGCAACATCAGGAACACCGGCAGCAGCACGGTGATCAAGGTGATGGAAAAGCTCGGCAGAGTGCTGGATTCTGGCTCGCTGGCCAGTTGGTCCATCAGTTCCTGAGACGCATGCCCCGGAATGTATTTGGCGATGAACGTACCGTAGATCGGGCCGGCAATGATCGCCGTTGGCAACGCCACGATCAGACCATAAAGGATGGTTTTGCCAATATCAGCACCGAACACGCCAATGGCCAGCAACGGGCCCGGATGCGGCGGCACCAGGCCATGCACCGCCGACAGGCCGGCGAGCAACGGGATACCAATTTTGATGATCGACACACCGGTACGGCGCGCAACAATAAAGACCAGCGGAATCAGCAGCACAAAGCCAATTTCGAAAAACAACGGTATACCGACCAGGAAGGCGGCAAACATCATCGCCCATTGCACCCTCTCTTTACCGAAGGCGCGGATCAGGGTTCGTGCAATTTGATCAGCACCCCCTGAGTCGGCCATCATTTTGCCCAGCATGGTGCCCAGCGCCAGGATGATACCGACAAAACCCAGTACGCCACCGAAGCCGTCCTGAAACGATTTGATAATCAGGTTGGCCGGCATGCCCGCTGTCAGCCCCAGAAACGCGGAGGCTATGATCAAGGCAATAAACGGGTGCAACTTGAATCGGGTGATCAAAACGATCAGGCCGATGATGGTGACCACTGCATCTAACAGCAGAAAGGTATTGTGAGACATGCCTAGCATGGGGCTTCTCCTGACTTGTTCTTGTTATTTAGGGCGAATGTACAGCCGTAGCTGAGTCGGATAGCGCTATCTATTTGAAACAACATCATGAGGTTGCCGGTACTCTGTGTTTATCCCACCAGACAACGGCGGCGTTCGCCAACTCGTCGATATCCATTTTCGTCGCGTCCAGTGTCAACACCAGAGGCTCGCCAGTAGGCGATTCCAGGGTAGCGAACTGACTGTCGATCAGCGTTGATGGCATGAAGTGCCCAGGGCGATGAGTGACGCGCTCTGCGGCCACCTCTGGGGTCAACTCCAGAAACACGAAACCCAAACCATCGACAGCGCCACGCAGGCGCTCGCGATATTGCAATTTAAGTGCCGAGCAGGTCAGAACCGGGCGCTCACCGCTAGCAACGGCACGACGAAGTTCTTCACACAGGCTGTCAAGCCAGCCGGCGCGATCGTCGTCGGTAAGGGGAATGCCGGCACTCATTTTTTCAATGTTGGCCGTTGGGTGAAATGAATCACCTTCAATCTGGATGGCGCCATTGCGGGTACATAACGCCTCGCTCACGCTGGATTTGCCGCAGCCGGCAACTCCCATGATGACCAGGGCAGTGATTGGTTGACTCATGAAACACCTCAGTCCGTAGACAGCGCTGTCTTTATTCATGCGTTCAATACTTGAAAGCAAAGCACAAAGCACAGGCTACCGACGTCTAATTCTCATTTTTATGGGGAGACGCGGTAACGCTCTCGACATACAAAGCTGGGGTAGAAAGCCTGCACACAATCAGGCAATTGCGGGCACGCGCGGACAGCGCTACCTTAGTGACTTGTTTTTTGTTTGGCAAGCCACCCCGATGACGTCCTCTAAAAACGATAAAAACTCCCGAACCACGGGACGCCCCACTCTCAATGAAGTTGCCAGGCTTGCAGGCGTTAGCCCGATCACGGCATCGCGGGCCCTGCGCGGAATCAGCAGCGTGGCCACTGAACTGGCCGAGAAAGTACGCAAAGCGGCGGGTGAACTCAATTATGTGGTCAATCCCGCAGCCCGAGCGCTCGCTTCGGCGCAAAGTCATTCCGTAGTGGTGCTGGTACCTTCTTTGTCCAACCTGCTGTTTATCGACACCCTCGAAGCCATTCATGACGTATTGCGACCTAAAGGCTTTGAAGTCCTGATCGGTAACTTTCACTACTCGCGCGACGAAGAAGAAAACCTGCTACGCAACTATATGGCCTACCAGCCTCGCGGCTTATTGCTGACCGGCTTCGATCGCTCTGAAAGCTCACGCCGCATGATTGAAAGCAGTAATGTGCCTTGCGTGTACATGATGGAACTGGACGCCGGTGCAGGGCTTAATTGCGTGGGGTTTTCCCAGCTCAAGGCGGGGGAAACTGCGGCACGGCATTTGATTTCACGTGGCCGCCGACGCCTTGCGTACATTGGCGCACAACTTGATCAGCGCACCCTGCTGCGTGGCGAAGGCTACCGTCGTGCGCTACAGGAGGCCGGTTTGTATAACCCTGACCTCGAAATCCTGACTCCACGCCCCTCCTCTGTCGGCTTGGGCGGCGAATTGTTTTTGCATTTGCTGGCCAGCCAGCCGCAGGTCGATGCGATCTTTTTCGGCAATGACGACCTTGCCCAAGGGGCCTTGCTGGAAGCGGCCCGGATCGGCCTTAAAATTCCGGAGCAAATCGCCATTTTAGGCTTCAACGACTTGCCCTCATCGGAATTCATGGTGCCGCGACTCAGCAGCATTCGTACGCCGCGCGAAGTCATAGGTCGCCGGGCAGCGGAGCAGATGCTGATTCTGATGGCCGGCAATAAAGTGCCTGCCCCCGTGCAGGACATGGGCTTTGAGTTGATGGTGCGCGAAAGCAGCTGAGTGCTGCTGGTGAGCCCGGCAACTATTGCAACTGCAAGGTTGAATTGAACTGGCTGATGGCATCGACCACATGCCTGCTGCCTTGCTGGATTTCCAGGATCGCCTCACCCGCCTCGTTCGCCAGTGAAACCCCCAACCCAGTTCGGCTCAAGCTGGACTGCATGCTGGTAACGGCGCTCAGCGACAAATCATGGTTTTTGCGAACCACCTCGACAATCTCCACGGTTGCCGCGCTGGTTCGCGCCGCCAGGCTTCTGACCTCGTCCGCCACTACCGCGAAGCCACGCCCATGTTCACCCGCCCTCGCCGCTTCAATGGCCGCATTGAGCGCCAACAGGTTGGTCTGGTCAGCAATGCCACGAATGGTCTGCACTATTTTGCCGATGATGTCCGATTGCTTGCTGACCGCATCAATGCTTTGCGCGGCCTCATTCAGGTCTTTGGAGATAGCCTCAATCACCTGAACGGTTTGCTGAACCACTTGTGAGCCTTTTTGCGCACAGGCGTCGTTTTGCACCGACGTGCTATGGGCTGATTCTGCCGCTGCTTGCAGATTGGTGACCTGAGCGGTTATGTCGCTGGCAAATTTGACGACTTTATATAAACGGCCCTTGGCATCGAAAATCGGGTTGTAAGATGCTTCCAGAAACACCGTATGGCCGTATTTATCGACACGCTCAAAGCGTCTGGAGTGATATTCCCCACGATTGAGCGAAGCCCAGAACGCCTTGTATTCAGCGGACTCAGCTTCTGCCTGTCGACAGAACATGCTGTGATGGTGACCGACAATTTCAGCCAACGAGTAATGGACGGTGTCGAGAAAGTTTTGATTGGCATGAATGACCCGACCATCGGGTGAGAATTCGATCATAGCCATAGAGCGACTCAGCGCATTCACAATGCTCTGGTTTTCGTGTTCTTTGTTCACCCGCTGAGTGATATCCGAGGCGACCTTGATCACTGAAACGACCTGACCAGTGGCGTCCAGTATCGGCATGTAACTGGCTTCCAACCAGACTTCGCGGCGGGATTTATCGAGACGCAAGTAGGTGCCACTCATGGGCTGTCCGCCCGCCAGATCACGCCAGAAGGCTGCGTATTCGGTGGTTCGTGTGTAGGGTTCTTCACAGAAAATACGGTGATGCTTGCCGCGAATCTCGTCGAGGGCGTAGCCCGTGACCCGGCAAAAGTTCTCGTTGGCAGCCAGAATGGTGCCGTCCGGAGCAAATTCGATAATGGCCATTGAGCGACTGATCGCCAGAACCTTTGCCTGCATTTCTTCCAGCGAACAGCTAAGACGTCTATTTTCGATGAGGTCGGCTTTGCGATGAAAATCAAACATGGCTCAATCCCTAGGGGTGCTGTCTATTGATAATTCACATAATTCAAAACACAACAAACCGCCTGCGCACTCTGCCCTCATAGGCAGAGATCACGCATCTCGGGGATTTAAGCACGCTTGATCCAGCCCCCGCAGACGTTGAGCATAGCCAGACTGAGCAGGGCCGCAAGCAAAATGCCATCAGCCTGTGATGCAGCCCTCAACCCCTGAAAACTCCGTTGGTGACGCTCAACGAATCAAGCTTTCCCTTTGTATATACTGCCCACGCCTTTGAACCATGATTCCGGACTTATGACCGCTATTGCTTACGCCCAACTGGAAGCGCCTTTATGGCCTTTGATGAACAAGTTTTACCGCGCCCATCAATCCTCGATGAAAGCGAGTAAGGACGCGCAACTGTGGGTAGCCCGAGAGCAGGAAGTCGTCGCAGCCTTGTGTTTGCGGTCGGCAGCCAATGGCTACTGGTTGACGGGTTTGTTTGTCGCACCGGATGTGCGAGGACGCGGTATCGCCCGCTCGTTGGTCGATGCAGCAGTGTCATCGACCGAAGGGGCACCGGTATGGTTGTTTTGCGACCCTGAACTGCAAGGCTTCTACGAAGGGATTGGATTCGGTATGGCCGATGACTTGCCGCAGGTGTTGTTCGAGCGCCTGATTCGCTATCAACGCAATAAAGCGATGATAGCGATGGGTATTACTCGTTAGTGCCTGATGCCAACTCCGGGAACAGCACCTCAATAAATCCGAACTTATTGAAGTCCTTGATGCGCGACGGATACAGGCGACCGATCAGATGATCGCATTCATGCTGGACCACCCGTGCATGAAACCCGTCGGCAATGCGTACGATGGGCTCGCCTTTTGGATCGAAGCCCTCGTAACGGATGTGCTGATAACGTTCTACTGTCCCGCGCAGACCCGGCACTGACAAACACCCTTCCCAGTCTTCTTCGACGGCCGGGGTGAGGGGCGTGATCAGGGGATTAAGCAAGATGGTTTGCGGCACAGGCTCAGCATCGGGGTAGCGCTCGCTGTGCTCAAATCCGAATATAACCATTTGCAGATCAACGCCAATTTGCGGCGCGGCCAGGCCGACACCGCCGGCATGCTCCATCGTCTGCAGCATGTCGTCGATCAACTGCCAGAGCTCAGGTGTGTCGAACATTTGCGCAGGCACTGGCCTGGCCACACGCATCAGGCGTTCGTCGCCCATTTTCAAGATTTCACGAATCATAGTCAGGCTTCATCTGAAGTGGAGGGAAGGGAGTGGTCACGGCCCAGTCCTGAGACATGCTGTTTGGGATCAGAATCATCGGACTCATCGAAGGTTTTCTCTCCGGGGTCCTTGCCTTCAGCAGACATGTGTTCGATAACAGCGTTCATCTCAGCCCCTAACAACAGGACCGCAGCAGAGATATAGAAGTACAAAAGCAATACGATGATTGCACCGATACTGCCATACATGGCGTTGTAATCAGCGAAGGTTTTGACATAAAACGCAAAGCCCAGCGAAGCCACAATCCACACCACCACGGCCAGCACAGAACCCGGCGTAATGAAGCGGAATTTCTGTTCGACGTCCGGCATCACGTAGTACATCACCGCGACGGCCACCATCAGCAGCAAAATGATCACCGGCCAACGCAGAATGGTCCACAGCGTGACCACAAACTCCTCCAGCCCCACCTGCCCTGCCAGCCAGCTCATGAATTGAGGCCCGAGCACCATCAGTGCCGCTGCAGCCAACAGCATGCCGGCAATCCCGATGGTGTAAAAAATCGACAGCGGCAGACGCTTCCAGAGGGGGCGCCCTTCGACCACGTCATAAGCTGCATTCATCGCGCTCATCATCAAACGCACGCCTGCAGAAGCGGTCCAGAGCGCAATCACGATACCAATCGAAACCAATCCACCTTTGGATTGCTGCAACTGGTCGATCACTGGATTGACCGACTCCAGGGCTTGGGGGGGTAATACCAGCTCAGACTGCAAGCGCAACCAACTGAAGAAGTCGGGCAAATGCAGAAAACCGATCAGCGCGATCAAAAACAGAATGAAAGGGAACAGCGAAAAAAGCGTCTGATAGGCCAGCGCCGACGCATAGGTCGACATCTCGTCGTCAATAAACTCTTTGACCGTACGGACCAGAACTTTACCCAAAGGCAGGCCTTTCAAGACCGGAAATAACATAGCGTCTCCTTTCGCCGCTGAAATAATTAATGTGTAAGTCAGACAATTATTGAAGGTAAGGGTTTTACCTCAAAAGTAGCTGAATTGGCGACATTGGAAACACTTGTGCAAAAACGGCCATCGCAAGGATGGCCGTTCAGGTGTGCAACAGATGCCCGACGCACCGGCTGCAACGGTATTATCAGGCCTTATCGACGGTTTTCTTGACCGCGTCCTTGGCTTTACCGACCGCTTGCTGGCCTTCACCTTTGAGTTCCTGCGCTTTGCCTTCGGCACGCAGCTTGTCGTTGTCTGTCGCTTTACCGACGGCTTGTTTGACATTGCCTACAGCTTCGTTCGCTTTGCCTTTGATCTTATCGCCAGTGCTGCTCATGGGATTTCTCCTGCTGAAATTTCGGATGTCATTACCTCGACACAAGAGTTGACCCACCGGGTTCGCATAGAGTTTCATTTATTTATGTCGAACATTTCGTCGCTCCACGCAGGTTGGGCTTTATGTTTGCCCGCGTACCCCCGAGAATGCGCGACGTATTCAGGCTACGGCGCTGAAGAACCAAAATTGTAGGAAGGTTATGAAACTCGATAAAAAGCAGGCCATTGCCCGCAGAAATCAGGAACTGGGTGGCGCGGTATTGGGCGTTAACAACTGCCATTTCGCCACGCTCAACACCAACAAAAACATCTGGTGGTTCGATATTCCACTGGCTCGTCTGGCCGTCGGTCAGTACGAATGGGTGCACCTGTTGCTGCATAACCCAAGCACCGACGAGTTGCTTCACTTGAAAGTGACTACCGCATTCTTGCGCGAAAAACGCGAAGGCATGGTGGTACGCGCGACGCACAAACGGACGCCGACCATGAGCCTGGAGTTGAGCGCGGACAAAGACTCCTTCCTGCAGGATGTGCGCCCTACTGGCACCGGCGTGAACTTCGCCCAGTTCTTGCAAAAATAAGATGTGCTCAGGGCCTGCGCGCCCAACGCCTGCTAAACAGCAGTTGCCTATACGAAAAAGCCCCGCATTGCGTCAATGCGGGGCTTTTTCATTTCCAGGCAGCTTACTTTTTCAGGCCCAGCTTTTTCAGTTCTTCGTCACGCAGCTCTCGGCGCAAGATTTTACCGACGTTGGTCGTTGGCAAACTGTCGCGGAATTCGACAATCTTGGGTGACTTGTAGGCGGTCAGGTTGGCGCGCATGTGAACCATGACCTGCTCTTTGGTCAGGGTCATACCGGGTTTGACCACGATAAAGACTTTGATCAGCTCGCCGGTTTTCTCATCCGGAATACCGATGGCCGCGGATTGCAGCACGCCCGACAACGACGCCATGACGTCTTCCAGCTCATTCGGGTAAACATTGAAGCCCGACACCAGAATCATGTCTTTCTTGCGATCAACAATACGCATATAGCCGTCAGGCTGAATGATCGCGATGTCCCCGGACTTCAACCAGCCATCGCTGTCCATGATCTCAGCGGTTGCGTCGGGACGCTCCCAATACCCTTTCATCACTTGCGGGCCCTTGATGCACAGCTCGCCAACTTCACCCAGTGGCAGCTCTTCACCGGCGTCGTTAATCACTTTGCACAACGTCGATGGCATCGGGATGCCGATCGTACCGATCTGGATATTTTGTATAGGGTTGACCGAGACGACCGGGCTGGTTTCGGTCATGCCGTAACCTTCGCAGATCTCGCAACCTGTGACTGTCTTCCAGCGCTCCGCCACAGACAACTGCAAGGCCATCCCGCCCGACAAGGTGACCTTGAGCGACGAGAAGTCCAGCTTGCGGAACGCTTCGCTATTGCACAGCGCCACAAACAACGTATTGAGCCCAACAAACCCGGTGAACTTCCACTTGGACAGTTCTTTAACCATCGCCGGCAAATCACGCGGGTTGCTGATCAAAATGTTGTGGTTGCCCAGCAGCATCATTGCCATGCAATGAAAAGTGAACGCGTAGATGTGATAAAGCGGCAAGGGTGTAATCAGAATTTCGCAACCTTCATTCAGGTTGGACCCCATCAACGCCTTGCACTGCAACATGTTGGCGATCAAGTTGCGATGGGTCAGCATCGCGCCTTTGGCCACACCTGTAGTGCCGCCGGTGTATTGCAGTACGGCAACGTCACTGCTGAGAGGGTTGGCTTCATTGACTTGTTGGCCCTGCCCCTTGCTCAGCACATCATTGAACTTGATGGCATTGGGCAGGTGATACGCCGGGACCATCTTCTTCACGTATTTGATGACGCTGTTGATCAATACGCGCTTGAAGGGCGACAGCATGTCGGCCACTTCCGTGACGATCACATACTTGATCGAGGTTTGCGGCACGACTTTCTCGGCCAGATGCGCCATGTTCGCCAGGCACACCAACGCTTTGGCGCCGGAGTCATTGAATTGGTGTTCCATTTCCCGCGCGGTGTACAGCGGGTTGGTGTTCACCACGATCAAGCCGGCGCGGAGGGCTCCGAACACAGCGACCGGGTATTGCAGCACATTGGGCAACTGCACAGCGATACGGTCGCCGGGTTGCAGGTCGGTGTGCTGTTGCAGGTAGGCAGCAAAGGCGCCGGACTGTTCGTAAAGCTCGCCGTAGGTGAGCGTTTTACCCAGATTGCTGAACGCAGGCTTATCAGCGAAGCGCTGGCAAGATTGGCGCAACACCGATTGAACGTTCGGGTATTGGTCCGGGTCGATTTCGGCAGCAATCCCGGCTGGGTACTTATCCTTCCAAAAGCTTTCAATCATGGAAGCCCACTCCTCAGCGTTGCGAATTCTTCACCGCATTTTTTGCGGTTATTATTTGTTTGATTTTTGTAGTTGAAAACCGTGGCTTTTACTTACCGAGAAGTCACAAAGCGCGCCGAGAGTAGCAGCTTTGCCAGGAGTCGACTAGAGCCAAAAAGGCCCTTCAGCGTCACCAACCTGACTGTAGGACAATCCTAAGTCATCATTAGTGCAACTACTCTATAAATGCTTTCACCTCTCTCCAAGCCGTGTATTTACGCCTTCAGAGTGAAGATTTCCCGCTATTTGAAAGCCAAAAAAAATCGCCCACTTACGTCAAGCAGGCGAGTGATGGCTGAAATCAAAGAGGCATCAGGCGATATCGCGCAGCTCTCGACGCAGGATTTTGCCCACCGGCGTCATGGGCAAGCTGTCGCGCAGCACAATGATTTTCGGGACTTTGTAGCCAGTGAAGTTGTCTTTGCAGTAGGCCTTGAGCTCTTCAACACTGACCCCTCCAGCACGCGCGACAACAAACAACTTCACCGCCTCACCCGTGCGATCATCCGGCACGCCAATGACTGCGCAACTTGCCACCTTGGGATGGGCCATGACGATGTCTTCAATTTCGTTAGGGTAGACATTGAAGCCTGAAACAATGATCAGGTCTTTTTTACGGTCAACAATGCGCACAAAACCATCAGGGTCAATGACTGCGATGTCACCCGTTTTAAACCAGCCCTCACTGTCCAGAACTTCAGCGGTCGCCTCGGGGTTTTGCCAATAACCTTTCATGACTTGCGGGCCTTTGATGCATAGCTCGCCGCGCTCGCCAAGGCCCAGATCAGTGCCAAGGTCGTCGATGACTTTCATAGCCGTGCCCGGCACCGGGGTACCCACCGCCCCGCTTCTGGCCAGAGCCCCGCACGGGTTGCAACTGGCAGCTGGCGAGGTTTCAGTCAAGCCGTAGGCTTCAACGATGCGGCATCCGGTGAGCTGTTCCCAGCGATCTGCTGTCGCCTTGACCAGAGCCGTGCCACCCGAGTTGGTAATTTTGAGCCCGGAGAAATCCAGTGTTTTGAAATCTGGATGATCCATCAGCGCCACAAACAACGTGTTCAGCCCCAGAAACGCGGTAAACCGCCAGTTCTTCAGCTCCTTGATAAACCCTTTGATGTCTCGCGGGTTGGTGATCAATAGGTTGTGGTTGCCCGTGACCATCATGCCCATGCAGTTGGCCGTGAATGCGTAGATATGGTAAAGCGGCAGCGGCGCCACCATGATCTCGCAGCCTTCCTGGAGAATCGGCTGACCCTGCGCGTCATGCTGGGACAGACAGGCCCGTATCTGCTGCATGTTGGCGACCAGGTTGCCATGGGTCAGCATTGCACCTTTGGGTAACCCGGTGGTTCCCCCCGTGTATTGCAATACGGCGGTGTCCTCCAGTGTGACCGGTACGGGACGAAGAGCCTGCCCTCCCCCCTTATGCAAAACGCTTTTGAAGCCAATGGCCTGGGGCAGTTGGTAGGCCGGCACCAGCTTTTTGACCTTATTGACCACAAGGTTTGTAATCCAGCCTTTGGCCGCCGGCATCATGTCGCCCATTTTGGCTTCAATGAGGTAGTCGATCGGGGTACTTTCCAACACGTCCTGAACACGTTTACCGAACATGTTCAAATACACCAACGCACGCACACCGGCACTTTTAAACTGATGCTGCATTTCGCGCGAGGTGTACAGCGGATTGGTGTTGACCACGATCAGACCCGCGCGCAGAGCGCCAAATACTGCAATCGGGTATTGCAATACGTTGGGCATTTGTACGGCGATACGGTCGCCAGGCTTCAGGTCTGTGTGGTTTTGCAGGTAGCCGGCAAAAGCAGCGCTGTGACGCTCCAGCTCGCCGTAGGTAAGTGTCACGCCCAAGTTGCTGAACGCGGGACGATCGGCGAACTTTATACAGGAGCGCTCAAACACATCAACGACCGATGCAAAGTCGGTCATATCAATGTCTTGGGGTACACCGGCAGGACGTTTGTCATTCCAGAAATCAGGTTCCATTATTTTTATCCTCTTACCTGAGCGTGTCTGGCCATATAGCACATGCACTAGAAAGCGAAGCTAATGGACGGTATCAGTAATCCCGGAGCTGGCAAATACAGCGAACTTCGCCATTTACATCTTGAATCGTATTACTGTGCCAGCCACTGCTCAGTGGCTTGAGCGATACACTGCGTTAGACCCGTGCAAAGGAAGCACCATGAACCATAAAAAGTTCTGGCTGGATGCAAGTGACCAAACCACTCTCTTCGTCAATCAGTGGCTGCCAGCGAGCGCGCCCAAAGGCATTGTGCTGCTGGCCCACGGCATGGCTGAGCACAGCGGACGCTATGGCCGACTGGGCAATGCATTGTGCGAGGCCGGGTGGGGTCTATACGCGCATGACCAACGAGGTCATGGCAAAACGGCGGAAAACCACACACAGGGGCATTTCGCAGATGACGAAGGTTGGCTTGCCGTGGTCGGTGATGTGGCGACCCTCCATCAGCACATCGACCAGAACCACCCGGGCATGCCGGTCTTTTTATTGGGCCACAGCATGGGCAGTTACATTGCCCAGGCCTATTTAATGACTCACGGCGCCCGTTTACAGGGTGCCATTCTCAGCGGCTCCAACTTCCAGCCAGTAGCGCTGTACCGCGCCGCCAGCCTGATCGCACGGTTTGAACGCAAGCGACAAGGCCCTAAAGGCCGCAGCGCGCTCATCGAGTGGTTGTCTTTTGGCTCCTTTAATAAAGCCTTCAAACCCAATCGCACCCCTTTTGATTGGCTCAGCCGCGATCCGGACGAGGTCGATGCCTATGCGCGCGACCCGCTTTGCGGGTTTCGGTGCACCAACCAACTGTGGGTAGATCTGCTCAACGGCTTGCAGCAAATCAGTAAAGCGTCCAATCTCAATCGAATCGATTCCGGCTTGCCCTTGCTGTTGATCGGAGGTGTTTGTGACCCGGTCAGTCAAGGCAAGCGTCTTGAAGATCTGGCCAACGCTTTACGCAGTGCGGGCAGCCAACACCTGCAACTCAATCTCTACCCTCAGGCACGGCACGAATTGTTTAATGAAATCAACCGCGATGAAGTCACCGCAGATGTTATTCATTGGCTCGATCAAGCCTTGGGCCACTCACGCACGCCCCCGTGAATAGCCACCTCAGGTTTTAAATTATCAACATTTTGAAATTAAACACTCGTCACAGGACATGCGCTAGATGACTCAGGTTACCAATACACCGTACGAAGCCCTCGAAGTCGGCCAGACTGCCAGCTACAGCAAAACCGTCGAAGAGCGCGATATTCAGCTGTTTGCTGCCATGTCCGGCGATCACAACCCAGTGCACCTGGACCCTGAATTTGCAGCGGCCACCATGTTCAAAGAGCGCATCGCTCATGGCATGTTCAGTGGCGCCCTGATCAGCGCTGCAGTGGCTTGCGAGCTTCCAGGCCCCGGCACGATCTATGTCGGCCAGCAAATGACCTTCCAGAAGCCGGTGAAAATCGGTGACACCTTGACCGTGCGTCTTGAAATTCTGGAGAAGCTGCCGAAATTCCGCGTGCGCATTGCGACCCGAGTCTTCAATCAGCGCGATGAACTCGTGGTGGATGGTGAAGCCGAGATCATCGCCCCTCGCAAACAACAGACGGTGAACTTGCCCGTCTTGCCAGCGATCAGCATTGGCTGATCAGCAGGTACAAAAAACGCCGGCTAGCCGGCGTTTTTTTTTAATTACGTGTGCTTCAAGACTTAGCGCGAGCATCATTGCGATACGCTTTCACCTGATCGTGATTGCGTTGCACACCATGGAGTTGACGCTCTACAAGGTCACGAATACCAACCAAATTGTGTTCGTTTATTTTTTTAATGGCATCGTTATAAGCTTTCAGCGCATGGTCTTCACCGCGCTCGGCTTCATTAAGAATGGCCTCGTCATCTTTACCTGTGAACATCGACTTCACATCGACCCAACGACGGTGCAGATCGGCAGCAACGCTGGTGGATGTTTCAGGCTCGCCGCCCAGTGCCCGTACTTGCGCCTGAAGCTCGGCAGCCGCTTTAGCACAGTCAGCAGAACGCTGAACGAAAAAGTTTTTTAGCAGGGCGTCTTTAACGTCTTCAGCGCAGGATTTAAAGCCTTCCTGACCGTCTTTACTGGTTTCGATCAAATCGTTCAGGATGCTAATGGCTTCTTTATTGAGGTCAGTCATTGTTCAATTCCTTACACAGTTGAGGATCGTGCAATAGAGATTGCATGGGCTGTGCCAAGTTTTATAAAAAATAAAAGCCCTATAAAACAACAAGTTATATTTATACAAAAATCTGTATCCGGTTTATTTGCATGAACTGTCATTTGGCCTTCATGCAGATTGCCTGTATTTTCATCTGAACGTTTCACGTACCCGAAGGCTGCTGAATGAACCCCGAAAAACTCGAGTTACTGGTCACCCGCCAAATGCCCTTCGGTAAATATCAAGGCCGGATCATTGCCGATCTGCCCGGCCAGTACTTGAACTGGTTTGCTCGCGAAGGGTTCCCCCACGGCGAACTGGGCGGCCTGCTCGCCCTGATGCAAGAGATTGACCACAACGGATTGTCGGATCTGCTCGACCCGTTACGCGCCAAACACGGAAAACCCAAACCTCGCCACTGATAGAGCTGCCCCATGCCAAGGATTGAAGAGAACGCCCGCGACGAGAACTTCTGGCACGCCATTGCCGAGCGCTACGATCTGGCCCCAGGCCCGATCAATCTGGAAAACGGCTACTTCGGGCGCATGACCCGTGGGGTGGCTCAGGACTATCAGCGCAATATCGACTTTATTAACCGCAGTAACTCGGTGCATGTCCGTCAGCAGTTCGATAACACCCAGAGCCTTGAGATTCGTAATCAACTGGCCGACCTGCTGAGCGTAGAACACACCAGCATTGCTCTGACCAATTGCGCATCTGACGCACTGCAGTCCTTGATCCGTAACTACAACGTTTTGCAACCGGGCGACCAACTGCTGATCAGTGATCTGGAGTACCACAGCGTTGAATACGCCATGCGCTGGGTCGCACAGCAACGCGGACTCGAAGTCATCGAAATAGTCCATGCGCATCCAGCCACCTATGAAAGCCTGGTGGCCAGCTATCGCGATGCCTTTGAGCGTTACCCCCGCATAAAACTGATGGCCCTGACTCACGTTACCCATCGCACGGGGCTGGTCATGCCCGTTGAGGCGATTGTGCAGTCTGCCAAAGAGCACAGGGTTGAGGTGATTCTCGACGGGGCCCATGCCTTGGGCCAGATCGACTTTGACCTCAAGGCACTGGGTGTCGCGTTTGCGGGTTACAACCTGCACAAATGGATTGGATCGCCGCTGACATTAGGCTTTATGTACATCGACCCCCTGCGCCTTGCTGATATTGATCCGGATATGGGCAGTGAGCGTTACCCCGAGCCCGATGTGCGCACACGTGCGCCGTATGGCACGGGCAATATTCCGGCATGGCTGACCCTGCCCAAGGTGCTGCAAGAACACAAGGATCTGGGCGGCTCGACAGCCAAAGGCGCCCGCCTGAACTATCTGCGTGACCTGTGGGTGAATGAGGCTCGAAAGTTGCCCGGCATAGAGGTGCTGGTGCCGGATGATCCACGTTTGCAATGCGCAATTACGTCGTTGCAGTTCACCGGCCTACAGGATCAACAGCCGATGGCTGATCGCCTGCTCAAGGAGTACAACCTGTTTACCGTGGCCCGAGACGGCTCAGCCTGTGGCAGCTGTATTCGGATCACGGTGGGCTTTGCCACGTCGGTGGATGACATAAACCAGTTGATCAAGGCGCTACGGGAATTGGCGCAAGGGTAAAGCCCCTCACCCTAACCCTCTCCCTTAGGGAGAGGGGACTAGAAGCAAAAGCAGAGCGGCTTTATAAACGGGCAAAAAAAAAGGTGCGCCGACCGAGCGCACCTAAAAACCGTAGAACATACAACACATCAGTTACAAAATTATTGGTCCAGCAACGCCAGTGCCTCAGCCGTGCATTCTTGAATGCGCGCCCAGTCACCGTTTTTGATCCACTCGCTGTCCAGCATCCAGCTGCCACCCACACACATCACGTTTTTCAACGCCATGTAGCTGCGGATATTGGCCGGGCTCACTCCGCCCGTTGGGCAGAATTTAACTTCACCAAACGGCCCGCCCAGCGCCTTGATGGCGGCCACACCGCCACTGACTTCAGCCGGGAACAATTTGAAACGGCGATAACCCAAACCGTAGCCTTCCATAATTCCGGAGGCGTTGCTGATACCTGGCAGCAGCGGAATATCGCTGGCGACACTGGCTTCGAGCAGGTCTCGGGTAATGCCAGGCGTAACGATAAACTGCGAGCCGGCTTCTTCGGCAGCCGCCAGCATGTGGCGATCCAGCACAGTACCCGCCCCGGTCACCAATTCTGGCCGCTGCTCACGCAACACACGAATTGCCTCCAGGCCAAACTGGGAACGCAAGGTGACCTCAAGCGCGGTCAGACCACCGGCCGCCAGCGCATCGGCCAAAGGCAAGATGTCCTGCTTACGGGCGATGGTGATTACCGGAAGTATGCGTGCCTGAGCACACAGTTGGTCGATCAGGGCGACTTTATCCGCCATCGAAACGTTCGCAGTTTTTATTGTCATGGCAGCTGATCCTTGGCTCATGGGCACCAGTAAATCTCTAACGTAGGTTGCAGAAAGGCACGAATTGGCAAGGCTGCTTCATCATTCCCGGCCAGCGCGTCATTAAGAGTGTTCAATTTGGACTGTCCCTGAATCGACAGCACCGTGTACCTGGCACTCGCCAACAGTTTGCGGCTCATGCTCAAACGTTGATGCGGCACAGTCGGTGCCAGCATCGGCCAACAACGACGAGGGCTCTGAACGCTCAGGGCGTCGTTCAGATTCGGGCTTTTTGGGAATAAGGATGCGGTGTGGCCGTCATCACCCATGCCCAAAATCAACACATCAATAGGCGGCAATTCTGCCAAGGCTTGATTCGCCTGATCGGCAGCGTCCTGGAGGGTGTTGGCCGCGTTGTACAGACCCACAAACCGCGCTTTGGCCGCTGGGCCTTGAAGCAAATGTTTTTTAAGCAAGCCGGCGTTACTGTCGCCATGCTCCACCGGCACCCAACGCTCATCCGCCAGACTGACGACGACTTTGGACCAATCAACAGGCTGCTTGATCAGGCTCTGGAAAAACGCTACCGGACTGCGTCCTCCAGACACCACCAATGTCGCCACTCCTTGACGGGCAATGGCCTCATTCAATTGAGCAGCAACCGCTTTTGCCAGTTCTTCCGCCAGTTGGGCCGGTGTTTTGAACGTATGCGCGTGCACACCTTCTGGCAGTTTCAAATCAGATATCGCCATACCAAGACCTCCCGTCACGTGTAATCAGTGCAATGGAGCTCATAGGCCCCCAAGAGCCGGCCGCATAGGGCTTGGGCGCGTCGCCCGACTTCTTCCAGCCAGCAATCAACTGATCGCACCACTTCCATGCCGCTTCAATTTCATCTTTGCGTACAAACAGGTTCTGATTGCCGCGCATCACTTCGAGCAAGAGACGCTCATAGGCGTCCGGAACCCGCTCACTGCGATAGGTGTCGGAAAAATTCAATTGCAGCGGACCACTGCGCAATTGCATGCCTTTATCCAGGCCTTGATCTTTGGTCATCACACGCAGGGAAATGCCTTCGTCCGGCTGCAGACGAATAATCAGTTTGTTACCGATTTGCAGGCGCTGTTCCGGTGCGAAGATGTAGTGCGACGGTTCTTTGAAGTGGATAACAATCTGCGACAGCTTTTGCGGCATACGCTTGCCGGTGCGCAAGTAGAACGGCACACCCGCCCAACGCCAGTTACGAATATCGGCACGCAGGGCAACAAACGTTTCGGTGTCGCTTTGGGTATTGGAATTTTCTTCTTCCAGATAACCCGGCACCGACTGGCCTTCGCTGTAACCGGCAATGTACTGACCGCGCACGACTTGCGTCGTCAGCCCTTCCGGCGTGATTGGCGCCAGTGCCTTGAGTACTTTTACTTTCTCATCACGAATGCTGTCCGCCGACAGGTCCGCGGGCGGATCCATGGCGATCAGACAGAGCAACTGCAACAAGTGGTTTTGAATCATGTCCCGCAGTTGGCCAGCCTTGTCGAAATACCCCCAGCGCCCTTCAATACCGACCTTCTCGGCCACGGTGATTTCAACATGGGAGATGTAGCGTTGGTTCCACTGGGTTTCGAACAAACTGTTGGCAAACCGCAAAGCAATCAGATTTTGAACCGTATCTTTGCCCAGATAATGGTCAATGCGATAAGTACGGTTTTCCGGAAAGTACTGCGCGACAGCGTCGTTGACCTTGCGCGAAGACTCAAGGTCCGAGCCGATAGGCTTCTCCAGTACAACGCGAGTGTTTTCAGCTAGGCCGACCTTTGCCAGGTTTTCGCAAATCGCCCCATACACAGCAGCAGGCGTAGCGAAGTAGGCAATCAGACGTTGAGCCGTGCCGGCCTGTTCAGCCAGCGACACATAGTCATGCGCGTTAAGAAAGTCCACATGCAGGTAGTTCAGACGCGCCAGAAAGCGGGTCAGTACGTCCTCTTCGATCTCCTTGCTGCCTACATACTGACGCAGTTGGCTGTCGATGCGCGCCAAGTGCGTCAACGCGTCCCCGGGCTCACGAGCCAATGCAAGGATTCGCGTGTCGTCATGTAAAAGGCCGGCACGATCCAGCTGATACAAAGCAGGAAACAGCTTGCGCAAGGCCAGATCGCCCAAGGCGCCGAACAAGGCAAAGGTGCACGGTTCAACCGTTATCGAAGGCATGATGTTGGTTCTTTTATCAAGTTAAGCTACAAATACCTTTTTTCAAGGCATCACTCAAGGAAAAATGTAGTAATAAACACAACATTTTCTCAAAATACAGAATCTTACTAGTGGTCATTACACACCATCAGTAGGATAGGCCACCTTACAGGCTCGCTTTAGAGCGGCGCTCTTTGCATCGCTGAACCTAGGATCATAAATGGACCGCGTGCGAAATTTACTCGAACAAATCAAAGGCCGCCTCGAAGAGCTGAATAAAGCTGAGCGTAAAGTGGCTGAAATCATCTTGCAGAACCCACAGCAAGCGACCCGATTCAGCATCGCGGCGCTCGCTCAGGCGGCGTCTGTCAGTGAACCTACCGTTAATCGCTTTTGCCGCTCCTTCGGCGTCAGCGGCTATCCGGAGCTCAAGCTGCAACTGGCACAAAGTCTGGCCAGTGGAGCAGCTTATGTCAGCCGCGCCGTTGAAGCAGACGACGATCCAGAAGCCTATACCCGCAAGATTTTCGGCAGCGCCATTGCGTCCCTCGACAGCGCATGCCAAGCCCTGGACCCGAACCTTATCAGTCGCGCTGTTGATTTGCTGATTCAAGCGCGTCAGATCCACTTTTTTGGTCTGGGCGCCTCGGCTCCGGTGGCGCTGGATGCCCAGCACAAGTTCTTCCGCTTTAACCTCGCCGTCACAGCCCATGCTGACGTGTTGATGCAGCGCATGATTGCCTCCGTGGCGCACACTGGCGAGCTATTCGTGATTATTTCCTACACGGGACGTACGCGGGAACTGGTGGAAGTGGCACGCATTGCACGGGCCAATGGCGCTTCAGTACTGGGCCTGACCGCCGAAAACTCGCCGCTGGCCAAAGCCAGTACCTTGAGCCTGAATATTCCGCTGCCGGAAGACACTGACATTTATATGCCGATGACCTCGCGCATCATCCAGTTGACTGTGCTGGATGTATTGGCGACGGGTATGACACTGCGCCGTGGCGTGGACTTTCAACCCCACCTGCGCAAAATCAAAGAGAGCCTCAATGCCAGCCGGTATCCGGTCGGTGATGAATTCAACTGATAAATGTCAGGCGCTGCACAACCCTGCCCGCGCCTGCAGACTCAAATGCGCTTGCTCACCAGGGGCAAGCGCCTGGCTATGGGTGCCACCACTGGTCGATTCAACACAGACAAAGCCCATGACTTCATTCCAGCTCACGCCCAACAAGGGGCGCTTACCGGGATGCCACACCACAGTATTGGCTGTGTCACCGGTGTCGATGCTCAATGCCCGTTGCCAGGCGTAGTCATTGAGCTGCATTTCACCTTCTTGCTGGAACACGCGCTGGCAACCGCCTTCGACGCGTAACTCACCTTGTTGCTGGCAGACTTGTCGATTCAGCTGATCATAACCATGAGCACCTTCGAGCCCAGACAGCGCTACCTCAGCGACGTCGCCAATACGCCAGTATGCGCGCAACGCCTGACTCACTTGGCAAGGTTCATCGTCCTGATGCTCAGTGCTCAGGCGCAGTTCCATCTCTTCACCCAGACGCGCATGCAAATCAACCTGCCAGTCACACAACTGCAAGCGCCAGTGCAAGGAAACCCCGTCTTCATCTGAACTGCTGCTCAACAGTTTCCAGTCAATCAAACGCGCCCAACCGTGGGATGGCCACGCATTTTCGCTGGGATGGCGGCCATACCAGGGCCAAAAAATGGGAACCCCTCCACGAATTGCCCCCACCTGAGGCCACTTGGCAGCGCACCACAGCCAGGGCTTTTGCCCGGTCGGCTGAAAGTGCAGCAACTGAGCCCCCTGACGACTGAACACCGCCTGGCAATGCGGGTGATCAATGACCAATACGTCGCGCTGCTGAAAGCGCTCCCACTGGAAGATCGGTTGCTCGCGCTTGGATTTATAAAAGCGGTGAAGCGGGTTTTCATGCATGTGCCGCAGTCCTGAAATCGTGCGGGCCTGCCCGCTGAAAGGTGACGTACTGAAACAAAAACGGACAGCCTAGGCTGTCCGTTTCGGGCAATTTCCAAGCGCTTGAAAGTGCGACTTAGAATGCAGCTTGAATCTTCAGGCCGCCAACCAGAGCATTTTCTACTTGAGTCACACCACCTGGGTGCTTGATGTACTGCAAGTTAGGACGCAAGGTCAACCAGTTGGTCACATGGAAACCGTAATTGACTTCAATGTCGTACTCAGTGTGCTGCACTGGCTGATACAACGGGTTGTCGTAGTTGGACACATCGTTGTAAGCATTCAGCAGACGCTCACCTTTGGTCACGTCGTCGTTGACGTGAATACGGGCGACACCGATGCCGATATCATCTTTAGGACGCGAATCGAACGGGCCTTTGTAAACCAGCATCAACGACTGATAGTTGTCGATCATGTTGGTGTCTTTGTCATGGAACGTGGCGTTGGCCGAGAAGTGCAGACCACGAGAAGCATCACCGTTATGAGTGGTGAGCTGCTGCTGCACAACCAACCAGTAACCGTACTTGCTGTCGTGGCTGCGGAAGGCATTGCCGGTAATGACCGCGTCCTGACCGTTTACATCTTTACGGACGTCGTCAGCATCTGCAGTGCTTTTGTAGTAACCCACACGGTATTCACCCGGCAGGCCATTGACCTTGGGCGACCATACCAACTCAACGGGAAGCACAGTACCTTTGGTACCGCTGCCGCTCAGCTTGAAGGCGTTACCGGACTCCAGCTGCGAAGGGTTCATGTTGTACGCACCGATCTGCGCGTAGAACTCTGGCGTGATGTTGTACTTCACGCGAAGAGCCGCAACACTGACGGGCCAGTTGTACCAAACACCGCCGTCATAGTCGCCCACTTGGGAGCCACACAATGAAAGGCTCTGGAAATCACAAGGGAATGAGTTGAAGTCTTCACCTTCACCGAAATAACCGGCTTTAACATCCAGCTTGCCGTCAAAGTACTTTTGTTTGATCCACAATTGGGTCAAACGTACTGTTTGGCCACGACCCCACACTTCTTGAGAAGAACTCAGTGTGCCAACGCGCGGATCGCCAATACGGTCATTGGAAATATTATTGCCTTGACGGGCAGTAATCATTGCCTTGAATTCGGTATCTTTCCAGCCCAGGATCTTTTCAAGATCCATTTTGACGCCAAGGCCATACTGGTCGCTGTATCGTGCCGTGGTGTTCTTGTTGTAGCCGCCCTGAAGGTTGCTACCCATTTCGCCCACGTAATCGAGGGTAAAGTCGTAGCCTTTTTCCAGCAGTTCAGTCCGTGTACCACCCCAGTCACCGAACATCCACTTGGAGTCAGCGCTGAAGGCTTCTTCCGCGGCAAAACTGTTGCTGGCACAAAGCCCTAGCGATGCTACAGCTAAAAGCTGGCACGCCAGTCGAGGGCGAGTGATTCTGTTGTCCATCCCATATTCCTCAAATTTCTTTATTCGACTGTGTACGTGGTATAGCTCAAACAGAGCAGGCAGCAAATTATTTGCCTAAACTCAACACGCCTGAACTACGCCACGCATTCTTGAGGCACACACAAGGCCCTGAGACGTTCACCAGTATTAGCATCAAATAGTAACACTTTACTGGAATCGAACTGTAGAGTTAGATTTTGGCCGGAGTCAGGAGCAGAATCCGGTGTCAAACGACAGCAGACCTTAGTGTTATTGATGTTTACAAAAACCAAAGTATCAGGCCCAGTTGGCTCTACAACTTGCACTTCTGCACGCAGAATGGGCAAATTACTGAGTTCACTTGACGCCAATACTATTTGCTCGGGGCGAATGCCCAAGATCAACTCTCGGTCCTCCAGCCCCGCATCGCTTAAGGCCAACGGCAACTCGCACCGTGACTGTCCGCTTTCCAGTACAGCCAGCAAACAGTCATTGCGGCGCTGCAAGCGCACCGGAATAAAGTTCATCGGCGGTGAACCAATAAAACTGGCGACAAACAGATTGGCCGGATCGTTATAAATCTGCTTCGGCGTACCAAACTGTTGAATGATCCCATCTTTCATAACCGCCACTTTATCGCCCAGTGTCATGGCTTCAATCTGGTCATGGGTGACGTAGACAGTGGTGGTTTTAAGTCGCTGGTGCATCAGCTTCATTTCGGTGCGCATCTCAACCCGCAACTTTGCGTCGAGGTTAGACAGCGGTTCGTCAAACAGGTAAATCTTGGGTCGCCGCGCCAGCGCCCGCCCCATTGCGACGCGCTGCTGTTGGCCGCCCGATAACTGACCGGGCTTGCGCTTGAGCAGGTGTTCGATTTGCAGCAACTTGGCCACACGAGCGACTTCTTCATCGATCGCTGCCTCACTCATTTTTCGAATCTTCAGACCGAATGCGATGTTGTCGCGCACGCTCATGGTCGGGTACAGCGCATAAGACTGAAACACCATGGCGATGTCGCGGTCTTTGGGGCTCATGCCGCTGATGTCGGCTTCATCCACCAGAATCGAGCCGCCGCTAATGCTTTCAAGCCCGGCGATGCAGTTCATCAAGGTTGACTTGCCGCAGCCCGAAGGCCCCACCAGGATCAAAAATTCGCCGTCATCGATTTTCAGTTCAATGTTTTTAAGCGTATCGGGCAAACCCTTGCCATAGCTTTTGTTGACGTTACGTAATTCGAGCGTTGCCATGCCTTACCCCTTGACTGCGCCGGCCGTAAGCCCGCGCACGAAATACTTGCCTGCGACCACATAGACCAGCAGAGTCGGCAGCCCGGCGATCATCGCCGCCGCCATGTCCACGTTGTATTCCTTGGCACCTGTGCTGGTGTTGACCAGATTATTCAGGGCCACGGTGATGGGCTGCGATTCGCCGCTGGAGAACACCACCCCAAACAGGAAGTCATTCCAGATCTGCGTGAATTGCCAGATCAGGCAGACCATGATGATCGGCGTCGACATGGGCAAAATGATCAACCGGAAAATGGTGAAGAAACCTGCACCGTCCATGCGGGCAGCCTTGACCAGAGCATCGGGAATGCTGACGTAGTAGTTACGAAAGAACAGCGTGGTAAACGCCAACCCGTAAACCACGTGGACGAATACCAGCCCCGTCGTGGTGCTGGCCAGCCCCATCTTGCCCAAGGTGAATGACGCCGGCAGCAGCACGGTCTGAAACGGCAGAAAGCAGCCAAACAGCAACAGGCCAAAGAACAACTGCGAACCGCGAAAGCGCCACATCGACAGCACATAGCCATTCAACGCACCGATGGCCGTCGAAATCAGCACCGCCGGGACGGTGATTTTGATGGAGTTCCAGAAGTAGCTGTCTACGGTGGCCCAGGCCTTGACCCAGCCTATGCCGGTGACGACGGTCGGCCAACTGAGCAAGTTACCGGTGCTAATGTCTTCGGGGGTCTTGAAGCTGGTCAACAGCATGACCACCAAAGGCACCAGATACAGCAACACGGCGAGAATAAGCACGGCGTAAATCGCGAGGCGACTCAAGCTCAAGGATGATTTACCCACGAAACTAGTCATGACGCTTGGCCCTTAACTCGGAGTACAGGTAAGGCACAATGATCGCCAGAATCGCACCGAGCATCAAAATGGCGCTGGCCGACCCCACGCCCATCTGGCCACGACTGAAGGTGAAGGAATACATGAACATGGCGGGCAGATCAGATGAGTAGCCCGGACCACCGGCCGTCATCGCTGCCACCAGGTCAAAACTCTTGATCGCGATATGCGCCAGAATCATGACTGCACTGAAGAACACCGGCCGCAGGCTGGGCAACACCACGGTCCAGTAGATTCGCGGCAAGCTCGCGCCATCGATCTGGGCCGCACGAATGATCGATTGATCCACACCGCGCAGGCCGGCCAGGAACATGGCCATGATAAAGCCCGAGGCTTGCCATACGGCAGCGATCACCAGGCAGTACACCACGCGATCAGGGTCAATCAGCCAGTCAAGGCGAAAGCCCTCCCAGCCCCAATCCCGCAGCAGCTTGTCCAGCCCCATGCCCGGGTTGAGCAGCCATTTCCAGGCTGTACCGGTCACGATCATCGAAAGCGCCATGGGATACAGATAGATGGTCCGAATGAACCCTTCGCGGCGAATTCGCTGATCGAGAAATACCGCCAGCGTCACGCCAATCACCAAGGTGATGGCGATAAACATGCCACCGAATACCGCCAGGTTTTTACTGGCCACCCACCAACGGTCGTTGTCGAACAAACGCTGGTATTGAGCCAGACCGACCCACTTGTAGGTCGGCAAAAAAGTCGAGTTAGTGAACGACAGCACAAGCGTCCACAGGATATAGCCATAAAAGCCCACCAGAACGATGAACATGCTGGGCGCCAGTACCAGTTTGGGTAGCCAGCGCTGCAAGGCATCGAGGGGTGAGACTTTGCTGAACACAGCAACAGAACTCATGGGAGAAATCCATGCAGGAAAGAAAACAACAAGGTCTTTGCTGAACTGGGTTTTCAGCGTTGACAGGGAATGACTGACCCGCAATCCAGACAAGCCCTCCAATCTGGAGGACCTGCCGCATTAAGGATTACTTGGCTGACTTGACCGCTGCGCCGAGTTTTTTAGCGGTATCGGCAGGGTCGGCATTCGGATCGTTGATGAAGTTGGTTACGACATCAAAGAACGCACCCTGTACAGCCAGCGTGGTCGCCATGTTGTGCGCCATGCTCGGTTGCAGGCCGCCGGACTTGGCGTCTGCCAGAAAGTCTTTGGCAGCCGTTTGGGCACAGGCGTCAAATCCGTATTTGCCCATGTCGTTCAGCATGTCGTTGCGCACCGGAATTGAACCCTTGTTGATGCTGAAGACCTTCTGGAAATCTTCACCCAAGGCCACCTTGGCGATGTCCTGCTGACCAGCGGCTGTGCCCGCGTCTTTCTGTTTGAACACTGCCAGCGAGTCGATGTTGTAGGTAAAGGCTTTGTCGGTACCCGGGAAGGCAACGCACTGATAGTCCTTGCCTGCGACTTTTTTCGCCGCAGTCCATTCGCTCTTGGCCCAGTCGCCCATGATCTGCATGCCGGCCTTGCCGTTGATGACTTTGGCGGCCTCCAGGTTCCAGTCCTGACCTTTGCCATCCGGGTCCATGTAGGTGGCGACTTTCTTCAGCTCAGTAAGCGCCTTGACCATTTGCGGGCCGGTCAAGGTGTCGTTATCCAGATCGACCAGGGCTTTTTTGTAGCCATCCACACCCATCACCGACAGCACCACCGCTTCGAAAACAGTACTGTCCTGCCAAGGCTGGCCACCATGGGCAAGCGGGATAAAACCCGCAGCCTTGAGCTTGTCGCCCGCCGCGTAGAACTCTTCAAGCGTGGCAGGGGGCTTTTCGATGCCGGCTTTTTTGAATACCTCAGGATTGATCCACAGCCAGTTCACGCGGTGAATATTCACCGGCACTGCCACGTAATCACCTTCGTACTTCACCGTATCCGAGACTTTCTTGTCGAGCAGGCCGTCCCATTTTTCACTCTGGGCGACGTTCTTGAGAACGTCTGTGTCGAGCAGACCGGTGGACGCCCATTCCTGAATATCGGGCCCCTTGATCTGTGCCATGCCAGGCGGATTGCCCGCAACGGCACGGCTTTTCAGTACGGTCATGGCCGTAGCCCCACCGCCACCGGCGACAGCGCCGTCCTTCCAGGTGAAGCCATCTTTTTCAACTTGGGACTTGAGGACATCCACAGCGGCTTTTTCACCACCCGACGTCCACCAGTGCACCACTTCTACGGTGCCTTTGGAGTCGGCGGCATAGACGTTCAAAGGAAAGAGAGAGGCGAGAGAGACGAAAACCGCGAGGCGGCTGAATGAATTCATGAGATGACCTTTCTTGTTGTTATAACTGAGCAAGTCTTTTGCTTGCGCTTGTCATGAGTGTATCCATCGCTAAGGGAACTCACGTAACGAAGAGACGCACAAATGTCACCAACCTGTGACAGTTAAATAGCGTTTGGATTTTTACCAATAAAAACAAGTACTCGGCCCTGCCGACGCACTAAAGATAGCCCTACTTTGAAATAAAGCATTTTCCGCATTGCCTGTAGGACGCATCCCGAAGTCGTTTTCCCACGTTGTACTGGCAAAAAACTTCAGCGAGTCTGCTAGTCATCGACACGACGAAATGAACGGATGCCGACACTTATCAGGAGATGCAGACCATGCAAAAGCGTAATCTGACCCAGCGCAATCACTGCTTTATTTACCCGCTCAAGGATGATGGCGGTCGACCCTACGCCTGGAAAATCGACATTCAGCGCGCAGGCAAACTGCACACGCAAATTTTCAACTTCGCCGACTATATAAACGAATATGCCGCATTAGAGGCCGCAGAAAGTGTACGCAACCTGCTGGTTTTAAAAATGCCGCAGGTGTTCACCTATGAAAACCGTCAACGGGTAATGCCTAACAACACCAGCGGTCATCCAGGCGTGTATCGCGTGCAATCCAACCACGTGGACTACTGGCGAGCTACGACGCGGATTCATGGCTACAACCTGAGCAAGAGCTTTCGTATTGATCGATATGGCAACGAAGGCGCTTTGCAACTGGCCCTGCAAGAGCGCGAGCGGCAATTGACGCTGTGCAGCGAACCTTATGACGTCGCCATGGAAAAACTACAGCAGCATTTCAGCCAGACCAGCCGTTGCGTGCGCGAAAAACGAATCAAAGCTGCGATGGATAAAACTCACACATCAAAAACTGCCACTGAACACACACCAGACCCTAATCTGGAGCCCGTTCTGCCAATCAGTGCCGAGCAGGCACGCGAGTCTATCAATCGGCATTTCGCGGCATGCATAAAGTAACCCGTAGACCACCGGCACTCAGGTTTTGCAAACTGACTTCGCCACCATGACTGTGCGCGATGCTGCGCGCGATACCCAGCCCCAGGCCATAACCCTGCTGGTTTCCCGATAGCCTGAAGTGCGGCTCAAACACTTGCTCAAGTCGCTGTTCAGGAACGCCTGGGCCTTCGTCATCAACGATCAACATAAAAGCGTTGTGGTTGTCTTCAATGCACAAATGGGCGTTTTGCCCATACTTGAGGGCATTATCGATCAAGTTGCCCATACAGCGACGTAAAGCCAACGGTTTACCTGCATAGGGCTTCAACGCTTTGCCGTGCAAGGTCACTCGGCCATTTCCGTGGGGGAGCAAGTAAGGCTCGATCAAACAATCGAGCAACACATTGAGGTCGACGGGTTCAATGTTTTCGTGAATGTCAGTGTCTTTCACGCATTGCAGCGCACCTTTGACCAGCATTTCAAGCTCATCCAGATCGCGACCAAACTTGTGCTGCACCTGCTCGTCCTCAAGCAGCTCCACCCGTAATCGCAAGCGGGTGATGGGTGTACGCAAGTCATGGGAAATGGCGCTGAACAATTGGCTGCGCTCGGTCAAATAACGGCTGATGCGAGCACGCATGGTGTTAAACGCGCGCCCCACTTCAACAACTTCACTGCCGCCGCCTGTTTCGACCGGTTTAAACTCATCCTCACCCAACGACATATCCCGTGCCGCCCGCGCCAGACGCTTAAGCGGACGACTTTGCCAGTGCACCAGCAAACCGATAAACAGCAACAGGAAGATGCTGCTCAGTGCGATAAACCAGACCTGCACCGCCGGCAAACCTTCCTCTTCAAGGCTGGTGTAGGGCTCGGGCAGTAACGAGGCAATGTACAGCCACTCACCCGGCGCCATCTGGATTTGCGTGACCAATACTGGCGGGTTGACCGGCTCCAGAGTCAGGGCAAAGTGCGCCCAGGAGCGCGGCAGCTCTTCAAGCTTGAGACCCGCATTGAAGATGCGTAAATCGGTGGGGCTGACAAATTTCACGGACACGTCCGCATCAGCGCCCAGGGATTGACGCAGCACTTGATCCACTGCCTCCAGTACCGCTTGCTTGCGGGGTGAGGGAGGCAACGTCGGCATCCCTAAAGGCTTGTCATTGAGGCTCACGAAGAAACGTGTGCCGCCCATGCTGCGCATTTGATCCAGTACCAGCGGGCGATAAGCCAAGGGTAATGAGCGCAAGTAGGTCACGGTAGCGGTCATGGAGCGCGCGAGGCTACGGGCACTGGTCACCAGCCCTTCCAGTTGGGTGGTGCGCAACTGTGACAACCAGATAGCACTCGACAAGGTTTGTGCCAACACAATGGCCAGCAACGTCAGCAGCAACATGCGTCCCAACAACGAACGGGGCACACGGACTTTACGAAAGAATTTAAAGCCCATGAACGGCTGCGACCTGCGCCGCTAATTGGTAACCACTGCCACGAACGGTACGTATCAGTCGAGGAGGCTTATCGGTATCGCGCAGGCGTTGGCGCAAGCGACTGACCGCCATGTCGATAATACGATCCAGGGGCATCAGCTCGCGGCCACGGGTAGCGTTGCCGATCGTGTCGCGATCAAGGATCTGTTGCGGGTGATCCAGAAATAGCTTGAGCAGTGCAAAGTCAGCCCCGGACAGGATGACTTCTTCGCCATCGGCATGAAACAGCCGATGGGTCACGGTGTTTAGACGCCACTCGTCAAATGCCAATATTTCGCTTCCCGCCGGGGCCCCAACGCTTGCAAATTGCGCACGGCGCAACAGCGCTTTAATGCGCGCCTGAAGTTCACGGGGGCTGAAAGGTTTACCCAGGTAGTCGTCCGCGCCCAGTTCAAGCCCGATGACCCTGTCGGCCTCGTCAGAACTGGCGGTCAGCATGATGATGGGGGTCTGGGCAAAGCGTGCGTGCTGGCGCACCCAGCGACACAGGCTAAACCCGTCCTCGTCGGGCAACATCACATCAAGGATCAGCAAGTCACAGGGCACATGTTCCAGCGCCTGACGAAAACCCGCGCCATCGCCCACGGTATGCACCACAAAGCCAGCCCGGCTGAGGTATTGATCAAGCAGTTCTCGAATGTCCTGATCGTCATCGACCAGCAAGATGGATTTGCCGTGTGCGCTCATAGCGGTGTTCCTTATTGTTATAGATGGCCCGCAGCCCGCCCCTCGCTCCCCAACTGCCTCCTTGCAGCCTCAACAACATCGAAAATCAGCCTCCTCTGCCTCAGGGAGAGGTGCTTTTCAAGCGAACGCCTGTTGCAACGCCACGCCCGCACCGATCAAACCGGAATACGGCGCCGTAACCAGCCACACCGGAATACCCTTTAGGTAATCGCTCATGCAACCCTTGTCGGCAAAACTGCGGGCAAAGCCACTGGCCAGAAAAATATCAGCAAAGCGTGGAATCACCCCGCCCACGATATACACCCCGCCTCGACCACCTACCGTCAGGACGTTATTACCCGCCACACGCCCCAGCCAGCAACTGAAGTGCTCCAACACTTGCAGCGCTACCGGATCGCCAGCCAGCGCGGCCGCCGTGATGGCCCGGTCGCTGTCCAGCACAGGTGTATGGCCATCTACCGCGCAGATCGCACGGTAGACACGGGGCAAACCGCTGCCGCTCAAGATGGACTCGGCACTGACATGACCCATTTCAGCGTAAATGTGTTGCCACAACTGCACTTCGCGCGGGTTGCTCATAGGGAGGTCGACGTGACCGCCCTCCCCAGGCAACGCCATGAATTCCCCGTTGTCCAAACGCAGCAGCGTGCCCACACCCAGGCCGGTGCCTGGACCGATCACCACTGCCGGTCGCGACGGTTCACCCATGCCGGGACAGACCTGACGTATGTCGTCAGGTTGCAAGCGGGTCATGCCCAACGCCATCGCACTGAAGTCATTGATCAGCAGCAGGTTGTCGACCTGTAATTGCTGGCAAAACGCCGTTCGACTCAACCGCCAATGGTTATTCGTAAAGCGAAACTCATCGCCACTGACTGGCCCGGCGACGGACAAGCACACCGAACCTACCGCCCCCGGCGCTAAATCCAGACCGCTCAGGTAAAGCCTGATGGCGTCCTCGGGGCATGCAAAATCAGCAGTCGCCAGAACCTGAACCGAATGCAACTGGTCGTTTTCCCATAACGCAAAGCGAGCGTTGGTACCGCCTATATCACCGACCAGCGCGAGTTTCATTTCAAGGTTTCCAGAGACGAGGTGAAAGTACTGGCGCCCTGCTCAGCTGAACTGAAGGCCTGGCGCATAAATGCAAACAGCTCGCGCCCCGTGCCGATTGCATTGCTCAGCGTGCCGACTGCCGGAGTACGTGCGGCGAATTCTGCCTCATCCACCAGCAGTTGCAACGTGCCTTTTACGCCATCGACACGGATCATGTCGCCATCACGCACTCTCGCCAGCGCGCCCCCCACAGCCGCTTCGGGACTGACATGGATGGCCGCCGGGATTTTGCCTGACGCACCGGACATACGCCCGTCAGTGATCAGCGCGACTTTAAAGCCGCGGTCCTGCAACACGCCAAGAAATGGCGTCATTTTATGCAGCTCAGGCATGCCATTGGAGCGTGGCCCCTGAAAGCGCATGACCGCCACAAAGTCGTGCTCCAGTTCACCCGCCTTGAACGCATCGGCCAGCTCTTGTTGATCCTGGAACACACGCGCTGGGGCTTCTACGATTTGATGCTCTGGCGCAACGGCCGAGACTTTCATCACACCGCGCCCCAGATTGCCCTCCATCACCCGCAACCCGCCTTCGGACGAGAACGCACGCGCCACTGGGCGCAGAATTGTTTCATCAAGGCTTTCGATCGGCCCGTCGCGCCATACCAGCTCACCATCAACCAGGAACGGCTCGCGGGTGTAACGGCTCAGGCCAAAGCCGGCCACGGTGTTGACGTTCTCGTGCAGCAAACCGGCTTCGAGCAACTCACGAATCAGGAACGCCATGCCGCCTGCGGCCTGAAAGTGGTTGATATCGGCTTTACCGTTTGGATACACATGGGACAGGGTCGGTACGACTTCGGACAAGTCAGCCATGTCTTGCCACGTGAGCTGGATACCCGCCGCCATGGCAATGGCTGGCATATGCAGCGTGTGGTTGGTCGAACCACCCGTCGCGTGCAGCGCCACAATGGAGTTGACCAGCGAGCGCTCGTCCACGATCTCGCCCAACGGCATGAAGTTGCCACTTTGCTTGGTCAGACGGGTGATCTGATGGGCGGCTTCGCGGGTCAGCGCATCGCGCAACGGTGTGTAAGGGTTGACGAAAGAAGCGCCCGGCAAGTGCAGCCCCATGACCTCCATCAGCAACTGATTGGTGTTGGCCGTGCCGTAAAAGGTGCAGGTGCCAGGGCTGTGGTACGACTTCATCTCCGACTCCAGCAGCTCTTCGCGACTGGCTTTGCCTTCAGCGTAGCGCTGCCGAACATCGGCTTTTTCTTTGTTGGAAATACCCGACGGCATAGGCCCGCCCGGCACAAAAATAGTAGGCAGATGGCCGAAGCGCAGCGCCCCAATCATCAAGCCCGGCACGATCTTGTCACAAATACCCAGCATCATTGCGGCATCGAACATGTTGTGCGACAGCGCCACCGCCGTGGACAGTGCAATCACTTCGCGGCTCAGCAGGCTCAGTTCCATCCCCGCTTCGCCTTGAGTCACGCCATCGCACATGGCCGGGGTGCCACCCGCAAACTGACCCACAGAGCCCATTTCGCGTAACGCTTGCTTGATCTGCTCAGGAAAATGTTCGTAGGGCTGATGCGCCGAGAGCATGTCGTTATAGGAAGAAACAATTGCCACGTTGGCGGCGTTCATCAGGCGCAGGTTGTTTTTATCATCCGTACCGCACCCGGCCACCCCGTGAGCGAAGTTGGCACATTGCAGCTTGCCGCGTTGCGGACCGTCGCTGGCAGCGCCGCGAATCAGCGCCAGATACGCCTCTCGGGTTGCTCGGCTGCGGGCAATAAGACGCTCGGTAACTTCAAGAACGCGGGGATGCATGTGTTGAACTCCAGGCTAACGGATGTGGCGACCTGTACGTGTCCTATGCTGACCGAGGGCGTAGATACGCCGATTCAATCATTCGGACCCGTTGATTCAGGTCACTCGTTGTAGATAAAACAAAATATTGCCACTTAAATGGCTTGTTTTCTATTTTTATGAGAATAATCTTGTAATTCCAACAACAAATCGAGGCAGGCGCTTCCCATGACTCTACGAATCGCAATCAATGGTTTTGGCCGTATCGGCCGCAACGTCCTGCGTGCACTGTATACCCAAGGCTACCGCCAAGACTTGCAGATCGTCGCTATTAACGATCTGGGTGACAGCTCGATTAATGCTCATCTTCTTAAGTACGACACCGTTCATGGCACTTTCGATGCGACCGTAGAGCACGATCAGGAGAGCCTGACAGTCAACGGTGACCGTATTGCTGTCAGCGCCATCCGTAACCCGGCTGATCTGCCATGGGCCGATTTGAAGGTTGACGTTGTATTTGAATGCACCGGTTTGTTCACTGAACGTAGCAAGGCCGAGGCGCACATCAGCGCTGGCGCACGCAAAGTGATTATCTCTGCCCCCGGCAAAAATGCCGATGCGACCGTAGTCTATGGGGTTAACCACGACATTCTGCGCCAATCGCATCAAATTATTTCCAACGCCTCCTGCACCACCAACTGCCTGGCACCGGTTGCGCAAATCCTGAATCGCGAATTCGGCATTGCCAATGGCCTGATGACCACCATCCACGCCTACACCAACGACCAGAATCTGACCGACGTGTACCACAGCGATCCCTACCGCGCGCGTTCGGCCACGCACAACATCATCCCGAGTAAAACCGGTGCCGCAGAAGCGGTAGGCCTGGTATTGCCCGAACTGGCAGGCAAGTTGACCGGTATGGCGGTGCGCGTTCCGGTCATTAATGTGTCACTGGTCGACCTGACCATTGAGCTAAAGCGCGAAGCGACCGCAGCCGAAGTCAATGCGGTGTTCAAAGAAGCCAGCCAACATTCAAAAGTATTGGGTTACAACGCATTGCCGCTGGTGTCGAGCGACTTCAACCACAACCCGCTTTCGTCTATTTTTGATGCCAATCACACCAAAGTCAGTGGCAAATTGCTGAAAGTGCTGGCGTGGTATGACAACGAGTGGGGCTTCTCCAACCGCATGCTCGACAACTGCCTGGCGCTGCACAACGCGGAGTAACGCGATGATCGGCATCAGTTTCACGACGGCCTCCCTGGCGGCGCGCAAGCGTATCGCCTTGGTGGCTCATGATAACTGCAAGGGCTTTTTGCTGGACTGGGCCGAGCGCCACAAAACCTCCCTCAGCCAGCACGACCTGTGCGCAACAGGCACAACGGGCTTGTTGTTGAGTCAGCGCCTGGGCTTGCCGATTGAAAGCATGATCAGCGGCCCCTTGGGGGGTGATCAGCAAGTCGGCGCACGTATCGCCGAGCAGCGGGTGGATATGCTGGTGTTCTTCTGGGACCCCTTCGAGCCCCAGCCGCACGACCCGGACATCAAGGCACTGTTGCGGGTGGCCGCCGTGTGGAACATTCCGGTGGCATGCAATGAATGCAGCGCCGATTATTTAATCAGCAGCCCCTTGATGGGGCAGCCGCATGAGCATCGCGTACCCGATTACAACGCGTATTTGAAGGGCCGGGTTTAAAGGTGGTCCGACACTCGGCTGTTTGACAAAAGTGCCTCGCCGTATGGGCGAAACCTTTATTCCAGTTAAAAGCATGAAATGGATATGTACTCGAAGCTTTTAATTGGCCTGCGTACATATCCATTGGGTGTATTAAGACGTTCTACGGGTTACGCCCTTACGGCGTGTCACTTTGCAAAAGCCGAGTGTCGGACCATGACAAAGTAACCAAAACGCTTCCGCCCCCGCGTACGGCCCTCGCTTCGCTCAGGTGTCCCTCGCTCCGGTCCCGCTCCGTGGGCACGCTGCGACGGGCCATCCTTGGCCCGATCGCAGCTCTCCCGGCATCCATGCCGGTCGACCCACTCCACGAAACCTCCACTCGGCCTCCCGAAGGGGCGGCAGATCAAGATCAAAAACCAGATCACAAGCAGATCACAAGCAGATCACAAGCAGATCACAAGCAGATCACAAGCAGATCACAAGCAGATCAAAAACTCGCTGGCGATTCCCTGTCGCTCCTCATCAGTCACTGCACCCTCTGTATTCCCCTCTTTGCAAAACATTACTTGACCAACACCATGGATGATAAGCATTATCATTCGCTCAAAACCGGTCGGGTAGTTCAGTGAGTCAGTCCCACTTCAATCAAGTCTTCCTTACTCAGCGGGAAAGTTTGCTGCGCACGTTACAGCGGATGGTGAACAACCACAGTACCGCCGAGGACTTGTTGCAAGAGACTTACTTGCGCGTCGCCCGCGCCCTCAATGACCGCACCGTTGAGCACCTTGAGCCGTTTGTCTTCCAGACTGCCCGCAACCTGGCGCTCGACCATCTGCGGGCTCGCCGCATTCAATCGCGCACGGTCGTCGAAGATGTGCCAACGGAGATTATTGAAGGGGTCGCTTCCCCCCTAAGCACGCCCGAAGAAGCCCATCAAGCCGCGCAATTACTGGAGCGTTTGAGTGTGAGCCTGAGCCAGTTAACGGCGCGCCAACAACGGATTTTCATCCTTAGCCGCCTGCATGGTTGCAGTTATCAAGAAATCGCCGAAGAACTGAATGTTTCCTTGAGCACCGTTCAAAAAGAACTCAAATTGATCATGGCGATCTGTATCGGGGTAGCCGACAGACTCAATCGGCCTTAATCTGCACAGCCGATTCTTGTAAGAAAGTTCTGAGACTGCCAAGGAACACCCGTGACGGATATACAAAAATCTGCTCAAGACGTGCTGCGCGACAGCGCCATGGATCAGGCTCTGGACTGGCTGATTACCCTTGAGTGCGCGAGCGAAGAGCAAAAAGTCGCTTTTGATGCCTGGCTCAATGCTGATTCGTCACATGCTCAAGCTTTCGCCAAAGCCAGCGCTATCTGGAACGGACAACCTGTTTTGGCGGCCGCTCAAACCCTGCACGCTCGGCCCACGCCAAGCCGGTTACGGCGCATCAGCCGTCACTGGAAACACGTCGCCGCAGCTGCCGTGCTGGTATTGACGGTGGGCACTTACAGCAATGTGCCCATGCGCCTAAAAGCCGATCATTTGACCGTGATCGGTGAGCGTCAGCGCCTGCAACTCGAAGACGGCTCCAAAGTCCTGCTGAACACCAATTCTGCATTTTCCAGCAAAGTCGTTAATGCACAGGCCAGCGCACGGCTGTTGCAGGGCGAGGCTTTTTTTGAAATTCCAGCCAACCTTGAATTTCCCTTGGTACTCGACGCTGGCCCGGTTCGCGTCAGCGTGCGCGATACCGCTTTTGCCGTGCGCTACCTCAACGGTGAAGCGCAAGTACGGGTACAACGCGGTAATGTGGAATTACAGGTCAACAGCGTGGGCACACAAATGCGCCTGTCTGCAGGTAACAGTGTCAGCATTGACCCCAATGGTTTCAGCAAGACCGCGAAGCTCAATCCGCAAACCGACCTGGCCTGGGTTCAGGGCCGTTTGGTATTTGAGAACTGCCCGATGGGTAAAGTGCTTGATGAAGTACGCCGTTATTACCCCGGCTGGATCATCAACAACAACGAAAAGCTCTCACAGGTCGCCGTCACCGGAAATTACCGGCTCGACCAGCCACTGGACATCATTCGTTCCCTGGCCAGCATCACTTCCAGCCGTGTTTCGGAATTTCCGGCACTGGTGATCCTCAATTAAAAATTAAACGATTAACTATTTTTTTACGCGATCGCCGTAGGTCATACGTCTCGTAGTAGTCAATGCAACTGATTCGCATTTTGAGTCAGCTTCGCAACTAATAAGATTCGTTCACCACGGAGCGCTATCAATGCCCACACGTTTCAACAGCCGGTCCAACTCCAACGCCCGCACAGGCGGGTTGCAGCAATACACGCTGTCGTTGTTGACCGTCGCCGTGCTATTAGCCGGCGTACAAGCGGTTCCGGCCATCGCCGCAACCAATACGCCGCCTGCCAGCACCTCCGTGGGCAATTACAAGTTTGCAATTTCTCAACAGCCCCTCGCCTCCGCCCTGAATGACTTTACTGCCGTCACCGGCTGGCAGGTGGGACTACCCGCCGAACTGGCGCAGGAAGTGTCTTCACCGGGTGTACACGGCTCGCTCTCCCCCGAAAAAGCGCTGGACCGTTTGCTCATTGGCACCAACCTGGGTTATCGCAAACTGAGCGCCAACAACATCGTGCTTGAAAAGCGCAGCGGCAACAGCGGCACGCTGGCCCTTCAACAAGTGACCATCAGCGCTACGCGTCAGGAACAGGACGTCAACTCGGTACCCAGCACAGTCACCGTGCATGATCGCCAAGAGCTCGACCGCGATAACGTCAATAACATCAAGGATCTGGTGCGCTATGAGCCGGGTGTGTCAGTAGGCGGTGCCGGTCAGCGCGGCGGTATCAGCAACTACAACATTCGAGGCATCGACGGCGACCGGATTCTGACCCAGATCGATGGCGTCGAAATTCCCAATTCGTTCTTCAATGGCCCCTATGCCAAGACTCAGCGTAACTACGTCGACCCGGAAATCATCAAGCGCGTTGAGATCCTGCGTGGCCCGGCTTCAGCGCTGTATGGCAGTAACGCCATTGGCGGCGCCGTCAGTTATTTCACCCTCGACCCGGATGACATCATCAAGCCAGGCCAGGATGTGGGCGCCCGCCTCAAGGCCGGCTACAGCTCGGCCGATCGCAGCTGGCTGAAATCGGGCACCGTGGCGGGCCGTTCTGGTGAGTTTGACGGTTTGCTGCACCTGAGCCAGCGCGAAGGTCACGAAACCGAATCCTACGGTGATCATGGCGGTACCGGTTTATCCCGCACCGCTGCCAACCCGGAAGACATCAAAACCACGAACGTGCTGGCCAAGGCAGGCTGGAACTACAACGAAGACGACCGTCTGGGGTTTACCTACGAAAAGTACAAGGACCGCGTCTCGGTCAATGAAAAAAGCGCTGTCGGCGGGCCGTTCAACGCAGGCAAACCTCTTGGTATGTACCTTTCGCGCGAGGGTAAAGACACCATTAGCCGCGAGCGCTTCGGGCTGGAAAACAGCATGGTGCTCGACACCGCGGTGGCTGATCACTTCAAGTGGAGCCTGAACTATCAGGTCGCTAAAACCGATCAGGACACGCTGGAGGATTATTTCCCTTACACCCGTCGCGTGATGCGCTCGCGCACTACCACCTACGAAGAAAAAATGTGGGTGCTCGACGCTCAGGCAGATAAGGCTTTCCACCTTGGCGACACCGATCATTTGTTGACCTACGGTGCCACCGTCAAACACCAGAAAGTCACCGGCTCACGCAGCGGCTCGGGCATATGCCTGGCTGTGGGTCGGGGTTGCACGGCGATAGGAGCCCCGAGCCCCAGTGACTATCTGGTCAAGTCCAGCGACTTCCCGGACCCGACCATCAACACCTACAGCCTGTTCGCGCAAGACCAAATCAGCTGGAACAACTGGACCTTCATGCCGAGCTTGCGCTACGACTACACCAAGCTCACTCCGCATATCACTCAGGAGTTCCTCAACACTGTTAACCCCCTCCAGAAAGACCCGGTGAGCGATGCCGACAAAGTCTGGCATCGTCTGTCACCCAAGTTTGGCGTGACGTACGAGTTTAACGACAACTACACCTGGTACGGCCAATACGCCGAAGGCTTCCGCACGCCAACTGCCAAGGCGCTGTATGGCCGCTTTGAAAACCTTGAGGCGGGCTACTCCGTAGAACCGAACCCGAATCTTGAGCCGGAAAAAAGCAAAAGCTACGAAACTGGCCTGCGCGGTAAATTTGAGGCTGGCACCTTCGATCTGGCTATTTTCTACAACAAATACCGCGACTTCATAAACGAAGACGCCATCACCCCCGGTTACAGCGAACTTGCCTTCCAGAGCAACAACATCAAACACGCCACCATCAAGGGGGCTGAAGTCAAAGGCCGCCTGAACCTGGACGCGTTCGGGGCTCCTCAGGGTCTCTACACGCGGGGCTCGGTAGCCTATGCCCACGGCCGCAACAACGACACCGGTCAGCCGATCAACAGCGTCAACCCGCTGACAGCAGTCATGGGCCTGGGTTACGAGCAACAAAACTATGGGGCGCTGGTGAGCTGGACATTGGTGAAGCGCAAAGACCAGGTCGACGACAGCACCTTCTTCTCGCCAGATGGCACCAGCTCCCAATTCAAGTCGCCGGGCTATGGCGTCGTCGACCTGAGCGGTTACTACAAAGTGACCAAGGACGTCACCGTCAACGCGGGCCTGTACAACCTGACCGACAAGAAGTACTGGAACTGGGATGACGTGCGCGGCTATGACAGCGTCGGTGAAGCGGGCGTGCTGAACCCGGCCAACATGGACCGCCTGACGGCTCCAGGCCGTAACTTCTCGGTCAATCTGGTCTGGGACATCTAAGCCAGGGGCCTCATTGCGTAGTCATTAACGCTACGCAGTGAGGATTTTTTACTGTGATGCGTCTTCTTGTTCGTCTAGTTACAAAGCGCATTTCATCCTCAAAGGATATTTTCATGACCACAACAGATTCAGCTCTGCGTCCATCCGAGCGTTCCAAGCGCCTGACCCTCGCTACCCGTGAAACTCACGACACGCTGGGCGAAAAAGTCATGGGGCGCGACCCGTTTGGCAGTCTCGAAAACTACATCCATTTCGCGACTGCGCAGTATCTGTTCCTGACTGAACTGGCGCCACTGCACACAGACCCACGACTGACCCAACACATTCCGAACCTGCCTGAGCGTTGCCGTGCATCGCAGATCAAGGCTGATCTGAATGACCTGGGTGTCGACCTGCCTGCCCCGGTTCAGGGCGCTGTGAAAAACCCGAGCAAAGCGCAAGCGCTGGGCTGGGTATTTGTTTCAGAAGGCTCGAAACTGGGTGCCGGTGTATTGATCAAACAGGCGCGTCTGCTGGGCCTGAGCGAAACCCACGGAGCACGCCACATGGGCGAGCCCGCCGAAGGCCGTGGCCGCAACTGGAAGAGCTTCATCGAAATGCTCGACAGCATCGAACTCACGCCTGAGGAAGATGCCGAGCTGGAGCAAGCAGCCAACGATGCCTTCAGTCGTTTCACCTTCTTGCTGGAACAGACCTACGCGAAACAACCTGAACTGGCTTAAGCTAGCAACCCGGTTAGCCCTCGCTGACCGGGTGTACTTTTTATACGTCCTGAGCTTATGACCTGCCAAACCCGATCCTCGTCGAAAATCGCTCGTATCCTGTTCGGCTTGCTCGCTTATGTAAGTTTGGGCATTGGCCTGATCGCGATCGTGATTCCTGGCCTGCCGACCACCGAATTTATTTTGCTTGCCGCGTGGGCCGCGACCAAAAGCTCCCCGCGTCTGAGCGCATGGCTTGAAAATCACCGTTTGTTCGGCCCGATTCTGAGCAACTGGCGTAATGGCAAAATCATCCAGCGCAAAGCCAAAGTCAGCGCCACCCTCAGCATGCTGGTGTGCGCCGGGGTGATGCTGTACGTGCTTGATCACAACTGGCCGGTATTTCTGGCCATTGCAGGCATGAGTCTGGGTAATCTGTGGATCTGGTCGCGCCCCGAGCGTTTACCCACACTCGCTCCTGTAGCCGCTGCCGAAGGCTGTGATGGGCTGCGCAGCGGACCTCGCGATTCTGCTTGAGCCAAGGCCCGGCGGTTCTTATCGCAGCCTGCGGCAGGGACTACAGGGGGCAGCCCTACAACGTCAACGCGCCGCTGTACAACCCATAAGCCGCCACCAGCGCGGCCACCACCACCCCGGCAAAGATCACTTTTTCCCAATGTTTAAACAGCACCTGGCCTTGTTCATGCTTGGCCTTGGCAAAAAAGACGATCCCCGGCGCGTATAACAACGCGGACAGCAACAGGTATTTGGGCCCCGCTGCATACAACAGCCATACGGCATAAATCAGTGCCACCGCGCCCACCAGAAAATCCTTGATACGGCGACGACTCGCCCGCTCGTAGGTCTCACCGCGCACGCACAGGAGCACTGAATAGGCAGCCGACCACAAATACGGCACCAATATCATTGATGACGCCAGATAGATCAGCGTGGTGTAAGTTCCGGCAGACACCAGTGTAATCAGCAGAAATACCTGAATCATCACGTTAGTCAGCCACAGGGCATTAACCGGCACACGGTTGGCGTTTTCCTTTTTCAGGAACGCCGGCATGGTCTTGTCCTTGGCCGTGGCAAAGAGAATTTCAGCGCACAGCAGCGCCCAGGACAACAACGCCCCCAACAGCGAAATGGCCAACCCGATACTGATCAGGATCGCGCCCCACTCCCCCACCACATGCTTGAGTACTCCGGCCATCGAGGGGTTTTGCAATTTGGCGAGTTCAGGTTGAGTCATGATCCCCAGAGATAGCACGCTGACCATCACCAGCAATGCCAACACCCCAAGAAAACCGATCACCGTCGCCTTGCCCACGTCCGAACGCCTCTCGGCCCGCCCCGAGTAAACGCTGGCCCCCTCTATACCGATAAACACAAACACTGTGACGAGCATCATATTGCGCACTTGATCCATGACGCTGCCGAGCGCCGGGGTCTGTTCGCCCCAAAAATCCATCGTGAAGATATCGGCTTTGAAGGCGACCCCCGCCAGCACGATAAACATCACGATGGGCACCAGCTTGGCAATGGTGGTGAGCTGATTGATAAAGGCGGCCTCCTTAATGCCGCGCATCACCAAAAAATGCACCCCCCACAGCAGTAACGATGCACAGCCGATGGCCAGCGGGGTGTTGCCATGACCAAATGCCGGGATGAAAAACCCCAGGGTGCTGAACAGCAACACGAAGTAACCGACGTTACCCATCCAGGCACTGATCCAGTAACCCCAGGCGGATGAGAACCCCATGTAATCGCCAAACCCGGCCTTGGCGTAAGCGTAAACACCTGAATCCAGTTCCGGCTTGCGATTGGCCAGCGTCTGGAACACAAAGGCCAATGCGAGCATCCCCACCGCTGTAATCGCCCAACCGATCAGTACGGCACCACCAGCAGAGTGCTCGGCGATATTTTGCGGCAAGGAAAAGATACCGCCGCCAATCATTGAGCCGACCACCAATGCAATCAATGCATTGAGCCGAAGCTTCTGGGTCTGCTGATCCATCGACACCTCTGTGTTTAAGTTGATGTTTAATGTTTAGCAGGCTACAGGCGTTCACTGACTAAATATATGCGGGCCTGATCCGTTTAATACGCCGCGTAATAACCCCGATTTTTTAATCGCAACATTATCTATTGAAACCTAAAAAACAATTCATATGTAGGCGGCCTTTTAGATTTTTTCGAAGCAGATGAAACATGAGCAGTGCATTTGCAAATCTGAAAATACTGTCTAGCTTCAATACCCACAACACCGCAGTTAAAAGCGCAACTGTCGCTACGAAAGCCTCTGAATCAGGCTTTCTCTGTGTGGTCGATAATAAACCGCGCTATCGATTGCCCCCTCTTCGCTCGACTGACAATGGAATGTCGTAATGCCCTGACCTAAGTCAACCGGCTTAAAAAACAACGGATTAATCTTTTAGACCTTATCTCTCCTGGATTGGAGTCACTACAAATGTCTGATACTCCTGGAAAACTTCGACTGGGTGCATTGGTTGCTCTGGTAGTCGGCTCAATGATTGGCGGCGGTATCTTTTCGCTGCCGCAAAACATGGCAGCCAGTGCCGATGTCGGCGCCATTCTTATCGGCTGGGCGATCACCGCAGTCGGCATGTTGACGCTGGCTTTTGTGTTCCAGACCCTGGCCAATCGCAAACCCGATCTTGACGGCGGTGTATACGCCTATGCCAAGGCCGGTTTTGGCGATTACATGGGTTTCTCATCTGCTTGGGGTTACTGGATCAGCGCATGGCTGGGTAACGTCGGCTACTTCGTGCTGCTGTTCAGCACCTTGGGCTACTTTTTCCCGATCTTCGGCGAAGGCAACACGCCGGCAGCCATTATCGGCGCGTCAATCCTGCTCTGGGCCGTGCACTTTCTGGTGCTACGCGGTATCAAGGAAGCAGCGTTCATCAACCTGTTGACCACGATTGCCAAAGTCGTGCCGCTGGTGCTGTTCATTCTGATCGCCTTCTTCGCCTTCAAACTGGACATCTTCACCAGCGACATCTGGGGCGTTAAAAACCCTGATCTGGGCAGTGTGATGAATCAGGTCCGCAACATGATGCTGGTAACGGTCTGGGTGTTTATCGGTATCGAAGGGGCGAGCATTTTCTCCTCTCGGGCTGAAAAACGCTCCGATGTGGGTAAAGCCACCGTCATCGGCTTCATCATCGTTCTGCTGTTGCTGGTGCTGGTGAACGTACTGTCCCTAGGCATCATGACTCAGCCTGAACTGGCCAAACTGCAGAACCCTTCGATGGCGGCCGTGCTTGAGCATGTGGTCGGTCACTGGGGCGCAGTGCTGATCAGTGTGGGCTTGATCATCTCGCTGCTGGGTGCGCTGCTGTCGTGGGTGCTGCTGTGCGCCGAAATCATGTTCGCGGCCGCTAAAGACCACACCATGCCGGCGTTCCTGAAGAAAGAAAACGCTAACCACGTGCCGGTCAACGCCCTGTGGCTGACCAACGCCATGGTTCAGCTGTTCCTGATCATCACGCTGTTCTCGGCCAGTACTTATCTGTCGCTTATCTACTTGGCGACTTCGATGATCCTGGTGCCATACCTGTGGTCTGCAGCCTACGGCTTCCTGCTGGCGGTGCGCGCAGAGACCTATGAGAACGCCCTGGCCGAACGCAAAAAAGACCTGATCATCGGCGGTATTGCGTTGATCTATGCCATCTGGCTGATCTATGCCGGTGGCCTGAAATACCTGCTGCTCTCGGCCTTGCTGTACGCACCAGGCGCCATCCTGTTCGCCAAGGCCAAGCGTGAAAGCGGTCAACCCGTTTTCACCAACATCGAAAAAGTTATTTTTGCCGCCGTCGTGATAGGTGCCCTCATAGCGGCCTATGGGCTCTACGACGGCTTCCTGACCCTGTAACACACCTGTTTATGTTCTTTGGAGGATGACTGTAATGACCACCGAAAAAGTGAAGTACGGCGTACATTCCGAAGCCGGCAAGCTGCGCAAAGTAATGGTCTGCTCCCCTGGGCTGGCTCATCAGCGCCTGACGCCCAGCAACTGCGATGAACTGCTGTTTGATGACGTACTGTGGGTCAACCAGGCCAAGCGCGACCACTTCGATTTCGTGACCAAAATGCGTGATCGCGGTATCGACGTGCTTGAAATGCACAACCTGCTGACCGACATCGTTGCCATTCCAGAAGCGCTGGACTGGATTCTTGAGCACAAGGTAACGCCAAACCAAGTGGGTGTGGGCCTGGTCAACGAGGTCAAGTCCTGGCTTAAAAGTCTGGAGCCACGCAAAGCAGCTGAATACCTGATTGGTGGCGTGTCGGCTGATGATCTGCCCGACAGCTTTGGTGGCAAGACCATCCAGATGTTCCGCGACGTACTGGGCCACACCAGCTTTATCCTGCCGCCGCTGCCTAACACCCAGTTCACCCGTGACACCACCTGCTGGATTTATGGCGGCGTGACGTTGAACCCGATGTACTGGCCTGCCCGTCGTCAGGAAACCCTGCTGACCACGGCGATTTACAAGTTCCACCCTGAGTTCACCAACGCCGACTTCCAGATCTGGTACGGCGACCCGACTGTTGACCACGGCAACGCCAGCCTTGAAGGCGGCGACGTGATGCCAATCGGCAAAGGTGTGGTGCTGATCGGTATGGGCGAACGCACCTCGCGTCAGGCCATTGGCCAACTGGCGCAAAACCTGTTCCAAAACAAAGCGGTTGAACGCGTCATCGTCGCGGGCTTGCCAAAATCTCGCGCGGCGATGCACCTGGACACCGTGTTCAGCTTCTGCAACCACGACCTGGTCACCATTTTCCCTGAAGTCGTGAACCAGATCGTTGCGTTCTCCCTGTATCCGGACGAAAGCCGCAACGGCGGTATCGCAGTCGTCCAGGAAGAAGGCAGCTTCGTTGACGTGGTTGCCAAGGCTCTTGGCCTGAAAAAACTTCGCGTGGTCGAAACCGGCGGTAACGCCTTCGCCGCCGAACGTGAACAGTGGGACGACGGCAACAACGTGGTAGCACTGGAACCGGGTGTGGTCATCGGCTACGACCGCAACACCTACACCAACACCCTCTTGCGCAAAGCCGGTGTGGAAGTGATCACCATTAGTGCATCGGAACTGGGACGCGGCCGTGGCGGCGGCCACTGCATGACCTGCCCAATCATTCGCGACCCAATCGACTATTAATTAATTCATTTATTGATTGCTTGCGCCTGCCCTCACAAAGGGCTGGCGCAAGCCGGTTAACTTAAAACCAAGGAGATCACCATGGCGTTTAACATGAAAGGCCGCAGCTTGCTGAGTCTGATGCACCACACTCAACGTGAGCTGCACTTTTTGCTGGACCTGTCCCGCGACCTGAAGCGCGCCAAGTACACCGGCACGGAACAGCCACACCTCAAAGGCAAAAACATTGCCTTGATCTTCGAAAAAACCTCGACGCGTACCCGTTGCGCGTTTGAAGTTGCCGCCCACGATCAGGGCGCACACGTGACCTACATCGACCCGGTTTCTTCGCAAATCGGTCACAAAGAAAGCATGAAAGACACCGCCCGCGTTCTGGGCCGTATGTTTGATGCCATCGAATACCGCGGCTTTGAACAAGCCATCGTCGAAGAACTGGCCAAGTATGCCGGTGTACCGGTGTTCAACGGCCTGACCGCTGAATTCCACCCGACACAAATGATCGCTGACGTGCTGACCATGCGCGAACACAGCGACAAGCCACTGCATGACATCAGCTATGCGTACCTGGGCGATGCCCGAAACAACATGGGTAACTCGTTGCTGCTGATCGGCGCGAAATTGGGCATGGACGTGCGTATTGGCGCACCAAAAAGCCTGTGGCCTGAAGAGTCGTTTGTAAAAGAGTGCCAGGCATTCGCCAAAGAAAGCGGCGCACGCATCACCCTGACAGAAGACCCGAAAGCAGCGGTAAAAGGCGTCGACTTTATCCACACCGACGTGTGGGTATCGATGGGCGAACCGGTTGAAGCCTGGAACGAGCGCATCAAGTTGCTGCTGCCGTACCAAGTCAACTCGAACATCATCAAGGCGGCCGAAAACCCACGGGTTAAATTCATGCACTGCCTGCCTGCGTTCCACAACTGTGAAACCAAGGTCGGCAAAGATGTGGCAGAGCATCACCCGAACCTTAAAGACGGCATTGAAGTGACTGAGGAAGTGTTCGAATCCCCGATCAACATTGCCTTTGAACAAGCTGAAAACCGCATGCACACCATCAAAGCCATTCTGGTGGCAGCACTGGCTGATATCTAAGCCTCAGCGCAGGAGCGGGTCTGCCCGCTCCTGCTGTTCCAATTTGCCTTTCAATAAGGACATTATCTATGCGTATCGTCGTAGCACTGGGCGGTAACGCCCTACTGCGTCGCGGTCAGCCCATGACCGCTGAGAATCAACGCGAAAACATCCGCACCGCCGCCACACAAATCGCCCGCATTGTTCCCGGCAACGAACTGGTGGTGGCTCACGGCAATGGCCCGCAAGTGGGCCTGCTGTCCTTGCAGGCCGCTTCCTACAAAGAAGTCGCGCCGTATCCTCTGGATGTGCTGGGTGCTGAAACCGAAGGCATGATTGGCTACATGATCGAGCAGGAGCTGGGCAATGTATTGCCCAAGGAAGTGCCCTTCGCCACCTTGCTGACCCAGACCGAAGTCGATCCCAAAGACCCGGCCTTCCAAAAACCCACCAAGCCGATTGGTCCGGTGTACAGCGAAGAAGAAGCCAAGCGTCTGGCCGCCGAAAAAGGCTGGACCATTGCCCCGGACGGCGACAAATTCCGCCGTGTGGTGCCAAGCCCGAAACCCAAACATATTTTCGAAATTCGCCCGATCAAATGGCTGCTGGAAAAAGGCACCATCGTGATTTGTGCAGGGGGTGGCGGCATTCCGACCATGTACACCGAGGACGGCAAGCTTCAGGGTATCGAAGCGGTCATCGACAAGGACCTGGCCTCGTCGCTGCTGGCTCAAGAGCTGAAAAGCGACCTGCTGGTAATTGCTACAGACGTCAACGCCGCCTTTATCGACTGGGGCAAACCCACACAAAAAGGCATCTCCCATGCCCACCCGGACGAGCTGGAAAAACTCGGCTTCGCGGCAGGTTCGATGGGGCCTAAAGTAGAAGCTGCCTGCGAATTTGCCCGTAAAACCGGCCATACCGCAGTCATTGGCGCACTGGCGGATATTGAAGCAATCGTTCAAGGTAAAGCAGGCACTCGGGTCAGCACCGAGAAGCCAGGCATCACCTACTTCTGAACCAGAGGGCGGGCCGCAGGGTCTGCCCTTTAACCCCATGCCTCAAGGAGTTCCTCTATGGCCTCGTTCGAACCCGGTCACTTGCACATCCATCGAGAGCCGTTGCAACCTGGCGATTTCGGGTACGACATCAAGATTGATTACAAGGTCGTACAAGACCCCAAGGTTGGTAAAGCCATGCAATTCGATATGCACGGCCAAATCAAAGGCAAAGACTTTAAAGAGTCATTCACCCTGCCCAAGGATCTGGCCTTCAACTTTGCCCATGATGCCTTCCAGATTGCGGTGAAACACGGTATTCCAAAGACTGCAGACATCCGCGCGATGCACGGTTTCTACGACAAAATGTTTGCGGATGTGATGGCCCAGCTTAATCACAAGCCGGGTGATCCCATTGATCTCAGTCATCTCGACTGAACTGTTGGATGCTCGACTGCTCTGGTAGTCGCTGACGAGGAACCAAGGCTGTAATCGGCGGCAACGCCGTCGAACAACCGGATACCCGTGGCATTGCATGTTGCGACCGCTTCGCGCTCGATTGCAGCCTTCGTCAGCGACTACAAGTCGATGCCTGTGCGGGTCAGCAGCACGTAAGTAACCGCCACATTTCACCTATCCCCCCCTCCAAGGCATACTGGCCAACCCTGCTGGCCAAAAGTAATCACCGTTCATGCGCATCCATGTCAGTTTTATCGACCGTGTCGGCATCACCCAGGAAGTCCTGGCCTTGCTCGGCGGCAGAAACCTTAATCTGGATGCCGTGGAAATGGTTCCGCCCAACGTCTACATCGATGCCCCGACCCTGAGTCAGCGGGTCCTCGATGAGTTGCGCGATGCGCTCTTCAACATCAAGGGCGTACAGGCTGTCACGGTGGTCGACATACTTCCGGGGCAACGCCGCCACCTGCAACTCGACGCGCTGCTGGCAGCCATGACCGACCCCGTGTTGGCGCTCGACAGTGACGGCCACGTGCTGCTGGCCAACCCTGCACTCGTGGCTCTTTACGGGCATGAGCCGACCGGTGAAAGTATCGGTGAACTGTTCAGCGACCCCGGCTTGCTTGATGTGTTGCTGAGCAACGGCTTTCGTCTTCCCCTGCGCGAAGTCACGCTCAATGGTCACCCGCTGATGCTCGACGCAACGCCGATCACCGATGCAGGCGCCTTGCTCACGCTGTACCAGCCCAGCCGTATTGGTGAGCGACTGGCGGCCCTGCATCACGATCATGCCGAAGGCTTTGACGCCCTGCTGGGCGACTCACCGGCTATCCGCACCCTCAAGGCCCGCGCTCAACGCGTGGCCGTGCTGGATGCACCGCTATTGATTCAGGGCGAAACCGGCACCGGCAAAGAACTGGTGGCCCGCGCCTGCCATGCCATCAGTGATCGTTTCAATGCACCCTTTCTGGCCTTGAACTGTGCAGCGCTGCCCGAGAACCTCGCCGAAAGCGAACTGTTCGGCTATGCCCCCGGTGCCTTTACCGGCGCCCAACGCGGCGGCAAACCGGGACTGATGGAATTGGCCAACCACGGCACAGTGTTTCTTGATGAAATCGCCGAAATGTCACCGTACTTGCAAGCCAAATTGCTGCGCTTCTTAAACGACGGCAGCTTTCGCCGGGTCGGTGGCGAGCGCGAGGTCAAGGTCAATGTACGCATCCTCAGCGCCACCCACCGCGACCTCGACAAAATGGTCAGCGAGGGCACCTTTCGCGAGGATCTGTTCTACCGGCTGAATGTACTCAACATCGCCGTACCGCCCCTGCGTGAGCGCGGTCAGGACATTCTGCTGCTGGCGCGTACGTTCATGCAGCAGGCCTGCACGCAAATACAGCGTCCGGTGTGCCGCCTTGCGCCAGGCACCTACCCGGCGCTGCTAAGCAACCCCTGGCCCGGCAATGTGCGGCAATTGCAGAATGTCATCTTCCGCGCCGCCGCCATCTGCGAAAGCACGCTGGTCGACATTGGTGACCTGGACATCGCCGGAACCTCCGTTGCACGCCAAAGTGACGGCGAAATTGAAACCCTCGAAGGCGCTGTAGAAGCCTTCGAAAAAGCCTTGCTGACAACACTTTATGTCAGCTACCCCTCGACTCGGCAATTGGCCAGCCGTCTGCAAACATCGCACACCGCCATTGCGCACCGACTGCGCAAGTACGGCATCCCCGGCAAGTCTTGAGGTGCAACTGTATCGTTTTCGTTCCAGTGGAGCGATTTCGATACACTCGGTTACAAGCTCAACAGTGCAAGGCTTTGATCCGCATAGATTTTTTTCCAACCCCGTATCTGTAGCGATTTCGCTACAGCCGACTCACCAGCCACGCCTCTAAAAATTAATTAAGCCATTGATAAATAACGATATTTTCAAACTGGCAACCATCTTGCATTCATCTCCTCAATAAGCTCGACCTGCGCGAGCATTAACTGTGACCACCAGACGTGTCTGGCCCTGAGGAGTTTGCATGAGCGAATTGCGTTTTACTGAAGACCACGAATGGCTGCGCGCCGAAGCTGACGGCAGCATCACCGTAGGCATTACTGCGTTTGCGCAAAACGCTCTGGGCGATGTGGTGTTTGTGCAACTCCCTGAGTTGCAGGTCTACGACAAGGGCGCAGAAGCCGCCACGGTCGAGTCGGTAAAAGCGGCCAGCGGTGTTTACATGCCCCTGGACGGCAAAGTGCTCGAAGTGAACCCGGCACTGGATGACAGCCCTGAACTGGTTAACGAAGACCCGCTGGGTGAAGGCTGGTTCTTCCGTTTCCAGCCCACCGATGCCAGCGCCGTCAGCAAACTGCTGGATCAAGATGCGTATGACCGCCTGATCAAAGCCAACGCCCAAGCCTGAGGAGCCGTCATGACCATCAATCTCAGCACTGCCAACGAATTTATCGCCCGCCACATTGGCCCGCGTCACGCCGATGAGCAGGCGATGCTCGCCACCCTCGGTTTTGACTCTCTGGAAGCGCTCAGCGCCAGCGTCATCCCGGACAGCATCAAGGGCACCAGCGTGCTCGACTTGCCCGCCGGCCAGAGCGAAGCCGATGCCCTGGCCTCGATCAAAGCCATAGCGACGAAAAACCAACTGTGTAAAACCTATATCGGCCAAGGCTATTACAACTGCCACACGCCCTCGCCGATCCTGCGCAACCTGCTGGAAAACCCGGCCTGGTACACCGCCTACACGCCGTATCAACCTGAAATATCCCAAGGCCGCCTCGAAGCCCTGCTCAACTTCCAAACGTTGATCAGCGACCTCAGCGGCTTGCCTATCGCCAATGCCTCGTTGCTTGATGAAGCCACCGCGGCTGCCGAAGCGATGACCTTCTGCAAACGTCTGAGCAAGAACAAAACCAGCCATCAGTTCTTTGCTTCCAGCCATTGCCACCCGCAAACCCTCGACGTACTGCGCACGCGGGCCGAGCCATTGGGCATTGAAGTGGTCGTTGCGGATGAACGTGAACTGGGTGACGTATCGGCCTTCTTCGGCGCGCTGCTGCAATACCCTGCGAGCAACGGCGATGTATTCGATTACCGCGAGTTGGTAGAGCGCTTTCACGCCGCCAATGCACTGGTTGCCGTTGCGGCAGACCTGCTGGCATTGACCCTGTTGACGCCGCCGGGAGAGTTCGGCGCGGACGTGGCCATCGGCAGCGCTCAGCGTTTTGGTGTACCACTGGGCTTTGGTGGCCCGCATGCGGCCTACTTCGCAACCCGCGACGCGTTCAAGCGCGACATGCCGGGACGTCTGGTCGGTGTGTCGGTTGACCGTCATGGCAAGCCGGCGCTGCGTTTGGCGATGCAAACCCGCGAGCAACATATCCGCCGTGAAAAGGCCACGAGTAACATCTGCACCGCACAAGTGCTGCTGGCCAATATCGCCAGCATGTACGCCGTGTATCACGGCCCGGCGGGCCTGACCCAAATCGCTCAGCGCACTCACCAACTGACTGCCATTCTGGCCAAAGGCCTGATCGATTTGGGCCTGAAGGTCGAGACAGCGAACTTCTTCGACACCCTGACGCTCAACACTGGCGCAAATACCGCCGCCCTGCACGCTAAAGCCCTGACACAGAACATCAACCTGCGCGTTATCAGCGATCAGCGTCTGGGCCTGTCACTGGATGAAACCAGCAGCGAATCCGATGTGATTGCCCTGTGGAGCTTGTTCGCCGCCGATGGCCAGGCCCTGCCTGACTTCGACGCACTGGCGGCTAGCGTAGTTGGCACCTTGCCAGCAGCGCTGATGCGTCAGTCACCGATCCTCAGCCACCCGGTATTTAACCGTTATCACTCCGAAACCGAGCTGATGCGCTACCTGCGTCGTTTGGCTGACAAGGATCTGGCACTGGATCGCACAATGATTCCGCTGGGTTCATGCACCATGAAACTCAATGCTGCCAGCGAAATGATCCCGGTGACCTGGGCCGAGTTTGGCAACCTGCACCCATTTGCGCCTGCCGAACAAAGCCTGGGCTACCAACAGCTGACCACTGAACTGGAAGCCATGCTCTGCGCGGCCACTGGGTATGACGCCATTTCACTGCAACCGAACGCCGGTTCTCAGGGCGAATACGCGGGCCTGCTGGCGATTCGAGCCTATCACCAGAGCCGTGGCGATGAGCGCCGCGACATCTGCCTGATTCCGTCTTCGGCCCACGGCACCAATCCCGCCACCGCCAACATGGCCGGCATGCGGGTAGTAGTCACCGCGTGTGACGCACGCGGCAACGTCGACATTGAAGACCTGCGCGCCAAAGCCCTTGAGCATCGTGATCATCTCGCAGCGCTGATGATCACTTACCCGTCCACCCACGGCGTGTTCGAAGAAGGCATCCGCGAAATCTGCGGCATCATTCATGACAACGGCGGTCAGGTGTACATCGACGGCGCCAACATGAACGCCATGGTCGGCTTGTGCGCGCCGGGCAAGTTCGGCGGTGATGTGTCCCACCTCAATCTGCACAAAACCTTCTGCATTCCCCACGGCGGTGGTGGCCCGGGTGTTGGCCCGATTGGCGTCAAATCGCACCTGACTCCCTTCCTGCCGGGGCATGGCACGATGGAACGCAAAGAGGGTGCAGTCTGCGCAGCGCCTTTTGGCAGCGCGAGCATTTTGCCGATCACCTGGATGTACATCCGCATGATGGGCGGCGAAGGCCTCAAGCGTGCATCGCAACTGGCCATCCTCAACGCCAACTACATTGCCCGCCGCCTTGAAGAGCACTACCCGGTGCTGTACTCGGGCAGCAATGGCCTGGTGGCGCACGAATGCATTCTGGACCTGCGCCCGCTCAAGGACAGCAGCGGCATCAGTGTCGACGACGTGGCCAAGCGCCTCATCGACTTTGGCTTCCACGCCCCGACCATGTCGTTCCCGGTGGCCGGTACGCTGATGATTGAGCCAACCGAAAGTGAATCCAAAGAAGAGCTGGATCGCTTCTGCGAAGCGATGATCCGCATCCGCGAAGAGATTCGCGCGGTCGAAAACGGCACGCTGGACAAAGACGACAACCCGCTGAAAAACGCTCCGCACACCGCAGCTGAAATGGTTGGCGAATGGACTCATCCGTACAGCCGCGAGCAGGCTGTGTACCCGGTAGCGTCCTTGATCGAAGGTAAATACTGGCCGCCGGTTGGCCGGGTCGACAACGTCTTCGGCGATCGCAATCTGGTCTGTGCCTGCCCGTCGATCGAAAGCTACCAAGAGGCATAAGTACCCCGTAGCCGCTGTCGCAGACTGCGATAAGGACTGAAGGGCCTTCGCTTGCACGTTTAGAAGCGGGGCCAGCTTCGCAGTCCATCGCAGCCTGCGGCAGCGGCTACACCTTTTCACCTGTCCCTAATAAGAAACCGGAGAACCCTATGTCGTTAAGCGTGTTCGACCTGTTCAAGATTGGCATCGGCCCTTCCAGCTCCCATACCGTCGGCCCCATGCGCGCAGCCGCGCGCTTTGTCGAAGGGTTGCGCCGCGATGAGCTACTGCCAAATACCGCCTGCGTAAAAGTGGAGCTGTATGGCTCACTGGGCGCTACCGGCAAAGGTCATGGCAGCGACAAAGCCATATTGCTGGGCCTGGAGGGCGAACACCCGGACACCGTTAACACTGACACCGTGGCCGAACGTCTGGCCTCGATCCGCAGCAGCGGGCGCTTGAACCTGCTGGGCGAACACCCCATCGATTTCAATGAAAAGTCGCATCTGGCGATGATTCGTAAACCCCTGCCCTATCACCCTAACGGGATGATTTTCCGCGCTCTGGACGCCGCCGGCATTCAAATTCGCAGCCGCGAATATTACTCCATAGGCGGTGGCTTCGTAGTCGATGAAGGCGCGGCGGGCGCTGATCGCATCGTCGAGGACAGCACCGAGCTGAAGTACCCGTTCAAGACCGCTAAAGACCTGCTGCGCCATTGCGTCACCCACGGTCTGTCGATCAGTCAGGTGATGATGGCCAATGAAAGCGCATGGCGCCCGGAGGCCGAAACTCGCAGGGGTCTGCTCAACATTTGGCAAGTCATGCAGGACTGCGTCAGCGCAGGCTGTCGCAACGAAGGCATTTTGCCCGGAGGCTTGAAGGTCAAGCGACGGGCCGCCGCCCTGCACCGTCAATTGTGCAGCAACCCCGAGGCCGCGTTGCGCGATGCGCTTTCGGTGCTCGACTGGGTGAACCTGTATGCACTGGCGGTCAATGAAGAAAACGCCAACGGCGGGCGCGTGGTGACTGCCCCCACTAACGGCGCGGCCGGGATCATTCCCGCTGTGTTGCATTACTACATGCGCTTTATTGGCGGTGCCAATGAAGACGGCGTGGTGCGCTTTATGCTCACGGCCGCTGCCATTGGCATTTTATACAAGGAAAACGCCTCGATCTCAGGGGCCGAAGTTGGCTGCCAAGGCGAGGTTGGGGTGGCTTGCTCGATGGCTGCCGGGGCCTTGTGTGAAGTGCTGGGCGGAAGCGTTCAGCAAGTTGAAAACGCAGCCGAGATCGGCATGGAGCACAACCTTGGCCTGACATGCGACCCGATTGGCGGATTAGTGCAAGTGCCCTGCATTGAGCGTAACGCCATGGGTTCGGTCAAGGCCATCAACGCCGTGCGCATGGCTTTGCGAGGCGACGGTCAGCACTTTGTGTCATTGGACAAAGTGATCCGCACCATGCGCCAGACGGGCGCCGACATGAAAAGCAAATACAAAGAGACCGCTCGCGGCGGTCTGGCTGTCAACATTATTGAGTGCTGATTTTCAAGGAGTCTCGAATGTCCACCGAACAACTGCTTAAAACCCCTCTGCACACACTGCACATTGAGCTCGGCGCCCGCATGGTGCCCTTTGCCGGTTATGACATGCCCGTGCAATACCCACTGGGTGTAATGAAAGAGCATCAACACACCCGTGAGCATGCCGGGCTGTTTGACGTATCGCACATGGGTCAAATTCGCCTGACCGGTGCTAATGCTGCCCAGGCCCTGGAAGCTCTGGTGCCGGTGGACATTATTGACTTGCCAGTGGGCATGCAGCGCTATGCCATGTTTACCAACGAAAAAGGCGGCATTCTGGACGACTTGATGGTTGCCAACCTGGGTGATGATCAACTGTTTCTAGTGGTCAACGCGGCGTGCAAAGAACAGGATCTGGCGCATCTGCGCAAACACTTGAGCGCCCATTGCACGATCGAACCGTTGTTCGAAGAGCGCGCTCTGCTTGCCCTGCAGGGCCCGCAGGCTGTGACTGTGCTGGAACGGCTGGCGCCTGAAGTGGCCCGCATGACCTTTATGCAATTTGCCCCGGTCACGCTGCAAGGTGTGCCGTGTTATGTCAGCCGCTCAGGGTATACCGGCGAAGACGGCTTTGAAATTTCCGTCCCGGCCGAACACGCTGAAGCGCTTGCTCGCCGCCTGCTGGCAGAGCCCGAGGTTCAGGCGATAGGTCTGGGAGCCCGGGATTCGCTGCGCCTGGAGGCCGGGCTGTGCCTGTATGGGCACGATATGAATCAAGAAACCACGCCGATTGAAGCAAGCTTGCTGTGGGCGATTTCAAAGGCGCGCCGTAGCGATGGCACGCGTGCCGGAGGTTTCCCGGGCGCAGAACAGATTTTCGACCAACAGCAAAAGGGCGTGACGCGCAAACGTGTGGGTTTGCTGCCACAAGAACGCACCCCGGTACGTGAAGGTGCAGAGATTGTCGATGCTAACGGTACGTCTATCGGCACGGTCTGTAGCGGCGGCTTTGGCCCTACGCTGGGTGCGCCTTTGGCGATGGGTTATGTGAACACCGCGTTTACCCCATTGGACTCCGAAGTCTGGGCCATCGTGCGGGGTAAACGAGTGCCGATGAAAGTGGCGAAAATGCCGTTTGTGCCGCAGCGCTATTACAGAGGTTAAACGCGGCCTTAACCGTTGCAGGCCCTGCACAAGTGCCTGCAACTGCGATATATCAATATCGGATAACGATAGTAAAAAATTGACTTAAAACATTCATTCAATTGAACACGACTATTAATATGTTCTGTTTATTAAACAGCACTCAACCATAACAAACAGAACTCACTACACTTCGAATAGAGGGTTGTTTTTTTAATTTCATTTTCGTAGAGTTTGCTTACTGTGTTTGCATGGGTCGCTGGAACCGTGACCTGGGCAGTAGCTTCATTGTTTGCTACAACCCGCTCTACGTCTCTTACTTCCTGCAACCCAGCACCGGTCCTCTTCCACGCGAAGAGGCTGCCATCAATTGTTAGTGTCAAGGAATTAAGAAATGTCCCAACGTCAAAGCGGTACCGTCAAGTGGTTCAACGACGAGAAAGGTTTTGGTTTTATCACCCCTGAAAACGGTCCCGATTTGTTTGTGCACTTTCGAGCCATTCAGGGCAATGGTTTCAAAAGCCTGAAAGAAGGTCAGAAAGTTACCTTCATCTCGGTTCAGGGCCAAAAAGGCCTGCAAGCTGACGAAGTGCAAGCCGAAGGTTAATTTTCTGCTGCACAAAAGCCTCTGATACTGATATCAGAGGCTTTTTTATGGGCGCAATTTTGTAAGATTGCTTTTTACCTTACAGAGAGCCTGCCATGTCAAATCCACCGCTTAGCCCCCAAGGCGAGTTTCCTGCCGTCGGTCTGGGGCGTCGCCTGGCAGCCATCTTCTATGACTCTTTGCTGTGTACGGCCTTGCTGATCGTCACCACCTTTATTTATAAGCTGGTCATGATGGGCTTTATCGGCGAAGCCAAAATGCGGGCACTGTCAGAATCCGGTGCCTTGGATGGCGACCCGTTGCTCTCTACGATCTTGTTTTTTGTTCTGTTCGCTTTCTTCGCCAAGTTCTGGACTCACTCAGGGCAAACCCTGGGCATGCAGGTGTGGGGTGTGCGGGTTCAGAATGCCGACGGCACCGCCATTAGCCTGTGGCAAGCTTTGCTGCGGTTTATCGTATCGATTGGCTCATGGCTGTGTTTAGGGCTGGGGTTTTTCTGGTCGCTGTTTGACAGACAAAAGCGCACTTGGCATGACCTGTATTCCAGCACTCAGTTGGTACGCATTCCCAAGCCGAAAAAATAGAGCATACAAAAAAGCCCGCATCTCTCGATACGGGCTTTTATTTGCGCAGCCTAAGGCACCCGCTAAGGGTTACGCATGAGCATCAACTATTCGGCCAGCTTGAAGGTAATAAAGCTGGCACGTCCCTGACGCAGAACCCGCATCGACACCGAACGATTCTTCGGCAATGCCTTGGCAATGTCAGCGAACTCCTTGGCATTGTTGATTGCCTGGTTGTTCAGGTGGGTGATTACATCGCCCGGTTGCAGACCGATCAAGGCCGCTGGACCGTCCTGAACATCCTTGATGATGACGCCGCCCTTGATGTCGTTAGCTTTCTTCTGCTCTTCGCTCAAGTCCGCCACAGACACGCCCAGACGGTTGCTGCTTTGCTCGGCGCCGGTGACAGCGTTCATTTCCTTGCCTTCGTCAGGGATAGCACCCACGGTCAGGTCCAGGGTTTTGCGCTTGCCGTCACGAACAACTTCCAGGCTTGCTTTGCTGCCCGCCTTGAGTGCGCCGACCAGATGCGGCAGGTCAGCAGACATAATGATTGGCTGACCATTCATGCTTAGAATCACGTCACCCACTTGCAGACCACCTTTGGCGGCAGGGCCGTCCTCAAGCACCTGAGCCACCAGCGCACCGGCTGGTTTTTCCAGACCGAACGACTCGGCCAGATCCTTGTTGACCTCTTGAATGACCACGCCCAACCAGCCACGGCTAACCTTGCCACCGGCCTTCAGCTGGTTGGCAACATCCATCGCGACGTCGATAGGAATCGCGAAAGACACCCCCATAAACCCACCGGAACGGGTGTAGATTTGCGAGTTGATGCCGACCACTTCGCCCGCCAGATTGAATAGAGGCCCGCCCGAGTTCCCCGGATTGATTGGCACATCTGTCTGGATAAATGGCACGTAGCTTTCATTCGGCAAGCTGCGATTGATTGCACTGATAATCCCTTGGGTCACCGTGTGGTCAAAACCGAACGGAGATCCGATCGCCACCACCCATTGACCCGCCTTGAGGTCCAGAGACTTGCCCAGTTTCAAGACAGGCAAATTTTTGCCATCGATTTTCAACAAGGCCACATCGGAGCGCGGATCGGTGCCGATAACCTTGGCTTTCATTTCACTGCGATCGGACAGGCGCACGATGATTTCATCGGCATCGGCCACCACATGGTTGTTGGTCAGAATGTAACCATCCGGCGAGATGATAAAACCTGAACCCAACGACTGAGCCTCACGCTGTCGTCCGCCCTGCCCGCCTCGCGGTTGCGGGATGCTGCGCTCAAAGAAATCACGGAGACCTGGTGGCAGACCTTCCAGGTCAGGCATTTGGCCCATGCTGGAAATTCGACGATCCGGCAATTTTTGCGTAGTACTGATGTTCACCACTGCCGGCGAGGCTTGCTCGACCAACTGCGTGAAGTCAGGTAGCTGTGCTTCAGCAAAGGCTGGCACTGCCTGCCCGAGCATCAGTACGGCTGCAAAAATGGGTAAATAAGATTTCAATCGAGGCATCGATATACAGCTCCCGTTATTAGCAGCAAAGTTAAGCGGCAGGCACCAAAAACCAAGGTCAAAGCATAGACCGTTTTTCAGACCCCGAAAAACAAACAAGGCCAAAGCCCTTCAGGACTCTGACCTTCATAATAAGAGAATGGCAAACTGAAATTGTCACCTGCCATGTCTGAACCGCCTAGGGCTTACCCTGAGGCGTGACAACACCTGAGCGCATTGACAACGCGATTCGCTCAGCGGTGCCCATCGGAATTTCACCTACCACAGTCGCCATCATATCGCCGTCCGGGCTGGTCAGGTGACGTGAAACAGCAACAGTGGGACCCAGTTGCAAGCGGCTGTCGGGAACCGCAGCGCCAAGCAACGGCTCAAGAAAGACCGAGAAGCGGGTCAAGCCATCGTCATACAAAAGGTTAGTGACTTCTGACTTAGTCTGGGGATCACGTGTAACAGCACTTGCGACCAGTTCAAAGCCGGGCGGCAGCCAGTCCGAGTGCCAAATCTGGGATGATTTTGGCGCAGACGCTGAGGTGTTTGATGCAACCACTGGAAGGCATCGCGCTGTAGGCTTTAATTGACTCTCGCTGGGCGCAGCAGGATCAAACGTGATGAACTGAAAGCGTTCCAGCAACTGACCTTTGTCATTAAGCAGCAAGGACTTGAGGGTCACACCGGTTTCGCTGTCCAGATAAAGTTCGAACCCATAGCGATGCTGATCGCGCGGGGTCAAGGTAATCACTTCAACCGGCCGACCGGCAACCCGTGAGTCTCCCGTCTTGGCCACTGAATACCAGTTGATCAATTTTTGCGCATCAAACTTGCGCGGCGCGGCAACGCTGACTTTGCCTAGTCCGGAAATCGTCTTGCCACCGACACAATCGGTGCGTCCGTCACTGCGAACTACCTCCTGAGTAGCGCCATCCAATTGCATCAACCGTTCCCGCGTATTGCCATCCAGCACGCTGTGCCAAATGCCATGGGTAGAAAAACTACCATTACGCTCGTAAACGAAAGTGCCTTGATAGCTTTGCAGCTGCTCAGCCTGCCCAAGACGTTTAAGCCAGTCCTGGGCATCATCCGCCTGAGCAGGTACGGCAAACCAGCCGCTGAGCAGAAGAGGTAACAGAGGTAGAACGCGCATCATGTTCCTTAACGGTTATCCAGGCTTGCAGCACGTGCATAAGGCAGAGGACTTTCGGTGTCCTTCATCGCGGCCTGCTGAGCGTGCTGACGCAGATAACCCGGCAGACGCTGATCTTGCCAACCCGGCTGACCTTGCAGCACACCATTGGCCATCGGGCCCGTGCCCTGATCGGCGCTCTCACTGTAGTTGGCCAGTACTGCCGGGCCTTTAACAGTCGGCGTAATCACGCTTTGCGGGCTGCCTTGCTGAGCAAGTTGAGCACCGACGATGTCGTCCTGGTTGTACAGGCGTACACCCGCCAACACGGCCACTGTGACCGAAGCAGCGACGGCCAGACGGCCGATGCTGCGCCACGGACCACGTACAACCTTGGCAGGGGTTTGCTCTTCAGCCAAAGCGGCCGAAACGGCTGATGCGATGTCCAGACGCGGAATTAGCAGGTCCTTGTGCATCACAGCACGGGCCACTTGGTAACGAGACCAGGTATCACGTGTTTGTGTATCGTCAAAGGCATTCAATACCCGACGTAGTTCCAGTTCGTCCGCTTCGTTATCCATCACCGCGGACAGCGATTCCTGCAGGGCTTCACGACTCATTGCGGTTCCTCTCTTGGCTGTCGCCGCTGTCTCAGTTTTCCTGCAACAACGGTTGCAGGGCTTTATCAATGGCTTCCCGAGCGCGGAAAATCCGGGAGCGCACGGTACCCACCGGGCATTGCATGACGCTCGCAATGTCCTCGTAACTCAGACCATCAAACTCACGTAAAGTTAACGCGGTTCTCAAATCTTCTGGCAGTTGCTGAATGGTGCGGTGGACCGTGCCCTCAATCTCGTCACGAAGCAAAGCGCGCTCCGGCGACTCCAGATCCTTGAGACCGTGATCCCCATCATAAAATTCAGCGTCTTCAGAACTCACATCACTATCGGGTGGACGACGACCGCGTGACACCAGGTAGTTTTTCGCCGTGTTGATGGCGATGCGATAGAGCCATGTGTAAAAGGCACTGTCACCGCGAAAATTACCAAGTGCCCGGTAAGCTTTGATGAAAGCTTCCTGGGCGACATCCTGGGCTTCATGGGTGTCGTGCACGAAACGCACGATCAACCCGAGAATTTTGTGTTGATACTTCAACACGAGCAGATCAAAAGCTCGCTTGTCGCCGCGCTGTACGCGTTCGACCAGTTGCTGATCCTCTTCCTGGGTTAGCATGAATACTCCTCATAAGACCGAGAGGAAGATTGCTTTGCTAATTGATCAGGCTTGCAAACATAGACTCGGGCTTTACACAAAAGTTCTCTCCCCCTTGGCAAGTTTCCTGCGCACTCGAATTTGGCACGCACGAAAAACGCAGCTCGGGCCTGCCCGGCTGCGTCGATAATCTTGTCGCCAGCGTGTGCATCCGGGTCAAAACACAAACCTAGCTGCACTGCGGCGCTGTTTTCCTCCATGAAGGACAACCCTCTATGGAACCCTTGGCGATCAGAAAAGTTCAAAAGTCTCGTACGAAACCCCATCATTCGAGACTTGAGGACAAGGTCACCCCTTGATTCACCCTGTGAACCCATGCCGATTATTTGTGCAAATCGACATGCAGGCACTTAAAGTCTGAGGCACACTTGCCCCCCGCTGTACTTTCCAAATGCCACCAAGGCCCGGCTATTGTGCCGATCCCCCCCTCTATATACTAGTGGGCGCTTTTTTTGCGGATGTCAGAAGAATGAGCCAACATTTTCAACATGATGTGCTGGTGATTGGCAGCGGCGCTGCCGGTTTGAGCCTTGCCCTGACATTGCCGGAACACCTGCGCATTGCGGTGCTGAGCAAAGGCGATCTGGCCAATGGCTCGACATTTTGGGCGCAAGGCGGCGTAGCTGCCGTGCTGGACGATACCGACACCGTACAGTCGCATGTCGAAGACACGCTTAACGCCGGAGGCGGACTGTGCCATGAAGATGCGGTTCGCTTCACCGTCGAGCACAGCCGCGAGGCGATTCAGTGGCTGATCGATCAAGGTGTGCCGTTTACCCGTGACGAACCTGCCGACCCCGATCATCCGGGTTTTGAGTTCCATCTCACCCGCGAAGGTGGCCACAGTCATCGGCGAATTATCCACGCCGCCGATGCAACCGGCGCAGCGATTTTCAAAACCCTGCTCGATCAGGCGCGCCTGCGACCCAATATTGAGTTGCTCGAACAGCGCGTGGCCGTTGACCTGATTACCGAACCGCGACTGGGTATTGAAGGTGATCGTTGCCTGGGCGCTTACGTGTTAAACCGCACGAGCGGCGAAGTCGACACCTTTGGTTCACGCTTCACCGTACTGGCAACAGGCGGCGCCGCCAAGGTGTACCTGTACACCAGCAATCCCGATGGGGCCTGCGGTGATGGCATCGCTATGGCATGGCGTTCGGGTTGTCGCGTGGCCAACCTGGAGTTCAATCAGTTCCATCCCACGTGCCTGTACCACCCTCAAGCAAAAAGCTTTTTGATCACTGAAGCCCTGCGTGGCGAAGGTGCTCACCTCAAATTGCCCAACGGCGAGCGTTTTATGCACCGCTTCGATCCGCGAGGGGAATTGGCCCCACGCGATATTGTTGCCCGCGCCATTGACCACGAAATGAAGCGTCTGGGCATTGACTGCGTGTATCTGGATATCAGCCATCAACCCAGCACGTTTATCAAAACCCACTTTCCGACTGTGTATGAGCGCTGTCTGGAATTCTCTATCGATATCACCCAAGAGGCGATTCCGGTGGTGCCTGCGGCGCACTACACCTGTGGCGGTGTGATGGTCGACGGCCATGGCCGCACCGATGTGCCGGGGTTGTATGCCATTGGTGAAACCAGTTTTACCGGCTTGCACGGTGCCAATCGAATGGCCAGCAACTCACTGCTTGAATGCTTCGTTTACGCACGGTCTGCCTCCCAAGACATCCTTTCCCAATTGCAACGCATCACCATCCCGTCAGCGTTGCCAAGCTGGGATGCCAGCCAGGTCACGGACTCGGACGAAGACGTGATCATTGCCCACAACTGGGATGAGTTACGCCGTTTCATGTGGGACTACGTGGGTATCGTGCGAACGAATAAGCGCCTGCAACGTGCGCAGCATCGTGTGCGCCTGTTACTGGACGAGATTGACGAGTTCTACAGCAACTATAAGGTCAGCCGCGACCTGATCGAACTGCGTAACCTGGCACAGGTTGCAGAGTTGATGATCCGCAGCGCAATGGCGAGAAAGGAATCACGGGGCCTTCACTACACCCTCGACTACCCGCACATGCTGCCCGAAGCGCTCGATACTATTCTGGTGCCAACCACCTACGCCGGCTGAATTTGAGTCGTACGCGCAAACGCCGGTGCTGATCCGGCGCCAGCGCGTTGTGGGGAATGCACACGGCCCGAATACGCCGCTCGCCGCTCAATCTGAAGCGCACAATCACCACAAAAGGCAACGCAAGGCTGTCGCGACGCAGCTGCATGGCTTGCCAACCCTTGCCACGACTCCACAATTGCCAACCCTGTGCATCGCGACGCATTGCACTGAACGCCCTCGAGTGGGTCAGCGTGATATGCCTGGGCACAGTCCAGAGCCCATGCAACAGGCACAACACTGCGCCAAGGAGGCGCGCCTAGACGGGAATAGCAAGAAGACCAATTGCGATCAACGCCAGTAACTGGGCTGCAAGATACGCCGCCAGCAACTGCCCGGAGGCCTGCCAGCGGCATTCGAAGTAATTACTTGGGCTGGACACGGTCCAAAATCATGCGAACCATGCGCTGCAACTCTGGGTCCTCGGACTCCGAGCGCTCCATAAACCAGCCGAACATGTCCTGGTCTTCACACTCAAGCAGCTTGCGATAGCATTCGCGGTCAACATCATTAAGGGTGGCATACACTTCCTTGACGAAAGGCACCAGCAGAACGTCAAGTTCAAGCATGCCGCGGCGGCTGTGCCAGTAGAGACGATTGAGTTCAACATCTTCGACCATGGAGCGTTCCTCAACAAATAGAGCGCAAGTATACAGGCCGATCCACTCTAGAACAGTCGGCTTTGGTCGCTGCTCGTTGATCCTTGCGAACTACCCATTTGCAGATCGCCCCTCTATGATGTGCCTCAGACTTTATTACCTGCGATGACCCATGGCCGACTCTGCTTTTTTCTGCACCCTGTCTCACGAAGGCGTTCTCGCTGTTATCGGCACCGACGCCAGCAAGTTCTTGCAGGGCCAATTGACCTGTAACCTCAATTACTTGAGTGAAACCCACTCCAGTCTGGGTGCCCGCTGCACGCAAAAAGGCCGGATGCAGTCCAGCTTTCGCATCGTCCTTGAGCCTGAAGGTTGCTTGCTGGCGATGGCGCGCGAACTGGTTGAACCTCAGTTGGCAGACCTGAAAAAATACGCCGTATTCTCCAAATCAAAACTGACCGACGACAGTGCCCGCTGGGCGCGTTTCGGCCTCTACAAAGGTGACGCGGCGCTTAACAGTCTGGGTATACATTTGCCTGCAGAGACTGACAGTGTGGCCAGGGCAGATGGTCTGATTGCCATTCGCGTATCCCATGAACGGGTTGAATTATGGGCCCCTGCAGAGCAGTCCGAAGACCTTTCGCAGCGTCTCAAAACGCAACTGAGTGAAGCCGATCTCAATCAATGGCTGCTCGGACAAATTCGCGACGGTATTGGTCAGGTCATGGGTGAAACCCGAGAGCTGTTCATTCCACAAATGCTCAACCTTCAAGCAGTGGGCGGGGTCAGCTTCAAAAAAGGCTGTTACACCGGTCAGGAAATAGTCGCGCGCATGCAATATCTGGGCAAGCTCAAGCGCCGCTTGTACCGCCTGTCGCTCGGCGCCACCGAACTGCCACTCCCTGGAACCCCCCTGTTTGCCCCCGGTCACAGCAGTGCCGTAGGCGAAGTGGTCATTGCCGCGTACGCAGAAGAAGGCATCGAGTTGCTCGCCGTCCTGACCGCTGATGCAGTTGAAGCAGGCGAAATTCATGTGGCTGAGGCACAAGGTCCCAAGCTGACGGTGCTTGACTTGCCCTACACACTAGACCGCGATCGCGAGATCCAGCGCTAATTGCCACACATTGAATCGCGGTACGGTAGAGAATAGAAATGAGCATGTTGGCGCACAAAGTCCAAATGGACTTGATTAAGGCCATCGATAAAGATGACCTGGTTTTGCCGACGCTACCGGAAGTGGCGTTAAATATTCGCAAGGCTGCAGAAAATCCTGAAATCAGCGTCAGTCATCTGAGCAAAGTCATCGGTCGTGATACCGCATTGAGTGCGCGGCTGATTAAAGTCGTCAACAGCCCCTTGTTGAGAGCCCTGTATGAGGTGACTGACCTGCACACTGCCATCACCCGCCTGGGCGTCAACTACAGTAGCAATTTGGCCATCGGGCTGGTCATGGAGCAAATCTTCCATGCCCGCTCGGAAGTGGTCGAACGAAAAATGCGGGATGTCTGGCGCAAAAGCCTGGAAGTCGCAGGTATTTGCTACACCCTGTGTCGGCGCTACACCTCGCTCAAACCCGACCAGGCCGCACTCGGTGGGCTGGTTCATCAAATCGGCGTGCTACCGATTCTGACCTATGCCGAAGACCACAACGAATTGCTATCAGACCCGGTTTCACTCAATCACGTCATTGAATGCATCCACCCGCTGATCGGGGACAAATTGCTCGCCGGCTGGGAGTTTCCGGAAATGCTGGTAAAGCTACCCGGCCAATACCTCGACTTCAGTCGAAACTCAGCACACCTTGACTATATCGATCTGGTGCAAATTGCGACGGTCATCTGTTCTCAACATGGCGAGACGGTACTTAGACAAGAACTGAACGCCCTGCCTGCGTTTTTAAAATTGGGAATCGAGGCCGACAGCCCAAAATTGCTGAGCGAATTAAACACCGCACGCGGGATGTTTATTTAAGGCTGGCCGTAGGGTTTACCTTTCTTCATCAGCTTCACCGCCCCGCCCACCGCTCAACGGGGCAAAACTGACACGTACTTTCAACCCGCCTTGTGCGCCGTCATGCAGGGTGATGCGCGCCCGATGCGCGCGACAAATTTCACCCACAATCGCCAACCCCAAGCCCGACCCGGCGACTTGCTGGTTACGTCGATAAAAACGCTCGAACACACGTTCGCGGTCTTCAAAGGGAATCCCTACCCCGTCATCCTCGACCTCCAGCACCGCTTGCGGTGTAACCCGCAAGATCACATTGCCGCCTATGGGCGTATGCGCCATCGCGTTGTCGAGCAAATTATTCAATAACTCACTGAGCAATGTCGGCTCGCCGCGTAACCAGACCGGTTGATCGGCCTCAAGTGCCAACGCAACTCCTCGCGCATGCGCCAAAGGAGCCATAGCCATGCCCAGCTCTCTAGCCAGTTGACTGAGGTCGAGCCTTTGCGCGCCCCCTTCAGCTATCGCTCGCGCACCATTCTCGATTCGAGCCAGTGACAGTAATTGATTGGCCAAGTGGGTCAATCGATCTGTCCCTTGCACAGCCTGTTCAAGCGTACTGCGCCAGGTCGCAGGATCATTGGCGCGCAAACCCAATTCAAGGCGGGCTTTGATGACAGCTAAAGGCGTGCGCAGCTCGTGTGCCGCGTCAGCAATAAATTGCGACTGACGTTCAAACTGCCCACGTAAACGCTCGGTAAAGTGGTTGAGCGCTTGTACCAAAGGCCGCAACTCACGTTGCACCGCCACTCGCGGCAACGGCCTGAGGTCATCCGGCTCACGCTCTTCGACGGCACGCCGCAAGCGTTCCAGCGGTCGTAAGGCAGCGCTGACGGCCAACCATACAACCAGTAGTGCGCCCAGCCCCAGCATGCCCAGACGCAGTAACGTATCAGCCATCAAGCTGCGCGCCATGGACACACGCGCCTCATCGGTTTCGGCCACTCGAATTTCAGCCATGCCGTTCATGTTCGGCTCACTTACCGCTTTGAGCAGACTCACCACGCGCACATTCTGACCTTGATACTGGCCATTATAAAAACTCGCCAAGGCCGGATAGTCATCGGTGCGGGGCGTGCCGGGGGGTGGCGCAGGAAGGTTTTCATAGCCGGAAATAAGGCGCTGATGAATATCATTGACCTGATAGTAGATACGGCCTGCACTGTCGTAGGCAAAGGTGTCGAGGGCTACATAAGGAACATCGGCGCTCAAGCTGCCATCGCGCTGCGAAAGGCCAGCAGCAATAGTGCGAGCAGACGCCAGCAAGGTTCGGTCATACGCGGTATCAGCGGCCTCACGGCCGTTGTAATACGCACTTAAACCACTGGCCAGCATCAACACCACCAGCATTAATGTCAGGTTCCACAGCAAGCGCCAGCGCAAGCTGTCGAGCTTATGCATCGCGACCTTCAAGTAAGTAGCCCAAGCCCCGGAACGTCACAATCGCCACGCAATGACCATCCAGTTTTTTTCGCAGACGGTGTATGTAAATCTCGATGGCGTCGGAACTCGCCTCTTCATCCAGGCCAAAGACCTGCGCGGCTAATTGCTCTTTGCTCATCACTCTGCCGGGCCTTGCGATCAAGGCCTCCAGCACGGCCTGTTCACGCGAGGTGAGATTGAGCATTTCACCCCCCAGGCTAAAACGTCGCGTACCCAGGTCGTAGATCAGCGCACCACACTCCTGTAGGCGCTCGCCACCTAACACACTGCGCCGCAACAAGGCTTTGACTCGTGCTTCCAGCTCGGTCAACTCAAACGGCTTGGCCAAATAATCATCGGCGCCCAGATTCAACCCGTGAACCCGGTCACGTACGTCACTGCGCGCTGTCAGCATTAATACAGGGAGGTTCTTGCCGCGCGCCCGCATACGTGCAAGCACCTCAAAACCGTCCATACGTGGCAGTCCGACATCAAGGATAACCACCGCATATTCTTCACTGCTCAACGCCAGGTCGGCAGCCACCCCATCGTGCAGCACATCCACGGTCAAACCCTGTGTTTTAAGGGCTTGAGCCACACTCTCGGCCAACTGCAACTGGTCTTCGACCAACAGAACACGCATGGGATTTGCCTCATTATTTTTGTGCACGGAGTGTACAGACGCTGAGGCGCTTGTGAAGGGCAAAAAACAGTGCACTACCCTGAAAGGTTAGTGAAAGGTTGGGGGAATAGGATCAAGAAACCAACAGTCACAATTTCACACCCTGTCACTGTTGCGACCAGAAAAACGCCTCGAAGCGTTTTCGACGAATAAGAATAATAACGGAGCACCTCATATGTTAAAGCCCGTATTGCGCGCCCATACCTTTGCCCCTATCGCTCTATCGCTGATATCGCCCTGACCTTGCTCTCTTGAATGAGCGATCCCTGACGCCAGCGTTTTGGCCGACCAGTACCCTCTTTGCCCACCTAAAAATAACAACTCCTGTGGAGACAACATGAATCTTTCACTGCGCTCTGTAGCTCTTGCTGCCAGCTGCATGCTGCTCGCTGGCCAATTAATGGCTGAACCTAAACGCCCGGAATGCATCGCCCCGGCCTCACCAGGCGGTGGTTTTGACTTGACCTGCAAATTGGCGCAAAGCGCCCTGGTCAATGAAAAATTGTTGAGCAAACCGATGCGTGTGACGTACATGCCCGGAGGCGTTGGCGCGGTGGCCTATAACGCCGTCGTTGCGCAACGCCCAGGCGATGCGGGCACGCTCGTGGCGTGGTCCAGCGGTTCTCTGCTGAACCTTGCACAAGGCAAGTTCGGTCGCTTCGATGAAAACGCCGTACGTTGGCTTGCAGCCATCGGCACAAGCTACGGAGCCATCGCAGTTAAAAGCGACTCCCCCTACAAAAACCTCGACGATCTGGTTCAAGCCCTTAAAAAAGACCCGGGCAAAGTAGTGATAGGTTCCGGCGGCACCGTGGGCAGTCAAGACTGGATGCAAACGGCATTGATCGCCAAAGCAGCCGGTATCAACCCTCGCGACTTGCGCTATGTAGCACTTGAAGGTGGCGGCGAAATTGCCACTGCGTTGCTAGGGGGCCACATTCAGGTAGGCAGCACTGACATCTCCGACTCCATGCCCCATATCCAGAGCGGTGACATGCGCATCTTGGCGGTGTTCTCGCAGGACCGTCTGGATGAGCCGGACATGAAAGACATTCCAACAGCCAAAGAACAAGGCTACGACATCGTATGGCCGGTGGTCCGCGGCTTCTATCTCGGCCCAAAAGTCAGCGATGAAGACTACGCGTGGTGGAAAGCCTCTTTCGACACCCTGTTGGCCTCCGAAGACTTCGCCAAACTGCGCGATCAGCGCGAACTGTTTCCCTTTGCCATGACCGGCCCCGAGCTGGATACCTACATAAAGAAACAGGTCGCAGATTACAAAACGCTGGCCAAAGAATTTGGCCTGATTCAGTAACCTTCGCTGATCGCAGGCTGCGCCCTTTTTTCAATGCGGCGCAGCCCTGGAGTGCACCATGCTCTTACAACGCATTTTTGCTGCGGCGCTGCTGCTCGTCTGCGCGGGACTGGCAGCGATGGCATGGCCCTATCAGGCCGCCTTTTCTTACGAACCTGTCGGGCCTCGGGCCTTCCCCTTACTGATGCTTGCCCTGATGGGAGTGGGTTTGATCTACATGATCTTGCGACCATCTCCTGTGGTGCATAGCGAAGAAGACCCAAAACTCGATCGCCAAACCCTGACCAAGATTGCTCTGTGCGTCTTACTGCTGCTGGTGTTTGCCGGCACCTTCGAACCCCTGGGTTTTATCCTCAGCAGCCTATTGATCGGCATCCCGATGGCACGCCTGTATGGCGGCCGCTGGTTATCCAGCATCGTGATAATCAGCTTGGTCAGTATTGGCCTCTATCTGCTGTTTGATAAAGCAATGGAAGTTCACCTGCCGCTGGGTGTGCTCGACATTCTGGAGAACTGATATGGATACGTTCAGCTATTTAGGTCAAGGCTTCGGGGTCGCGCTCAGTCCTTACAACCTGATTACCGCTCTATGCGGCACGTTAATTGGCACCGTTGTCGGCTTACTGCCCGGACTTGGGCCAATCAACGGCGTCGCGCTGTTGATTCCAATCGCATTTGCCCTGGGCTTACCCCCCGAGTCCGCCCTTATTTTGCTGGCTGCCGTGTATCTGGGGTGCGAATACGGCGGGCGTATCAGTTCAATCTTGCTGAACATACCCGGCGAAGCATCGACTGTGATGACCACCCTCGACGGTTATCCGATGGCCCGCAAAGGGTTGGCAGGTGTGGCGCTTTCACTTTCAGCCTGGAGCTCATTCATTGGCGCCTTTATTGCTACCTGCGGCATGGTGCTCTTTGCTCCCCTGCTGGCCAAATGGGCGATAGCCTTCGGCCCGGCAGAATATTTCGTACTCATGGTATTTGCCATTGTGTGCTTAGGCGGCATGGCAGGAGATCGTCCACTCAAAACCTTTATCGCCGCCTTGATCGGCTTGTTCTTGTCGGCAGTGGGAATAGATGCGAACAGCGGCGTCTACCGTTTTACAGGGGACAATATCCATTTAACTGATGGCATCCAGTTTGTCGTGCTGGTACTGGGGTTGTTTTCGATCAGTGAAATTCTGTTGCTGCTGGAAAAAACCCATCGCGGTCAGGAAGCCGTAAAAGCGTCAGGCCGCATGCTGTTCAACTTCAAGGAAGCGTCTTCAGTCTTTGTCGTGAATATCCGTTGCGGTTTGCTCGGGTTCATCATGGGTGTACTGCCGGGCGCAGGAGCAACCCTGGCAAGTGCCGTGGCTTACATGACTGAAAAACGTCTGGCCGGGGCATCAGGCACTTTTGGTCAAGGCGACATGCGCGGCCTGGCCGCCCCCGAAACCGCCATTGGCGCTTCGGCCTGCGGTGCGTTGGTGCCCATGCTGACGCTAGGTGTCCCAGGGTCAGGTACTACGGCGGTGATGATTGGCGCCCTGTCGCTGTACAACATCACTCCCGGCCCGCTGTTATTTCAACAGCAACCCGACATCGTATGGGGCCTGATCGCGTCATTGTTCGTTGCCAATATTATGCTGGTGATCCTCAACATCCCGATGATTCGCATATTCACCCGTATCCTGTCCGTCCCCAATTGGGCGCTGGTTCCGGTGATTGCGATCATCACGGCCATTGGCGTCTATGCCGTACACGCCACCACCTTCGATCTGTTCCTGATGATCGGTATTGGCATCTTTGGATACATCCTGCGCAAACTCGACTTCCCTCTTTCGCCCGTACTGTTGGGCTTTATTCTGGGTGGTTTGATGGAACAGAACCTGCGCCGGGCATTGTCCATATCCAACGGTGCGCTGGAAATCCTGTGGGCCAGCCCTATCACCATGGGCGTCTGGGCGCTGACCATCATCATGCTGTTGATGCCTTTGATCCGTATCTGGCGTAAACGCAGCAAGCAACGTCGTGCGTTGACCCATGCCTGAATACGGGCTCAAGCGCTGGTGGGGGACGCCCCTGACAGGACTGGCGGGCGGCTATCTCGCCAGTCTGATCGGCTGGCCATTGCCCTGGATGGTTGGCTCCTTGCTTGCCATCATCCTCGTACGTTGCCTGACGCCCTGGCAATTGGAGGAGATTCCAGGCGGGCGTAAATGCGGACAATGGATTGTCGGCATTGCTATTGGCCTGCACTTCACTCCGGTGGTCATGGAGCAAGTGCTGGCGCATTTTGGGCTGATCTTTATCGGCGCGCTGCTTACAAGCGCGTCGAGCCTTATAAGTGTGTGGCTGATGCGCCGAAGTGGTGAAGACCGTGCAACTGCATTCTTCTCCAGCATGCCCGGTGGCTCAGGTGAAATGGTCAATCTCGGTGCGCGCAATGGCGCCGTATTAAGCCGTGTCGCCGCAGGGCAGAGCTTGCGAGTGCTGACGGTTGTGCTCTGCATTCCAGCGGCTTTCAAGTACTTGCTCGGTGACGGAGTCCCTGCTCTGCAAAGCGCACCGGTCAATGTCTACTGGCTAGCCCTGTTGTTTCCAGCGGGCGCGCTCATGGCCTGGATATGGCAGCGCTTGCACCAACCCAATCCTTGGTTATTCGGCCCGCTTTTGGTCAGCGCCAGTGTCAGCATTGCGTTGGATTTACATATCGGCCTGCCCGAGGGCAGCAGCCAAATGGCCCAGTGGCTGATAGGCAGTGGACTGGGCTGCCACTTCAACAGGGCTTTTTTCCGTCGGGCACCTTCGTTCATAGGCCGTACTTTATTGGGCACCGCGATGACTATGCTGATAGCGGGTCTGTGCGCAGTCGGTTTAAGCAGCCTGACCCAACTGGATTTGCGCTCCATGACACTCGGCATGATGCCGGGTGGCATTGCTGAAATGAGCCTGACTGCAGAAATGCTGCAACTTTCAGTTCCTTTGGTCACAGCCTTGCAGGTCATGCGCTTGCTCTTCGTGTTGTTTCTGGCAGAGCCCTTATTTAAATACTGGGTGCGAGCCGACTCCCGATAACCCCGCCACTTACCTGTAGGAAAATTCTCAAAATGTGAATGCCGTTCCTACAACCTTGCTTCGTTGTTGACGCGCCATAAGAGCGATTATTTTTAAAGCTCCAGAGCTTTCATGCTCTACACAACGGCTGAAGCAAAGGATACATATGAAATACTTCTCACACCCAAAAGAGTCTGGCAGCACGCCTATAGCCCACTCCTCTCAACCATTAATGCCAAGGCTCACTCAAAAAGAACAAGAAATACTTGGCTGGTGCGCCCTGGGTAAAACCAGTGCTGAAATGGCAATCATATTGAATAGATCTGAAACAACGATCAACTTCCACATTGCCAACTTGCGGGTCAAATTTGGCGTTACGTCACGCCATGCTGCCGTACTAAAGGCCATTAAATACGGCATGCCTCTACTGCCCTGACCGGGACTTGCAAACGTAGCCAACGGACATTGCCATGACCCTACATACAGCTGTCACGCCCTCCTCTCACTACCTCGATGATGATACGTTCTGGCCAGCCATTGATGTGGCAGAGTTACGGCGAGTACTTACATTAAGCTCAACTATTAGTGAGGCGCGGCTTAAAGTAGCAATGATGGGTGCCACTTCAAAAATTCATCGACTGCTGGCCACCTGGCGTTTCAAATTACGCCAACAGGGCTACCGGCATTTAAATGACGTACCTGCACCCACCGTCAATAATTGCTCAATACTCGTCACCCATTATTTCAATGCCATTGAAACAGCCACGGCCAGCGAACTCTACCAGTTGGTAAGAGTGGCAGAGTGCGGACGACCTTGCCCGCCTGACCCGTTTAGAGAAAAAAGCCTTTCAACGGGTGAGGCGCGACATTATGACGATTGAAATAGTCGACCTCACTCATCACTGGTTACTTGATGCAACACTGAGCATTTTCGTCACCATTATCGATAACGAAGTGATATTTGGAGCCTGCCTGGGAGCCTGGGTGGCGGCAGGTACCCGTCGAGGCATGAAGGCTTGGCAGCAACTCGGGTCATTTCTTCTGAGCGCCTGTGTCGGTTATTTATTTACACCTGTTGTGCTGCCACACCTGACGGGTTTTTCGGCAGGTGCTACCGCTTTTTTTTGCGCGTTGGTCGTTATACCCATCAGCATAAAAATAATGAAATGGGTGATCGTAACCGACATATCAGATATCTTGCGTCGCTTCAAGGGCCCCAAATAAGTTACGCGTGACTTATTAAAATCTCTAAGCGCGCAGACAACTCCTCAACGCGATTGGTTAACTCCTGAAGGTGACGCTTATCCTCAACAAGCTTATAAATATTGCGCTGATCCGAAGCCTCTAGAACGCGAAACATCACCAACATCTTTTGTTCATGAGCCGCGAGGGTATGGGTGGCACTGAGAGGGTCAGAATGTAATGACAAGAACATATCGCCTCGTCCGGCCAATAACCAATCAAGAGATACACCACGCTCCCGGGCTAAGTCTATGCATATGGAGTAGGGAATGCTGTCTCGCCCTTTCCAGCTACTAAGTGTCTGGGGGCTTACGCCAAGGGCTTCAGAAAGACCAACATCGGTCTTCACCTGAATTATTTTTTTCAATCTTTCGAGTATTTCAATAGATTTTTTGTTACTCACTTTGAATTATTCCAATTTGACTTTACTGAGTTTTTCGGCAGAATTTACGCTTAATGAATAGTTTTAAGACCGTCGATATGCAACTTGATACGTCAACGATAAAAAAGCCGAAAAGAAAATACAAACCTGGGAAACATCCAATAATCTCAAAATACGCGAAGAATACCCTAAGCCATTACCATTTTCCTTACACGAAAAGTCAAAACGGCGTACTTATCACGTAAAGCGCGTCTAAACCTAATACACCTGAACCGAGGCAGGATCAACGGATTGGTCTTTTTTTGAAATTAATTTGCTTATTTAAATAAGCACTCAACGCTAGTTCAATTGGAGTCAATCATGAGTACCTACAAAATGGTTTGTCCGCACTGCCTAAGCAAAATGCGTATTCGCACGAGCGAGGGTCGGCATATTTTCTTACGCGTGGCCTATTTACAATGCACCACAGAAGCCTGTGGCTGGTCTGTCAGGGCCGAGTTTGAAATGACCCATGAGCTCTCTCCCAGTGGCATGCCAAACCCCAATGTTCATCTTCCCTGCGTTAACAGGGAACTGCGCCAGGCTGCACTGCCCTCCACACAACCTGTCGAAGAAGCCGCAGGGGTGAGGTTATGACATATAGCCATTCAGACATTAATAGATATGAACATATCCAACAATCTGCGCTTGCGTTCTTACAGCGCCACCACGTTCGACACATAGGAAACGACCAGGTACTTTTTTGCAACACGGTTAATTATTTGAGCTCAAGTTATGGAATTAGCCGTTCCGTTGCGCAGAAACTGACCAGCCTTGCCTACAGTGATTTGAAAATCGTCCATGAGCGACAACGCCTGGACTTAAGCGCCAGTAGCGATACGCTTGCAGTTATCACTGATCCTTGCAGCAGTATGACGTGGGCCGTCCCAGTTGCTGTTATTGCAGAAAACCTGATAGACACTCTGGATAATTGTCGACTGCGACTCGTTTAACTTAAATAACGTTCCCACCTCACACCAGGCAGTCTTACCTGGTGTGCAAAAAACCAAGGCCTTTGGCTTACCCTGCACACCACGCATGCCGATGACAACTCACACTTAATCGACGGGTAGTTTCCAGTCGATAGGGGTCAAACCATTCTGCTCAAGAAACTTGTTAGTTCGACTAAAGTGTCCATTCCCTATAAACCCGCGATACGCGGAAAGCGGCGATGGATGCACTGACGTGAGCACCAGATGCTTGGTCGCATCTATCAGTTTCTGTTTGCTTTGTGCATGGGCGCCCCATAGCAAAAAGACCAACTTTTTCTGATGCTCACTTACGACCTTAATAATTTGATCCGTAAAGTGTTCCCAGCCTTTTTTAGCGTGGGAAGCGGCATTGGCGCGCTCTACCGTCATCGTCGTATTGAGCAATAAAACCCCCTGCGTTGCCCAGTGTTGCAAGCAACCATGAGGGGCAATATCGATATTCAGATCACGCTTGAGCTCTTTATAAATATTGACCAACGAAGGCGGTACTGGAACACCCGGTGGAACTGAAAAACACAGCCCGTGCGCCTGGCCTGGACCGTGATAGGGATCCTGCCCAAGAATGACTACTTTGACGTCATCCAGAGGCGTCAAATTAAGCGCATTGAAAATAAGCGGCCCCGGGGGATAAATTTCTTTTCCCGCTGCATGCTCTTGACGCAAAAACTCGCGCAACAAGCCCATATAAGGCTTTTCAAATTCATCACGCAAAGCCTGTTTCCAGACTGGCTCAAGTTTTATACGGTCATCCGACGTCATGGGTACACCCTGAGAATCAATGGAGCGGACACTAAAAAAGCTCAACACGCTTGTCAATTGATCTGTACGGAAATGACTATGAATGAGCACATTAGTCATCGCCCCTGCGTGCCAATGCATTCATGCCGCCGCCTGATCAACCTGCCTGATTTCAAAGATATTGACTCACACGCGGCACACGACGCATACAATAAAACTCACGCCTGCGAACTGACCACCGGACTGACTGCCATGATATCCCCCTCCCTTTGCCCCGTATGCGGGGCGCGAAATGATTGCGCACTGGCAAGTCCCGACCTGGCTGCTCACCCTTGCTGGTGCTTCAACGTCAGCATAAATCCGGAACGCCTGAAAGCGCTGCCAGTCGAGCAGCTAAACGTCACCTGCCTCTGCCCGCGCTGCGCAGATGTACAAAGGCAATTACCGTCTGCGCCCCCTCAAGGCCTCGCGTAAGATACTCGCTTGAATCTCAAATGATTGATCGCTATGCGTGTAGACCGCTTTCTGAGCAACTTGCCCCAATTCAACCGTGCACAAGCTCGGTTGGCACTTGCTGAACAACGTATCAAGGTCGATGGGCGGATCGTTAGCGATCCACACCATGACATCAGACCTTTCTGTTGTATCGAGTACGACGGGCAAATCTTGCAAGCTGGCAAGTCTGCGCGTTACTTCATGCTGCATAAGCCGCCCGGCTGTGTCAGTGCTACTCAAGACCCTGAGCATCCAACCGTTCTTGATTTGCTCAATGAACCTGACAAGCAAGAGCTGCATATCGCTGGCCGCCTGGATTTTAATACCAGTGGATTGATGCTGATTACCAACGACGGACACTGGTCGCGACGCCTGACCCAACCCGACACCAAAATGCCCAAGGTGTACTACGTCGAGACCGAGCAGCCTATAGGTGTCGAATACATTGCAAAGTTCTACGAGGGCGTCTATTTCGCTTTTGAAGATCTAACAACCCTGCCCGCACAGCTCCAATTGCTGACGCCGCACAGTGCTCGTTTGAGCATCGTTGAGGGTCGCTATCATCAGGTCAAACGCATGTTTGGTTTTTTCAATAACAAAGTCGTTCATCTGCACCGTGAAAGCATAGGCCCATTGGTACTGGACAGCCGACTGGCACCTGGGCAATACCGGGCACTCACCGCTGAAGAAATCGCACAGTTTTAAACCCAATGAGGGCTGCTCCAGGAGAGAGCCTCCTGCTCTGTGGTCAATTTGATAAAGTCGATGTTCGAGCCGACGCTCTCGAAATGGCTGTAAATGACTCATTACCAGAATAAAAACTTCTCATATGCTCTGACTTCTGGTACAAAGTCAGCCGCTTCAAGCGGGTATAGTTTAGTGGCAAAACGAAAGCTTCCCAAGCTTTAGTTGAGGGTTCGATTCCCTCTACCCGCTCCACTTCTTTATGGCTTTTACCCCTAAGAAACCTTTAGTGGTGGGCATCTGCAACATTCAACCTCCGGCATCCATTGCCACTCCCGCCTGCTCAACGCCTCAGCTTTTTATCCCTGTACATCGCCGTGTCTGCATGACACAACAGCTGCCGGAATTGCTCTCCATGATCGGGATACACCGCGAACCCAATACTGGGGAATATACTGAGTGTTTGCCCTTCAATCAGTAATGGCTGACTAAGATTTTGGCGTATTTTCTCGGCGACAATCGACGCGTCTTCAGGCTGCCTGAGGCTTTCCAGTATCAAAACAAACTCATCGCCACTCATCCTTGCCACCGTGTCACTTTCACGTACGCTCTGCTTCAAACGCTGGGCAATCTGCTGCAATAACGCATCACCGATAGCATGCCCATAGTTATCATTGACGGCCTTGAAGTGATCCAGATCGATAAAAAGTACCGCCAAGCACGCCTGTTCCCTCTGTGCTCGGGCTAGCGCACTCTTCAGGCGCTCATAAAAAAACTCTCGGTTAGGCAACTGAGTCAATGCATCGTATTGAGCCAAAAACTGCAGCCTGTTAATGAGCTGTTTTCGCTCAATCGCGGCTGCCACCTGGGTCGATACGAACTGCAAAAGCTCTTTATGGGATTCACTGTAGCGTTCATCTCCCAAGGAGCTTTTGACTACCAATGCCCCAATAATGCCACTGGGGGTAACCAGCGGCACACACAACCACGAACTGGAGGCTTCGCCGCAGCGCAACACGGCCTGGCCACTGCGGATGACTTCCTCACTTAACACACGGACTTCAGTGAGTTGCAGGTGCTCATGATCATCAATGTGATAAGGAAAACTTACCGTGCCCTGATCCTGATCACAGAGTGCTACTGAAAAGTTCAAGGCCGGGAGCCACTGCCCGATGAGCATATGGACGCACTTGAACAACTCAAGCAAATCTTCGGCCCCGTGAGCAGCTTCTGAGATCGCAAAAATAGCCTGCTGGCGCAACTCGGCATTCTTTCGCTCTGTTATGTCGCGAGCCACGGCCACACGCAACTGATAGGTCTGCGACCAGCGTGCAGACCACGAAATATGCACCACACGACCATCCTTGCGCACATATCGGTTTTCAAAGTTAAACTTGGGTTCGCCGGCCATGATCTCAGCGGCAGCCTGCAAAGTACGAGCACGATCAGCTGGATGTACAAGCGCCATGACGGGCTGACCAATCAGTTCATCTTGCTCGTAACCGAAAATACGCTCGCAAGCAGCACTGACATATACAAAGCGACCATTACGGTCGACCACGCATATAGCATCGAGTAACAGGTCAATAAAACTGACTTGAGACAGATATCCTTTTAAGTCCATAGCCAACCTGGCGCCTCAAGATTTTACATTGTTAACTTTCAGCCTAAAACGAGCCACAAACGAGTCGCCGTTTCACCGAAGCGCGTACAGCAAGCCGGGCAAAGCATGCATCAACGCACTGATAGCAAAACCGATAAACATAACCCCGCACAACCGGGTAATCAGTACCTCATGGCGCTGATACACCGCACGGACGTGCCCCGCACCTACAACACCGATCAAAATCAGGTAAGCAGCCGCGCCGCCCACAAAACTCAACGCAATGAGCCACGGCAACATATCCCAAGTCAAAAGTTGTGCTCGACTGGAAAGCAGCGCAGTAAACGTAGCCACTGCAACCGGATAGGCTTTAGGGTTGGTCAGGCCAAAGACCACGCCGTGGGCAAAGGGTTGACGAGACGGTCCTTGCTGGCCGCCACTGCTGTGTTGAGCACGCACTGCACGCAGCCCTAACCAAAACAGATAAAGCCCACTGATTAAGCCAAGCACATTGAAAGTGGTACTGCCAAATTCACGCGCGCCCACGATGGCAATCAATGCGGTACTGCACCACAACACATCGCCCAGCAAATGCCCGCATAAAAAACCGGCTCCGGCACGCCGCCCGCGAGCGGCTCCAATACCAAAGACCGCCAACACTCCAGGCCCCGGAGTGATGCCATAAATAAAGCCAGATGCCAGTACAGCGATTAATAGCGATGCAGTCATGCAAAATGCTCCTTGAGATCATCCCTGCCACTCTCCAGCGCTTGCAAGGTGCGCTCGATTTTGCACGTTCTGCCAAACTATGTAACCGCATGTTGAGCAAATGTCTGCGTTGATGCCTAAAAAGAAGCCAGAACACTTAAGGCTTATTGTCGACGACCCAGAATATTCACCACCAGACGATCCACCCACCCCCAAATTCGCTGTTTGACGCGCCCCCACAGCGGCCTTCTTTGCCAGGCTTGCAAACTGATTGGCTGGCTTTGACTAAAATCGTTCACAAAACTGACGACCACGGCCTGCGTCAACACAGGATCGAGTGCTTCAAGATTGGCCTCAAGGTTGAAGCGCAAATTCCAATGGTCAAAATTGCAAGAGCCCAGACTGACCCAGTCGTCGACCAGGACCATCTTCAGATGCAAAAAACACGGCTGATATTCGAATATTTGTACGCCTGACTTAAGTAGCCGAGGGTAATACCGGTGCCCCGCATAACGTACAGACGGATGATCAGTGCGTGGACCGGTCAATAACAGCCGCACATCCACCCCTCGACTGGCTGCACGCCGCAGAGAGCGGCGCACGCCCCATGTAGGCAGAAAATACGGGGTCGCCAACCAGATGCGCTCCTTTGCACCGTTGATCGCTTGTATCAGCGAGTGCAGGATATCGCGGTGTTGATGCGCATCGGCATAGGCCACACGCCCCATGCCCTCGCGCTCCCGAGGTGCGCTCGGCAAACGCGGCAAGCCAAAGTGAGTGGCTGGCCGCCACGCCTTACGACTTATATTGGCGCGCCATTGACGATCGAACAGCATCTGCCAGTCTTGAACCAAGGGGCCCTTAATCGCAACCATTACCTCATGCCACTCGCATCTGTTGTCGTCAGGCTGCCAGAATTCATCCGTAACGCCCGTGCCACCGACCACCGCCAACTTCTGGTCTACCAGCAACAACTTGCGATGATCGCGATAGAGGTTGTTTACCCCTCGGCGCCAGCTCAGGGGATTGTAAAAACGCAGTTCTACGCCTGCATCCGTCAAGCGACGACGCAGCCCCATGGTAAATGCCAGGCAACCATAGCCATCAAACAAGCAGCGCACTTTCACTTCACGCCGGGCGGCCTGCTCCAGCGCCTGAACAATGGCTTCTGCGCAACGACCTGCCTCAACCAGATACAGCTCCAGATCAACATGGGCTTGCGCCTGATCTATAGCAGCCAACATTCGAGGGAAAAATTCAGACCCGTCAATCAGCAAATCAAATTGATTGGCACCACGCCACGGGAACACTGCGCCCGCCATGTCAGCGCGCCGTAAAGATCAGTACCGCACCCACCGGTACCGAAAAACTGATGGCCGACAAACCCGCTATTTTGCGCAACGCCTCAAGCTCTGGTTGCAAACCAAAATCTTCAGCCTGAAGCATCAACGGCTCAAGGGTCACCACTTGAAAGCGGCGCTCATCGAGACGGGTAGCCAGCAATTGGGCTTCATAGGTGTGTTGTTTGCCTCGCAAGCTGACCGTAACAGGAAGATGCAACTCCAGTTGTGCCCCGTTGGCCAAATCATTAATAGGCTGCAAATCAATCTGGGTGGTGACCTGCGCTTCCGGGAAGTGCTTGAAATCAAATAACACGTCGCGCATGCGCTCATCGCGCAAAGGCACTGCGCTATTGACTGAATCCATTTCGATACGCAATTGCGCACGGCCATTGCGCTCTACTTTGCCGTGCAACACCAGAAAACGATGAAGATTGGAGACGTTCGCATTCTGCGTCGTAATGAAAGACAGCCGCGACGACTCTCCGTCAAGGTACCAACTGGCTTGAGCCGACAGGCTCACCCCGAGCGTCAGCAACAAGGCATACATAGAAGATAGGAGCGTTTTAAACATAAAAACTCATCGGCAGTTAAACGTGGGCGAACATTACCCTGAGATCACAGTATGGGCAGAATTTTCTAACACTGCCCTATGACGCTAACGCATACCCACAGTTCAACCTGCACGTGTTTGCGTAACCTCTGTCATACAAGCGTCATCTCAGCGTCATGCTGATGACATTGCGCCTGCCTAGCTTGAAGTTGCACACCTCAGTCGATTGGCAGAAACCCAAAGCGGGCAAAAAGCCTGCACGGAGATTCGCAATGTCTCAGATCGCCCGTATTCGCGCCACGTCCCCAGAACGACGCTTGCAGGCAGAACGCCTGACCACCTGCAACGCTGTGCGTGAAGCTCAAGCCCTGCGCTTTCGTGTATTCAGTGGGGAACTGAAGGCAGCCCTCAAAAGTGCCGTGCCTGGGTTGGACATCGACACTTACGACGCTCATTGCGCCCACATCGGTGTTCGCGACCTCAATAGCGGCCAATTGGTCGCCACCACTCGCTTGCTGGATCATGAAGCAGCACAGAGGGTGGGCAACTTTTACAGTGAGCAAGAGTTCAACCTTAACGGTCTTGCTCACTTAAAAGGACCGGTGCTTGAGATTGGTCGAACCTGTGTCGATCCTGCTTACCGTAATGGTGGCACTATCGCCGTGCTCTGGGGGGAACTGGCTGAAGTCCTCAATCAAGGTGACTATCGCTACCTGATGGGCTGCGCAAGCATCCCGATGCAAGACGGCGGCATGCAGGCCCAGGCCATCATGCAACGACTGCGAGAGCGGTATTTATGCACCGAGCATTTGCACGCACAGCCGAAAAAGCCGTTGCCGCCACTGGATATACCGGCCAACGTGATCACCGAAATGCCGCCCTTACTCAAAGCCTACATGCGTCTGGGCGCAAAGATTTGCGGCGAGCCCTGCTGGGATGAAGACTTTCAGGTCGCCGATGTATTTATTCTGCTCAAACGTGACGAGCTGTGCCCGCGTTACGCGCGTCACTTCAAGGCGGCGATGTAATGAACCGCCTGCGTCAATACACTCGGCTCGCACGGGTTCTGGGCGTTGTAATGTTGGGATTGGGCATGGTTTGCATCTTTGGGCTGCTGGCGCATGTGCGGCCGAGCAAGACGCCGGCGCTGCGGCAACGATGGTCACAGTTCTTTATGGCTCGCCTGAGCAATGCCCTGCCCTTTCGCATCACGGTAGTGGGCGAACTGCCAGCAACCCCCATGCTATGGGTCAGCAACCACGTATCGTGGACCGACATTGCGCTGCTCGGGCAACTGACGCCAGTGTCTTTTCTATCCAAGGCAGAAGTGCGTTCATGGCCTGTAGCAGGCTGGCTGGCAGCCAAGGCCGGGAGCCTTTTTATTCGCAGAGGTGCGGGCGAGAGTCATCACATACGCGATCAGATGAAGCGCCATCTGCAACAACAGCTGCCCCTGCTGATGTTCCCCGAAGGCACCACCACCGACGGGCACTCAGTGCGCACATTTCATGGTCGGTTGTTGTCGGCAGCCACTGAAAGCCAAGTGCACATACAACCCGTCGCCATTCGCTATTTACGCGATGGCGAGAATGACCGGGTTGCCCCCTTTATAGGTGATGACGATTTGCTGTCACACCTGCTGCGCTTGTGTGCTCACCGTCAAGCCAGCGTAGAAATCCATCTGCTTGAACCGATCGACAGCCAACACCAATCCCGAGCTGTGCTCGCCCATAGGGCACAGGAAGCCATAAAACAGGCTTTAACAGGATCGACAACGACCTCTAAAGAGCCTCTGGATGATGGGCTCAGCCTTCAGAACGCCTAAGAAGAAGAGCCTGCATTTCCTGCAGGCTCACCTATGGTGGTCAGCTGAGAGGCGGCAAACGCCTGCAATTGCGGATAAAACGCTCGAAAATCCTCACTGAGGGGTTCATACAGAAGCCGCAAATCCTGCATGGCCCCCGCCAGCTCCTCAGGCTTCGACAGACGCCGCGCAATCCCGTTGAACACTCTCTCCAGAACCGAAAACTGCCGATACGAACCCAGCCAGTCATGCGCAGCCATGTGGGGCGCGATTGCAGCCAAGCGTTTGGGCAATTGCGGTTGTGCCTCCAGCACGCGGTAAAAACCTGAAGTAAAACGCTCTAATGGGACCTCGGCGTAGAACGCCCAGTCCCGCGCCAGGCAATGATCGAAAAAAACATCCAGCACAATGCCCGCATAGCGACGGCGGGTATGGCTAAAGCGAGACAGGGATTGATCGACTAAAGGATGGGCGTCAGTGAATACATCGATGCTGCGGTGCAGCTGTATCGCTGATTCAATGACTGGGCTGTATTCACCTTGCAAGCGGCCTTTGACGAAGTCGCCATAAAGACTACCGAGCAATTCTTCAGGCCGCTGGCCGCCGAGGTGCAGATGTGCGAGATAATTCATGCGCGCAGTTTAGCACTGCCACTCCAATATCGTTATAACCCGATATACCGATTCGAGCTGATCTCAGATCGAATTCATATTTGTATATCGCGATATAACGATTTAAAGTTCGCCTCATCGCGATATAACGCTGCACTTCATTGAGCACTGCCACCATGCCGATCGACCTCGACGAAATAATAAAAGCGCTGGCACACCCAGTACGCCGAGAAATCATCCGTTTACTCAAAGACCCTAAAACCGAATTTCCGGACCAGCTTCACAGCACCGAACACGGTGTCTGCGCCGGGCAGTTCGACCAATGCCTGGGCCTGTCGCAATCCACGGTGTCCGCCCACCTGGCCACCCTCCAGCGCGCTGGCCTGATCAGCAGCCAGAAGGTAGGTCAGTGGCATTTTTTTAAACGTAACGAAGAAACCATTCAAGCGTTTCTCGCCACATTGAGCCAAGAGCTTTAACAAGGATATTCATGCCCCTCTCGCTACTTATTCTGGCGCTCAGCGCTTTTGCCATCGGCACCACGGAATTCGTCATCATGGGTTTGCTGCCCGATGTCGCAGCTGATCTTGGTGTCTCTATTCCCGGAGCGGGCTGGCTGGTAACCGGTTATGCGTTGGGCGTGGCTATCGGTGCTCCCTTCATGGCGCTGGCAACTGCAAAACTGCCGCGCAAGGCCGCCCTTGTTGCATTGATGGTGATTTTCATCATTGGCAACCTGCTCTGCGCACTGGCCAGTGATTACAACGTGCTCATGTTTGCCCGCGTAGTCACTGCTCTGTGTCACGGTGCGTTTTTCGGGATTGGCTCCGTGGTCGCTGCTGGCCTGGTGCCCGCCAACAAACGCGCTTCGGCAGTGGCATTGATGTTTACCGGCCTGACCTTGGCCAACGTACTGGGCGTGCCGCTGGGTACTGCGCTGGGGCAAGCAGCGGGCTGGCGATCGACTTTCTTTGCAGTGACCGTTATTGGTGTTGTAGCGCTAATCGGCCTGATCCGCTTTTTGCCTGCCAAACGCGACGAAGAGAAGCTCGACATGCGTGCTGAATTGGCAGCGCTAAAAGGCGCAGGCATCTGGCTGTCGTTGAGTATGACCGCGTTGTTTTCTGCGTCGATGTTCACCCTGTTCACCTATGTCGCCCCCTTGCTTGGCGATGTGACAGGGGTGTCGCCCAAAGGCGTGACCTGGACGTTGCTGTTGATCGGCCTGGGCCTGACGGTGGGTAACATTATCGGCGGCAAACTGGCAGACAAGCGTTTGGCTGCGACCTTGATCGGCGTATTTATCGCAATGGCAGTCATTTCAACTGCATTGAGCTGGACCGCCGTAGCCGTGATCCCGACTGAGATCACGCTGTTCCTCTGGGCCACTGCAGCGTTTGCTGCCGTGCCTGCCCTGCAAGTGAACGTTGTGACCTTCGGCAAAGCCGCGCCCAACCTGGTATCGACCCTGAACATTGGCGCTTTCAACATTGGCAACGCACTGGGTGCCTGGGTTGGGGGCAGCGTCATTGCCCACGGCTTTGGCCTCACCAGCGTGCCACTCGCAGCGGCTGCCCTGGCGGTGCTCGCGCTGCTGATCACACTGATTACATTTCGCCAGGCCGGCAACCCCGAGCTGGCGACTGCCACACATTGACTCTTGAGAGGGCTGTATAAATGACGACTATTTTCGATCCGATCAAGCTGGGCGACCTTGAACTGCCCAATCGCATCATCATGGCTCCATTAACCCGCTGCCGCGCTGATGAAGGACGCGTCCCGAATGCGCTAATGGCGGAGTATTACGTTCAACGCGCATCTGCCGGGCTGATTCTCAGCGAGGCCACTTCGGTAACGCCAATGGGCGTCGGCTACCCGGATACGCCTGGCATCTGGTCTGACGATCAGGTACGCGGCTGGACCAACATCACCAAGGCCATTCATGCTGCCGGCGGGCGCATTATGTTGCAGCTCTGGCACGTAGGCCGGATCTCACACCCGATGTATCTCAATGGGGAAGCTCCTGTAGCACCGAGCGCCATTGCAGCCAAGGGCCATGTCAGCCTGGTTCGCCCAAAGGCTGATTTCCCGGTACCGCGCGCGCTGGAAACCGCCGAAATAGCCGAGATCGTGGAGGCTTATCGCACAGGTTCCGAAAACGCCAAGGCAGCAGGTTTTGACGGCGTGGAAATTCATGGCGCCAACGGCTACTTGCTTGATCAGTTCCTGCAAAGCAGTACCAACAAGCGTACGGACCAATACGGCGGCAGCCTGGAAAACCGCGCACGTCTGCTGCTGGAAGTCACCGATGCCGCCATTGAAGTCTGGGGCGCAGGCCGGGTTGGCGTGCACCTCTCGCCACGTGCCGACTTGCACGACATGGGCGATGACAATCTGGCTGAAACCTTCAGCTATGTGGCCAGTGAATTGGGCAAGCGCGGTATTGCATTTATTTGCTCGCGTGAAAAAGAAGGCACCGACAGCCTCGGACCACAGCTTAAAGCTGCGTTTGGCGGGCCTTACATCATCAATGAGCAGTTCACCAAAGAAAGCGCAAATGCCTGGATAGCTGCGGGGAAAGCGGACGCTGTGGCGTTCGGTGTACCCTTTATCGCCAACCCAGACTTGCCTGCGCGCCTGAAGGCCGATGCTCCTCTCAACGAGGCGCACCCTGAAACGTTTTATGCCAAAGGCCCAGTCGGCTACATCGACTACCCAACGCTGTAAGGCGCCATCATAAAGGCGAAATCAGACAGCCTTTAAACCCGCGCAACGCAAAACGCCCAAGATATTAGTCTTGGGCGTTTTGCTTTAATTCTGGCAAAAAAAGGGGCGGTTTGACCCGCCCACATTTTTTCCCTAGTCCCTTTTTTCCTTCTCATCATCCTGATGAATCGCGTCCTGCGATGTCCTCTGACGTTCATCCTTGAGCGCCGTATCAATCCGTCGACACAGTTGAGATATTAAAGTTTTAAAAAATTGGCGCAAGCGCATCAGTTACAGGTTCTTATTACCTATTGTCGACTTTGATAAAATAAAAACCGTTTAAAATCAATGAGATAGATTAGTAAATCCAGAGACAACAAGTTTATGACGGTTTTTTAAGCGCTTCACTTACATCAGATGTAAGCAAAGGCTTACAACCAACGACAGCAAAGGCCCGTTTAACCCATAACCCTCCACCGCCTCGCGCGGAACGAATGCCAGCTCCAGCGGCTAAAAGATCACAAAGGAACGCCCTGAACCTGCACACCGGATTGTTACTGTTTCTCCAACATTGCTTTCCAGTCTTTGGGATTTATCCAAAACGCCATGAGCCTAAAATGGGTACAGCTTCCAAACAAAGCCACGAAACGCCAGCCTGTCAGGGTCCAAGCAAACCACCCACCCACGTTTCGTAGTGCCTTCAGCCTATTTACCTGCGACTGAAGACGTCATTCGTTTGCACTGTTGGGACATAGATAATGAAACTGTTTAGAACGTTGGTTGCCGCTTCTTTCGTCGTGCTGGGCAGCCAAATGGCCTTTGCCGATCAACCCGCTGCAGAGCAATACACGTACAGCTCTAATCTGGACATTGCCAAAGTGGTACACATGGATCCCGTTCCTGAAGATGTCTGCGGCGTGGTTTCCCTGCAAATGACTTACCTTGACCACCAGGGCCAAGAGCACACCATGCAATACAGTGCGATGGGTAACGGCTGCTCAAATAGCTAGAGCCGAGTCCCAACAAGGGTTATCGAACATAAAAAAATGCCCTGAGCCATCAGCCCAGGGCATTTAAGTCATATCAAAAACCGGTATTACTGAAACAGCGACTCACTCGAAAGACCATTGCGCTCAAGGATCTCTCGCAGACGCTTAAGCCCCTCGACCTGAATCTGGCGTACACGCTCGCGTGTCAGGCCAATCTCAAGACCAACGTCCTCCAGCGTGCTGCTTTCATGGCCACGTAAACCGAAGCGGCGAATCACCACTTCACGTTGTTTGTCGGTCAGTTCAGATAACCACTGATCAATACTTTGCGACAAGTCAACATCCTGCAGCAGATCACACGGATCTGTAGGACGGTCATCGGTAAGGGTATCAAGCAGCGTTTTATCGGAATCTGGCCCCAGAGACACGTCAACAGACGATACCCGCTCGTTGAGTCCAAGCATGCGCTTGACCTCTGCGACAGGTTTTTCGAGCAGATTGGCGATTTCTTCAGGGGAAGGTTCATGATCGAGTTTTTGTGTCAGTTCGCGAGCGGCTCGCAGGTAGACATTAAGCTCTTTGACGACATGGATGGGCAAACGAATGGTACGGGTCTGGTTCATGATGGCCCGCTCAATTGTTTGACGGATCCACCACGTTGCATACGTCGAAAAACGAAACCCTCGTTCGGGATCAAACTTTTCGACAGCCCGAATCAGCCCCAGATTGCCCTCTTCAATCAGATCGAGCAGCGATAAGCCACGATTGACATAACGCCGGGCAATTTTCACCACCAGTCGCAAGTTACTTTCAATCATGCGCTTACGTCCGGCAGGGTCTCCGCTTTGCGACAAGCGTGCAAAGTGAACTTCTTCTGCAGGAGAGAGCAGCGGCGAAAAGCCAATTTCATTGAGGTACAGCTGGGTTGCATCAAGCGCCCGGGTGTAATCAATGTACTTGTGCTGTTTGGCTGCTACAGTTTTCTTAGACTTGGTGCGGGATGCAGGGGGTGAATCGTCTTCTTCTGACATCAAGTCGTTATCGATGTCGGCGTCCATAAGGAGCACCTCATCGTCGATGTCAAACCCCGGCACTTCTTTGTTGAGAGCCATTGATATAGTCCTTTGGTGAGTTCGACCTCAAGCTCAAGCACCGCCTTAATCCTTGGCAATGCTGGAACCTGCTCCTTAGCTACATCAGGAACAGGCTGGTAACCGATCAACGTCGTGGAAGGAATTGCAGTGGATCTACAGGTTTACCCTGACGGCGAATCTCAAAGTGAAGTTTCACCCGGTCTGTACCAGTTGACCCCATTTCGGCAATTGTCTGTCCGACCTTGACCTGCTGCCCCTCCCGAACCAACAACCTGCGGTTATGACCGTAGGCACTGACGTAGGTGTCACTGTGTTTGATGATGACTAATTCGCCGTAGCCCCTCAATCCACTGCCGGCGTAAACAACTGACCCATCAGACGCAGCCAAAACAGGCTGTCCCAAATCTCCGGCGATATCAATACCTTTATTCAAACTACCGTTTGAAGAAAATTTACCGATCAAAATGCCATCAGAAGGCCATCCCCAGCCTTTGGGAGCAGGGCCTGCGGGTAATGGGGCTGGCGCCACAGTCGCTTTAGACGTGGTGGCCGGACGCTTGATTACGGTGGTTTTAGTACCTGCAGAGGAAGACACCACGGTGGTTGTAGTACCCCCGGAAGGCACGGTTCCGGCACGCCCATCGAAACGTATCGTCTGACCAGGGACAATCGTAAAGGGCGGATCAATCTTGTTCCGGGCGGCCAATGCTTTCCAGTCCCAGCCGTAACGGAAGGCAATCGAAAACAGCGTGTCGCCGCGTCGAACGACGTACTGCCCGGTCGTTACAGCAGGACGCTGAGCAACGCCATTGCGATCAACGACCCGTACGCCATTCTTCGGTGTGCTGGAGCACGCCGCCAACAAAAGCAGAGTCGCACTCAGGAGTAGACCGACCACCAGCCTCTGATAGCTTTTGATATCCATACGCTGCGCAATGACTGTGAGACTCACCCGCCGCTCCCTTTTAGATGGTGGTTAAATATTAGAGTGCCAGTACTGGCTTGGTTCAACCGCAAGTATAACTGGCTGTACAGCTTTGCTAAGAGCAAAGCCGTCCCATAAACAAGCGTTTATACGCACAAACACGCACTCAGCAGGGCCGGCCAATGGCCTTTATGACCTGCGGCCCGCCCTATAATTCACTAGGCTTGAATAAAGGCTAGGCCAACGGCCCATTGAGTAAGGGCACAAATCGGACATTGCCAATAACCCGCCGGGCGAAACCGTGCTCCTCGCGCACGATCAGCATCAACTGCTGAACCTCGCCAGCGCCTACCGGAATGACCAGCCTTCCACCCGGGGCCAACTGATCCAGCAAGGCCTGAGGAACATCGGTCGCCACAGCGGTCACGATAATGCCGTTGTAGGGAGCCAAAGCCGGCCAGCCTTCCCAGCCATCCCCCCAACGGAACACGACATTACGCAGGTTCAGTTCGAGCAGACGCTCTTTGGCACGATCCTGAAGCACCTTGATCCGCTCGACCGAAAAGATCCGCTCCACCAGCTGCGACAAGATTGCTGTTTGATAGCCTGAACCGGTGCCGATCTCCATGACCTTGTCCAGCGGCCCGTCCTCCAGTAGAAGCTCGCTCATGCGCGCCACCATGTAGGGTTGGGAGATGGTCTGGTTATTTCCAATCGGCAGCGCGGTGTCTTCGTAGGCACGATGCGCCAGTGCTTCATCGACAAACAGATGACGCGGTGTACGGCGAATGACCTCTAATACGTTGCGGTTGACAATACCCTCTTCCAGCAAGCGCTGAATCAGACGCTCACGGGTACGTTCCGAGGTCATGCCAATGCCTCTGTGCATCAGCCCATCTTGCTCACGCCCCTTCAACCCAAACCCTCCAACCAGCTGGCAAGGTTTTTGAAACCATCGCCAAACGTACGGTCCAGTTGCAGCGCAGTGATAGAAACATACCCCTGCATTACTGCATGGAAATCCGTGCCTTCACCGCCATCCTCGACATCCCCGGCCGCTGCAATCCAGTAGCCCGCTTTACCGCGAGGATCGACAACCCGTACCGGCGCGGATGCTCGGGCACGGTGGCCCAAGCGGGTGAGCTGGATACCGCGAATTTTCTCAAGGGGCAAATTAGGGATGTTGACGTTGAGAACCGTACGTGGCGGTAAATTCAGCGATGCATGGGCTTCTACCAACTTACGGGCGAAATGAGCCGCCGTTGGCAAGTTGTCGACCTGACGTGAAACCAACGAGAAGGCAAACGAAGGGAGATCGAGAAAACGCCCTTCTAGCGCTGCCGCTACAGTGCCTGAATACAGCACGTCGTCACCCAGATTGGCGCCCAGATTGATGCCCGACACCACCATATCCGGCTGCTGATTCAACAAGCCGTGAATACCCAGATGGACGCAATCGGTGGGGGTCCCGTTAATGCTGACAAAGCCATTACTCAGGGTCTGCGGGTGCAGCGGGCGATCAAGCGTCAATGAGCTGCTCGCACCGCTTTTGTCTTGATCAGGAGCAATTACCACGCACTCGCAATAATCTTCAAGCGCGCCATAAAGCGCAGCCAAGCCCGGAGCGGTGACCCCATCATCGTTAGAAATCAGAATACGCATAAGTTGTCCGTTTGACCCAAAGGCACCAGATCAACAAGTTCGCGCACCAGAACAGTGGCGAAGCATCCGGCCGGCAGAACAAATTCGAGTTGCAGAATGTCAGGCTCCGGATAATGCCACGTCAACCGCCCAATGGGCAGTCGCAAAATACGCCGCTCATGGCTCATGCCGGCACGCACCAGCCAGTCACGCAGGTCGGCTTCACGTGCGGCGACCGACTGCTCCAGCACATGGGTCGCGTGGGTGGTTGCAGACTCACCCTCGCCCCACAGAGGGCCGGTTGGATGAAGATCAAGAATCGCCAGTCGCGGATCGTTGCACTCGGCTTCGCCCGCAGGGAAGAAACTTCGACTGTCGGTAAAAGCCAGCAAGTCACCGACTTGAGCACGCTGCCAGGAGCCATCGGCTACCCGCGCAGCCAGCACCTGATTGAACAGGTAGCTGCGGGCCGTGGACAGCAGACGCGAACGGACATTGCGCTGCTCAGGCAACGCTTTGCGAGCGGCATAATCGCGTGCCTCGCCCACATTTCCGCCCTGCCAGCCAAAACGCTGGCTGCCAAAATAGTTCGGCACGCCTTGCCGGCTAATCAATTCCAGACGCTGCTGCAACGCCTCCTTGTCGGCATCCAGCTGCGTCAGACGCAAGGTAAAACCGTTGGCCGCATGGGCGCCACGCTGTAATTTACGTTTATGCCGGGAGGTTTTGAGTATCTTCAGCGTGTCATTTTCAGCGGCCGACAAGTCAGGATCAGCCTTGCCTGGCAGCTGTACGCTGAACCATTGACGCGTCAGTGCCTGGCGATCCTTGAGACCTGCATAGCTGACTGTGCGCAAGGGAACACCGGCCGCCTTGGCGATACGCCGTGCCGCTTCTTCGGTGTTCAGACCACGCTTTTCAACCCACAGCCACAGGTGCTCGCCGTCTCCGGACAACGGTATGTCCAGCACTTCATCTACCTGAAAATCTTCAGCCGTGGCTTTGAGCACTGCCGAGCCTAAAGGCTCGCCGTAAGCCAGCGGCCCCAGCAGATCAAACTCGTTCATGCGCGAACCAACAAAGCAATGGCGTGCACGGCAATACCTTCTTCACGCCCTACAAAGCCCAGCTTTTCAGTGGTAGTGGCTTTTACGTTTACCTGGTCCAAATCAACCTCTAGATCCGCGGCAATCAACGCACGCATGGTTTCGATATGCGGCGCCATTTTTGGCGCCTGAGCAATGATCGTGTTGTCGACATTGCCGACCTTCCAGCCCTTGGCATGGATAAGACTCACGACATGGCGCAACAGGACGCGACTGTCAGCGCCCTTGAATTGCGGGTCGGTGTCAGGGAAATGCTTGCCGATGTCGCCCAGTGCCGCAGCCCCCAGCAAAGCATCGCTGAGTGCATGCAACAGCACGTCGCCATCGGAGTGGGCCAACAGCCCGAATTTATGGGGGATTCGTACACCGCCCAAGGTTATAAAGTCGCCTTCAGCAAAACAGTGCACATCATAGCCGTGGCCAATACGCATAAAAAAACGCCCCGATTAAGTCAGGGCGTGATTCTACCTACTATTAAGCACTTAGTGCGCTTGCGTGGTGACGCAAGTGGTCGTCAATGAAACTGGCAATGAAAAAATAGCTGTGGTCATAGCCGGGTTGCAGACGCAAGGTCAGCGGATGATTGGCCAACTTTGCCGCTTGTTGAAGCGCTTCTGGCTTGAGTTGCACCGTCAAGAAGTCATCACGATCGCCCTGATCCACCAGCAGCGGCAGCTTTTCCTTGGCCTCGCTTATCAACACACTGGCATCCCACTCACGCCAGCGTGCACGCTCATCACCCAAATAGTGGGAAAAAGCCTTTTGCCCCCAAGGACAATCCATCGGGTTGCTGATCGGCGCAAAAGCCGACACCGATTGATAGCGCCCTGGATTACGCAATGCACACACCAAAGCACCATGCCCACCCATCGAATGGCCGCTGATGCCACGCTTTTGCGAGGCTGGAAAGTGAGCTTCAACCAATGCAGGCAACTCGTGCACCACATAATCGTGCATCTGGTAATGCTGGGCCCACGGCTGCTGTGTCGCGTTCAGGTAAAAACCGGCTCCCAGGCCAAAATCCCACGCGCCCTGGGGGTCATCCGGTACGCCTTCGCCACGAGGACTGGTGTCCGGCGCAACAATAATCAGCCCTAATTCAGCGGCCATTTTCATTGCACCGGCCTTGTGCATGAAGTTCTCGTCGGTGCAGGTCAGACCCGACAACCAATACAGCACAGGTAATGTTGCGCCCTGCTCCGCTTGCGGTGGCAAGTACACGGCAAACACCATGTCGCAACCCAACACCTCAGAGCGGTGCTTGTAACGCTTGTGCCAACCGCCAAAGCTTTTCTGGCAGGAAATATTTGTTAAGGGCATAAGAAGCAGCTCCACGTTTTAAGCTGCAAGCTTCAAGTTAAAAGCAGGCGGGGCTGTATCTCCCACTTGTCGCTTGAGGCTTGCAACTTTCAGCTATGGGTTAGAAGTGGATAACCGTGCGGATGCTTTTGCCTTCGTGCATCAGGTCGAAAGCCTTGTTGATGTCTTCCAGACCCATGGTGTGGGTGATGAACGTATCCAGCGGGATCTCGCCGCTCTGTGCCATGTCCACATAGCTTGGCAACTCGCTGCGACCACGTACGCCGCCAAATGCCGAACCACGCCAGACGCGACCGGTGACCAATTGGAATGGACGGGTCGAAATTTCTTGGCCAGCACCGGCAACGCCGATGATGACGGACTCGCCCCAGCCCTTGTGGCAGCACTCCAGTGCCGCACGCATAAGCTGCACATTGCCGATGCATTCGAAAGAGAAGTCGACGCCACCGTCTGTCATATCCACGATCACTTCCTGAATCGGACGATCAAAGTCTTTTGGATTGACGCAGTCGGTTGCGCCCAGCTGACGGGCAATTTCAAATTTGGCCGGGTTAATATCAATGGCGATGATCCGCGCCGCCTTGGCTTTGACCGCACCAATAACCGCTGACAGGCCAATGCCACCCAGACCGAAAATGGCCACGGTGTCACCCGGCTTGACCTTGGCCGTATTGAGGACTGCACCAATCCCGGTGGTCACGCCACACCCAAGCAGACACACCTTCTCAAGCGGCGCCTCTTTTTGAATCTTGGCCACAGAAATTTCTGGCACCACGGTGTACTCAGAGAATGTCGAGGTACCCATGTAGTGGAAAATAGGCTGACCTTTATAGGAGAAGCGCGTAGTGCCGTCAGGCATCAGGCCTTTGCCTTGAGTCGCACGAATGGCCTGACACAAGTTGGTCTTGCCAGACAGGCAAAATTTGCACTTGCCGCACTCAGGCGTGTAAAGCGGGATTACATGGTCACCGACCGCAACTGAGGTAACGCCCTCGCCAATGGCCTCAACGATAGCACCGCCTTCGTGGCCTAAAATCGAGGGGAAGATGCCTTCCGGGTCAGCGCCCGACAAGGTGTATGCGTCGGTATGACAGACACCGGAGGCAACAACCCGCAGCAGTACTTCACCCGCCTTGGGCATGGCAACATCAACTTCTACGATCTCAAGCGGTTTTTTGGCTTCGAACGCTACAGCAGCACGGGACTTGATCATCAATCGTCTCCAACAAAGTACAAACAAGACGGACAGTGTAGTTGAGCGCTGTTTGATGAATAATCCAGTTAAAAGCAAAACATTATTGCTACACAGGGACAATAAGCGTGAATGAAAACCGCTGGGAAGGTATTGATGAGTTTGTTGCGGTGGCTGAATGCGGCCAATTCACCGCAGCGGCCGAGCGACTTGGCGTTTCTTCATCCCATATCAGCCGCCAGGTGGCGCGCCTCGAAGAGCGTTTACAGACCCGATTGTTTTATCGCAGTACGCGACGGGTCACGCTGACGGAGGCAGGCCAAACTTTTTTGCAGCACTGTCAGCGTTTGCAAGACGGGCGCGAAGAGGCACTACGGGCTGTGGGCGACTTATCCAGCGAACCCAAAGGCATGTTGCGCATGACCTGCGCGGTGGCTTACGGGGAGCGCTTTATTGTGCCGTTGGTCACACGTTTTATGGGCATGTACCCCCAGCTACGGGTGGACATTGAGCTGACCAATCGCACGTTGGATCTGGTACATGAGAGTCTCGATCTCGCCATACGACTGGGTCGCTTGCAGGACTCCAGATTGGTGGCCACCCGCCTTGCGCCGAGACGGATGTACGTATGCGCGGCACCGTCCTATCTGGAGCATTACGGGAGGCCCCATAGCGTGTCGGAATTGAGCCGTCACAACTGCTTGATTGGCAGCTCCGATCAATGGCAATTGCAGCAAGATGGCCGCGAATTCTCACAGCGTGTACAGGGCAATTGGCGGTGTAACAGCGGGCAGGCGGTTCTGGATGCGGCGTTGCTCGGCGTAGGTCTTTGCCAGTTGCCAGACTATTACGTGCTGGAGCATTTAAAGACCGGGGCACTGGTGTCTTTACTGCAGACCCATCAACCGCCTAACACCGCAGTTTGGGCGCTGTATCCGCAACAGCGGCACTTGTCGCCCAAAGTCAGAAAACTGGTGGACTACTTAAAAGAAGGATTGGCCAAACGGGTGGAATACACAGACCTGTAGCAGCTGCCGAAGGCTGCGTCCGGCTGCGAAGCGGCCGTGAACTCAGATTGCGCGGAGTCTCAGGTAGGTTAGATTCTCAGGGTTTACGACTGCTTCGCAGCCGGACGCAGCCTTCGGCAGCTGCTACAAAGCGATCGCGAATTATAGGTCCGATCAGCGATTTACCCAACGCAACCGAAGCCATTCCAGGTCTTCGGGGCGGGTGACTTTGATGTTGTCCGAACGGCCTTCGATCAGGCGCGGGGCCAAACCTGCCCACTCCATTGCCGACGACTCATCCGTAATGTTCGCATCAGCCACCAAACTATCAGCCAAGGCTCGATGCAATGCACCCAGTCGGAACATCTGCGGTGTGTATGCCTGCCAGATCAAACTACGATCGATCGTCGCAACGGCACGCCCTTGTTTATCCACCTTTTTAAGGGTGTCCCGTGCAGGCACGGCTAACAAGCCACCTACAGGATCATCGGCTAACTCACCCAAGAGTTTGTCGAGGTCTTCGCGAGAAAGATTCGGCCGGGCCGCATCGTGAACCAATACCCAATCGTCATCGCACGCGCCGTGCGCATGTAAATGCAAAAGTGCATTGAGCACCGAGTCGGCACGTTCGCGCCCACCGTCAACCCGCACCACACGCGGGTCAGCAGCTGACGGCAAGGACGGCCAGAAGGGATCATCAGAAGCAATGCTGACCACCAGCCCTTTAAGGCCTGGATGATCGAGAAAACAGCCAAGGCTGTGTTCCAGAATAGTGCGCCCGCCCAATTGCAAATACTGCTTGGGACGGTCTGCAGCCATACGGGCACCGACGCCCGCGGCAGGAATCACGGCCCAAAAGGCCGGTGATGAAAAGCTCATTGGGCCAACTGGTAGAGGGTTTCGCCCTCCTTGACCATACCCAATTCATGGCGGGCTCGTTCTTCAACGGTCTCCATGCCTTTTTTCAATTCAAGCACTTCCGCATCCAGCACGCGGTTACGCTCCAGCAACACTTCATTTTCAGCATGCTGATCAGCGATTTGCTGTGTCAGGTCGGTAACCTGCGCCAAACTGCCATTTCCCACCCACAGACGATACTGTAGGCCAGCCAGCAGCAAGAGCAAGATGAGAAACAACCAATTGGGACTGCGCATCGAATATCAGGTATCCAGTGAAAAGACAGCCATGCCGAAAACGTAAACAACGAATAGTACAAAGCCTGGACGAACCAGGCTTGGTATACAGAAGCATCAGACTAGTGTCAAAAAACCGTACTTGGCGAATTTTCTGACACTATCTGAGGACTTTTTACCATCTACCGCTTAGCCGCGAAACTCGTTGCGACCGTTGTACTTGGCTTTCGCCCCCAACTGCTCTTCGATGCGCAGCAATTGGTTGTACTTGGAAACGCGATCAGAGCGGCACAGAGAGCCGGTTTTGATCTGCCCAGCCGACGTGCCCACGGCCAGATCGGCAATGGTGGAGTCTTCGGTTTCGCCCGAACGGTGGGAAATGACCGCCGTGTAACCCGCGGCCTTGGCCATCTGGATAGCTTCCAGTGTTTCGGTCAAGGTGCCGATCTGGTTGAACTTGATCAGAATCGAGTTGGCGATCTTTTTATCGATGCCCTCTTTCAGAATCTTGGTGTTGGTAACGAACAGGTCATCACCGACCAACTGAACCTTCTCACCAATTTTGTCGGTCAGGATTTTCCAGCCATCCCAGTCAGACTCGTCCAGACCGTCTTCAATAGAGATGATCGGGTAACGCTGAGTCAGACCTTTCAGGTATTCAGCAAAGCCTTCGGAATCGAACACTTGACCTTCGCCCGACAGGTTGTACTTGCCGTCTTCGTAGAATTCGCTGGCAGCGCAATCCAGCGCCAGCGTTACGTCTGTGCCCAGGGTGTAACCGGCATTGGCGATAGCTTCGGAGATTACTTTCAGCGCTTCTTCGTTCGACGCCAGGTCAGGCGCAAAACCACCTTCGTCGCCTACAGCAGTGTTCAGGCCACGGGCCTTGAGCACAGCTTTGAGGTGATGGAAGATTTCAGTGCCCATGCGCAGCGCGTCAGAGAAAGTCTTGGCACCGACTGGCTGCACCATGAACTCTTGAATGTCGACGTTGTTATCAGCGTGCTCGCCACCGTTGATGATGTTCATCATCGGCACAGGCATCGAGTAAACACCCGGCGTGCCGTTCAGGTTGGCAATGTGCGCGTACAGCGGCAGGTCCTGATCCTGAGCAGCAGCCTTGGCCGCAGCCAAAGAGACGGCGAGGATGGCATTGGCACCCAGGGAACCTTTGTTTTCAGTGCCGTCCAGCGCGATCATCGCGTGGTCCAGCGCTTTTTGATCAACCGGGTCTTTACCCAGCAGCAAATCACGAATAGGGCCGTTAATGTTGGCAACGGCTTTTAGAACGCCTTTGCCCAAGTAACGGCTCTTGTCGCCATCACGCAGTTCCAATGCTTCACGGGAACCGGTGGAAGCACCGGACGGCGCGCAAGCGCTGCCGATGATGCCGTTGTCGAGAAGCACGTCCGCTTCCACGGTGGGGTTACCACGGGAGTCGAGAACTTCACGACCTTTGATGTCGACGATCTTTGCCATTGTTGTAAATACTCCAAAGTTGACGAAAACACGCAGCTGAGGGAAATTTCGTTATCGGCGGCAAGGGGTAAATGACAGGCAACCTTGCGGACGATAAGGCTCGGGCCCTGAGGCCCGAGAAATCGTGCGGTACTTTACCGGAGAAACGGGGTTTACGCGGTTTCTATTGTCGGAAAACTCTTAACCAACTCATCCAGCGCTTTCAACTGGGCCAGGAAAGGCTCCAGTTTGTCCAGACGCAAGGCACAAGGGCCGTCGCATTTGGCGTTGTCTGGATCCGGGTGTGCCTCAAGGAACAGACCTGCAAGGCTCTGACTGATGCCAGCCTTGGCCAGATCGGTGACTTGAGCACGACGACCACCGGCCGAATCGGCGCGACCACCGGGCATTTGCAGCGCGTGGGTCACGTCGAAAAATACCGGGTATTCGAACTGCTTCATGATGCCGAAGCCCAGCATGTCGACTACAAGGTTGTTGTAGCCAAAGCTGGAACCACGTTCACAGAGGATCAACTGATCGTTGCCGGCTTCTTCGCATTTGCTCAGGATGTGTTTCATTTCCTGAGGTGCAAGGAACTGGGCTTTCTTGATGTTGATCACAGCACCGGTCTTGGCCATGGCCACGACCAGATCAGTCTGGCGCGACAGGAAAGCCGGCAACTGGATGATGTCGCAAACTTCCGCGACCACGGCTGCTTGCGCAGGCTCGTGGACGTCGGTGATCACAGGCACGCCAAAGGCGGCCTTGATGTCCTGGAAAATCCGCATGCCTTCTTCGAGGCCGGGGCCACGGTACGAGCTGACAGATGAGCGGTTGGCCTTGTCGAAACTGGCCTTGAATACATAAGGAATACCGAGCTTTTCGGTAACCCGCACGTACTCTTCACACACCTGCATGGCCATATCACGGCTTTCCAGCACGTTCATGCCACCGAACAAGACCATTGGCTTGTCGTTGGCAATTTCGATATTGCCTACACGGATAATCTTTTGCGCCATGCTGTTTATGCCTTCTTCTCGTGTTGCGCCAGTGCTGCTTTGACGAAACCTGTGAACAATGGATGGCCATCACGTGGCGTCGAGGTGAACTCCGGGTGGAACTGGCAAGCGACGAACCAAGGATGATCCGGTGCTTCAACCACTTCTACCAACGCGCCGTCGCCGGAACGACCCGTCACTTTCAGGCCCGCTTCCATCAACTGAGGCAGCAGGTTGTTGTTCACTTCGTAGCGGTGACGGTGACGTTCAACGATCACGTCTTTGGCATAGCAGTCGTGCACCTTGGAGCCGGGTGCCAACTGGCAGTCCTGCGCGCCCAGACGCATGGTGCCGCCCAGGTCCGAGGTTTCGGTACGGGTTTCGACTGCACCAGTGGCGTCTTCCCACTCGGTGATCAGACCCACTACCGGATGGCCGCTGTTGCGATCAAACTCGGTGGAGTTGGCGTCTTTCCAGCCCAGCACATTACGTGCGAACTCGATAACCGCTACCTGCATGCCCAGGCAGATACCCAGGTATGGCACCTTGTTTTCACGTGCATATTGAACCGCGGTGATCTTGCCTTCGACGCCGCGCAGACCGAAGCCGCCCGGAACCAGAATGGCATCACAGCCTTCAAGCAGTTCAGTGCCTTTGTTTTCGATGTCTTCGGAGTCGATATAACGCAGGTTGACCTTGGTACGGTTGGAAATACCGGCGTGGCTCATCGCTTCAATCAGCGATTTGTACGCGTCCAGCAGTTCCATGTACTTGCCTACCATCGCGATGGTGACTTCGTGCTCCGGGTTCAGCTTGGCGTCGACCACTTTGTCCCATTCGGACAGGTCAGCGCTGTTGCATTCCAGACCGAAACGCTCAACGACGAAATCATCCAGGCCCTGAGCGTGCAGCATGCCCGGGATCTTGTAGATGGTGTCGGCGTCTTCCAGCGAAATAACGGCGCGCTCTTCTACGTTGGTGAACAGCGCAATCTTGCGACGCGAGGACACATCAACGTGGTGATCGGAACGGCAGATCAGAACATCTGGCTGCAAGCCGATCGAACGCAGCTCTTTAACCGAGTGCTGTGTAGGTTTGGTTTTCGTTTCGCCTGCGGTGGCGATGTACGGAACCAGTGTCAGGTGCATCAGCATGGCGCGCTTGGCGCCCACTTCGATGCGCAACTGACGGATTGCTTCGAGGAACGGTTGCGACTCAATGTCACCCACAGTGCCGCCAATCTCAACCATCGCTACGTCGGCATCGCCGGCGCCCTTGATGATCCGACGTTTGATTTCGTCGGTGATGTGCGGAATTACCTGAATGGTTGCACCCAGGTAATCACCACGGCGCTCCTTGCGCAGAACGTGCTCGTAAACACGGCCCGTGGTGAAGTTGTTGTTCTGGGTCATCGTCGTGCGGATAAACCGCTCGTAGTGACCCAAGTCCAGGTCGGTTTCTGCGCCGTCGTGTGTGACGAACACTTCACCGTGCTGGAACGGGCTCATGGTGCCCGGATCAACGTTGATGTAGGGGTCCAGCTTCAGCATGGTGACCTTAAGTCCCCGCGCCTCCAGGATGGCTGCCAATGAAGCCGAGGCAATGCCTTTCCCCAATGAAGAAACAACACCGCCCGTGACGAAGATGTAGCGCGTCATGAAAAACCCTAGAAGTCTGCGTTAAAGCGGTCAGAGCCGCCGGGGAAAGCGAAGGAAGGCCGAAGCCCCCAATCACCAGCATTAGTCACAGTGCACCTTTTGAAAAACTGCTGCGTTGGAACAGACCGATGGCAACCACCGGTTCGATACAAGCCACACATTTTTTTAAAATCGCCCAGCAAAGACTGCTTGGTAATCGGCAACTTCTGTAATTCTGGTGAATCTACAGAAGTTGTATCAAGAAGGGAGCGTAGTCTACCGGAAACCCCCTTTCAGCTCAAACCTTGATCGCTGGAAGTTGGCAGCCACTGTAATTTCCAGCGTCCACAGGGGCTGGAGTCCAGTCCGGGCACGTTTGCCACCGCCAATAACTGCTCATTTACAGATACAAGCGGCAATCTGCCACGGGCAAACAGCGGAACACCGCGCTCGTTCAACAGACGTTTGAGGTCGCGATGCCCCCGTTGTGCCAACTCCATCACTTCACCGCCTTGACGATAGCTCACTTGCACAGAGCCAGCGGGAATATCTCCGTGCAGGCTGAGCAAACCGTTACCCGGCAAGACGAGCGGATGCTGCGGCTGCATCCACAATCCGGGCGCAACAGGTGGCTTTAGCCAATCACCTGAAAGCCACCACACTCGCCCACTCGCACGATGCATTTCCCCACCCGCCAGGCGCCATATCGGCTGCGCCCCTTCACGGGCATCACGAAGGGTTTCCCACCCGGCCCAATGCTCCGTATCAGGCATGGGACTGAATGCATTGAGCCAATGACGCAAGGCGTTGCGCTGACGTGCAGGCGACATACGGGCAAGTGGAGCCAGCTCCAGCGATGGAACGCCTAGCCAGTCGAACGCTGTGGGCGAAACAGCGGCCTGTAAATCCTGTTCAGCCAATTCGCTCAGCAAGCCTTGAGCTTCAGCGCAGTGATCGGCATTGCGGGCGAGCGTGGTGGTGGCTTGCGGCCAGCGACGCTCGAGAACCGGAAGCACTTCATGACGCAAATAATTGCGGGAAAAGTTTGTCTGACTGTTGGAGGGATCTTCAACCCATGTCAGGCGCTGGTCATGAGCGTACGCCTCCAGTTCGGCTCGGGACACGTCCAGTAAAGGTCGACACAGTGAACCTTGCCCCAAGCGGCGCTGGCGCGGCATACCTGCCAGACCGTTCACCCCAGCGCCACGTAACAGACGAAAGAGCACGGTTTCAGCTTGATCATCACGGTGCTGCCCTGTCAGCAACACCTCATCGGCACGAGTGCAGGCCACAAACGCCTGATAGCGCGCCTCCCGCGCAGCCCGCTCAAGGCTTGCGCCAGGTTGCACCTGTACGCGAATGACCTGTAATGGAACCTTCAACTCATCACACAACGCCTGGCAATGGGCCGGCCACGCGTCAGCTGTCGCCTGAAGACCATGATGGACATGGACAGCGGTGATCGGGGGGAGTGAATGGGTTTGACGGAGTTGAACGAGAAGATGCAGCAGAACGGTAGAGTCAAGACCGCCGGAGAAGGCGACGTGCCAGGCTTTGGCTTTGCGCCAGGCTTTCAAGGCTTGAAGGAGCTGGATTGAGAGGTTGGGCATCACACAATCCCGCGAAAAAAAGCCATCAAGATCAAAAGCCCCTCACCCTAGCCCTCTCCCGGAGGGAGAGGGAACTGATTGCGCGCGACGCCAAGAACACCTCCAATCAGCGCCCTCTCCCTCTGGGAGGGCAACTGACTGCACGGGGCGTCAAGAACACCTACAATCAGCTCCCTCTCCCTTTGAGAGAGGGTTGGGGTGAGGGTCAGCCGTTAATCAAAATCAAAAGCCCCTCACCCTAGCCCTCTCCCGGAGGGAGAGGGAACTGATTGCGCGCGACTCCAAGATCACCTCCAATCAGCTCCCTCTCCCTCTGGGAGGGCAACTGACTGCACGGGGCGTCAAGAACACCTCCAATCAGCTCCCTCTCCCTTTGGGAGAGGGTTGGGGTGAGGGTCAGCCTTTAATCAGAGACCGTAGCTCATCAAGCGATCATAACGACGCTTAAGCAAGGTTTCGTGATCCAGCTTGTTCAGCATGTCGAGCTGGGAAATAAGATCGGCACGAATGGTGGCAGACGCCGCCGCCGGGTCACGGTGCGCGCCGCCCAAAGGCTCGCCAATCACCTTGTCCACGATGCCCAGGCCTTTCAAACGATCGGCCGTAATGCCCATCGCCTCAGCAGCGTCCGGCGCCTTCTCGGCCGTTTTCCACAGAATCGAAGCACAGCCCTCAGGCGAGATAACCGCGTAGGTCGAGTACTGCAACATGTTCAACTGATCGCAAACACCGATCGCCAACGCACCGCCCGAACCGCCTTCACCAATAACCGTGGCGATAATCGGTGTTTTCAGACGCGACATGACGCGCAGGTTCCAGGCAATTGCTTCGCTCTGGTTGCGCTCTTCAGCGTCAATCCCAGGGTAGGCACCCGGCGTATCGATAAAGGTCAGGATCGGCATTTTGAAGCGCTCGGCCATTTCCATCAGACGGCAGGCCTTGCGGTAGCCTTCAGGACGCGGCATGCCGAAGTTGCGGCGAACCTTTTCGCGCACTTCACGCCCTTTCTGGTGACCAATCACCATTACTGGCTGATCGTCCAGACGCGCAATACCACCCACGATCGCCGCATCGTCAGAGAAGTGACGGTCGCCGTGCAACTCATCAAACTCGGTGAAGATATGCTCGATGTAGTCAAGCGTGTAAGGACGACGCGGGTGACGGGCCAGACGGGCAATCTGCCAGCTGGTCAGTTTGCCGAAAATATCTTCAGTCAGCGTTTTGCTTTTGTCTTGCAGACGAGAGATTTCATCACTGATATTCAGCGAATTATCATTACCAACCAAGCGCAACTCTTCGATTTTGGCTTGCAGGTCAGCAATCGGCTGTTCGAAATCAAGAAAATTCGGGTTCATAAGCATCCGTCTTGGGTCGGCGGCAAAGCATGCCAGGAGGTCTAAAACCCAGCATTTGCTGGTGTATAGCGCCTCACTGGGGCAGCCGGTTGATCTGTATCGCGCCTACCTTAAGGGACAGGCGCTCTCAGGTCGAGATTAAAAATTCAGGTCAAGGTCAGGACGCGGCTATCGCCCCTGACCATCAACGGTATTGGAGGAAGACGTTGTCTCGCCCAAACTGGTCACGCAAGGCTTGAATCAAGCTATCCGCCGGATCAATTCGCCAGGTCTCGCCAAACTGCAACATGGCTTTGGCGCCTTCCCCGGTGTACTCCATGGTAATCGGGCACGCGCCACGGTGTTTCTTGAACAATTCGCCCAACCAACGCAACTGATCCCCCTTGAGCGCCGCTTGCGCCACTTTCAATCGCAGGCTTTCGGCCAGATTGGTGCGCGCATCTTCCATGCTCATCACGCGCTTGACCCGCAGTCGCAAGCCGCCCGAGAAGTCGTCATTGCTGACTTCACCCTCGACCACCACCATCGCATCCGTCTGCAATAAGGATTGAGCTGAATGAAATGCCTCAGCAAACAGCGAGGCTTCAATCCGGCCCGAGCGGTCATCGAGGGTGATAAAGCCCATCTTGTCGCCCTTTTTATTCTTCATCACTCGCAAGGCGATAATCATGCCAGCCACAGTCTGAGTATCACGAGCCGGCTTCAAGTCGATAATGCGCTGGCGGGCGAAACGACGAATTTCACCTTCATATTCATCGATCGGGTGCCCCGTCAGGTACAGACCGAGGGTGTCCTTCTCACCTTTGAGACGCTCCTTAAGCGTCAGTTCCTTAGCCTTGCGATGATTGGCATAGACGTCGGCGTCTTCCTCGACAAACAGACCGCCAAACAGGTCGGCGTGCCCACTGTCATGGGTACGCGCCGTCTGCTCAGCGGCCTTGATGGCTTCTTCCATGGCCGCCAGCAACACCGCGCGATTCTGGTCAATGCTCGCTTGCCACGCTTTGGGCTCATCATGAAAAAACGGCCCAAGCCGGTCCAGTGCACCACTGCGGATAAGACCATCAAGGGTACGTTTATTGATCCGCTTAAGGTCAACCCGTGCGCAGAAATCGAACAAATCCGTAAACGGACCATTCTGTCGCGCCTCAGTAATTGCCTCTACCGGGCCCTCACCGACACCCTTGATCGCGCCAAGGCCGTAAATAATCCGGCCTTCATCGTTTACCGTGAACTTGAACTCCGAAGCATTCACATCCGGCGCGTCAAGACGCAGCTTCATGGTGCGAATTTCTTCGATCAAGGTCACGACCTTGTCGGTGTTATGCATATCCGCCGACAGTACCGCGGCCATGAAAGGCGCCGGGTAATGGGTTTTCAGCCATGCGGTCTGGTAGGACACCAGGCCATAGGCTGCGGAGTGAGACTTGTTGAAGCCATAGCCGGCAAATTTCTCTACCAGGTCGAAAATGTTACCGGCCAGATCGGCATCAATGTTGTTGTTGGCGCAACCTTCAATAAAGCCGCCACGCTGCTTGGCCATTTCTTCGGGCTTTTTCTTACCCATCGCCCGACGCAGCATGTCTGCGCCACCCAGCGTGTAACCCGCCATGACCTGAGCAATCTGCATCACCTGTTCTTGATACAGAATGATGCCGTAGGTCGGCGCCAAGACAGGCTTCAAGCCTTCGTATTGATAATCGGAGTGCGGGTAAGCCAGCTCGGCACGGCCGTGCTTACGGTTGATGAAGTCATCCACCATGCCGGATTGCAAAGGGCCCGGACGGAACAAGGCCACCAGTGCGATCAAATCTTCCAGGCAGTCGGGCTTGAGCTTTTTGATCAGCTCTTTCATGCCGCGCGACTCTAGCTGGAACACCGCGGTGGTTTCAGCTTTTTGCAGCAGTTGATACGTCGGCTTGTCGTCCAGCGGGATAAAGGCGATATCCAGCGGCGGCTCATCGACTTTGGCGCGATCGCGGTTGATGGTTTTCAGTGCCCAGTCGATAACCGTCAAGGTTCTCAGGCCGAGGAAGTCGAACTTCACCAGACCCGCAGATTCAACGTCATCCTTGTCGAACTGGGTGACCAGGCCGCCACCCTCTTCATCGCAATAAATCGGCGAAAAGTCGGTGAGTTTGGTTGGCGCAATTACCACACCACCGGCGTGCTTACCTACGTTACGCACAACGCCTTCAAGCTTTCGAGCCATTTCCCAGATTTCTGCCGCTTCCTCATCAACCTTGATGAAATCGCGCAGAATCTCTTCTTGCTCGTAGGCTTTTTCCAGCGTCATGCCCACTTCAAACGGAATCATCTTCGACAGACGATCCGCCAGTCCGTAGGACTTGCCCTGAACCCGCGCCACGTCTCGAATAACCGCTTTCGCAGCCATCGAACCGAAGGTAATGATCTGGCTTACAGCATTGCGGCCGTACTTGTCAGCCACGTATTCAATGACCCGATCGCGACCATCCATGCAGAAGTCGACGTCGAAGTCGGGCATCGACACCCGTTCCGGGTTAAGGAAACGTTCGAACAGCAGATCGTATTCCAACGGGTCCAGGTCAGTAATCTTCTGCACATAGGCCACCAGCGAGCCGGCACCCGACCCACGGCCCGGGCCTACAGGCACGCCGTTGCTTTTAGCCCACTGGATAAAGTCCATTACGATCAGGAAGTAACCGGGGAAGCCCATCTGGATAATGATATCCAGCTCAAAATTCAGACGGTCGACATACACCTGACGCTTGGTGTCGTAGTCTTCGGTGGTGTCTTTGGGCAGCAGAACGCTCAAGCGATCTTCAAGCCCCTCAAACGACACCTTGCGGAAATATTCGTCAATGGTCATGCCATCGGGAATCGGGAAGTTGGGCAAAAAGTGAGTGCCCAGCTTCACGTCGATATTGCAGCGCTTGGCAATTTCAACCGAGTTAGCCAGTGCCTCAGGCAAGTCACTGAACAGTTCAGCCATTTCATCGGCGCTTTTCAGGTACTGCTGATCGCTGTAGTTCTTGGAGCGGCGCGGGTCATCAAGGGCCCGGCCTTCACCAATGCATACGCGGGTTTCGTGAGCTTCGAAATCTTGCTGGCGCAAGAACCGCACATCGTTGGTGGCCACCAGTGGAACGCCGAGCTTGTCCGCCAATGCGACAGCACCGTGCAAGTGCTCCTCATCATTGGGACGCTTGGTGCGCTGCACCTCTAGGTAGAAGCGGTCCGGAAATACTGACATCCATTCACGGGTCAGCATTTCGGCCTCTTGCGTATTACCACTGATCAGTGCGACGCCAATTTCACCCTCTTTGGCGGCTGACAGCATGATCAAACCTTCAGCCGCTTCAGCGACCCACTCACGCTCGATGATCACCTGACCATTGCGCTGGCCTTCGATGTACCCCCGGGAGATCAACTCGGTGAGGTTGCGATAGCCCAAAGGGTCCATCGCCAACAGGCTGATTCGGCTTAGCGGGTTTTCCGGGTCTTTGTTCGACAGCCACAGATCAGCACCACTGATCGGCTTGATCCCACCGCCCATGGCGGCTTTGTAGAACTTGACCAGGGAACACATATTGTTCTGGTCAGTCACCGCCACGGCAGGCATGTTCATACCGACCAGGGTTTTGATCAGCGGCTTGATCCGCACCAGGCCATCGACCAGTGAGTATTCGGTGTGCAGGCGCAGGTGAACGAATGAAGCCGGCATGGTGATCCTGTCTATAAGCTTTGAAAAACAACAAGGCCCGGATTGTACCGGGCCTTGGCAAAAACATCAGCCTCGCGGCTAAACCTTGGCAAACCCTTCGCGGGCTTCGTAGGCACGGCGCACCGGACCAAACGAACGCCGATGAATCGGTGTTGGGCCCAGACGCTCTAACGCCTCAAGGTGAACAGAGGTCGGATAGCCTTTGTGGCCACCAATCCCGTAACCCGGATATTGCAATTCAAACGCCGCCATTTCACGGTCGCGACTGACCTTGGCCAATATAGAAGCGGCTGCAATAGCAGGTACTTTGCTGTCGCCCTTGACCACTGCCTCAGCGGGCATCGTCAATACAGGGCAGCGATTACCGTCGATCATGGCCAGATTAGGGGTAATGCTAAGCCCTTCAACCGCTCGCTGCATGGCCAACATCGTAGCGTGCAGGATATTGAGCTCGTCAATTTCCTCGACCTCTGCACGGGCGATATGCCAGCTCAGCGCCTTCTCACAAATTTCATCAAACAGCTTTTCACGGCGTGTTTCTGTGAGTTTTTTCGAGTCATTGAGGCCAAGAATAGGACGATTGGGGTCGAGAATGACCGCCGCCGTGACTACCGCACCGCATAGCGGACCACGGCCAACTTCATCAACACCGGCCACGAGCTCTTCGACCAGATTGAAATCCAATCCGATTTGCATAGACACTTTACTCATTAAGGTTTTGCTATCAGGTCCAGTACCGCATGGGCGGCCTGATTGGAAGCGTCGAGACGCAAAGTTCGATGGATCTCGTCAAAGCTGCGAGTCTGCTCTTCACCGCCATCCAGTAAAGGCAACAACGCGCTAGCCAATGCCTCTGGCGTGGCATCGTCCTGTAAAAGCTCAGGAACCAGCATCCGTTGAGCAAGCAGGTTGGGCAGCGAGACGTAAGGGCTTTTGACCAAACGCTTGAGAATCCAGAAAGTCAGGCGGGCCAGGCGATAAGCCACAACCATAGGGCGTTTGTACAGAAGCGCTTCGAGTGTCGCGGTGCCTGATGCAATCAACACGGCATCGCAGGCGGCCAGAGCCAGATGCGAACGCCCGTCCAACAGCGTCAGCGGCAGATCACGCCCCACCAGCATTTGCTCGATCTGTGCACGTCGCGCAGCATTGGCACAAGGCAGTACAAAGCGAACATCTGGACGAGATTGACGAATAATCTGCGCAGCATCGAGAAACAGCCCACCGAGTTTGGCGACTTCTCCACCACGACTGCCGGGCATCAACGCGACCAGCGGCCCATCAGACAAGCCCAACTCGGCGCGAGCAGCGACCTTATCAGCCTCAAGCGGAATCGTATCGGCGAGTGTGTGACCGACAAAACGCACCGGCACACCCTTCTCTTCGTAGAATTTGGCTTCGAACGGTAAAAGCGTGAGCATCAAATCGCAGCCTTCGCGAATCTTCAGCACCCGTTTTTGGCGCCACGCCCATACGGACGGGCTGACGTAATGCACAGTCTTGATTCCCGCACGACGCAATTGAAGCTCAATATTGAGTGTGAAGTCAGGAGCATCAATACCGATAAATACATCAGGCTTTTCAGCGATCAGGGTTTGTACCAGATCCTTGCGCCGCTTGAGCAGTTCTCGCAAGCGCCCCAGCACTTCAACAAGGCCCATTACCGACAGGCGCTCCATCGGGAAGTAAGAGGTCATGCCCTCGGCTTCCATCAACGGACCACCCACACCGATAAATTCGATATCCGAATGCTGAGCCTTGAGCGCTCGCATCAACCCCGAACCCAAAATGTCGCCCGAGGCCTCGCCCGCCACCAATGCAATGCGCAATCTGGCCATAATTAGCGTGTAATGCCGCGGGTTGAGGAGCGGATGGACTCAACAAAAATAGCCACTTCCGGGAACTGTGCAGCAGGTTCGGCCAATTCGACCAACGCCTGTTCAACGGTCAGACCCTGACGGTAAACCACTTTATAGGCGCGACGCAGCGCATGAATGGCATCATCGCTAAACCCACGGCGACGCATGCCTTCGAAGTTCATGCTGCGCGCTTTTGCCGGACTGCCAAACACCGTCACAAACGCTGGTACATCCTTGCCAATCGCCGTACCCATGCCCGAAAAGCTGTGAGCACCGATGTGGCAGAACTGATGAACCAGGGTGAAGCCCGACAGTATCGCCCAGTCGCCCATATGCACATGGCCCGCCAGCGCGGCGTTATTGACCAGAATGCAGTGGTTGCCGATCACGCTGTCATGACCGATATGGGCATAGGCCATGACCAGATTGTGATCGCCTAATGTCGTTTCGGCGCGATCCTGGATCGTCCCGCGGTGTATGGTGACCCCTTCACGAATAACGTTGTGGTCGCCAATGACCAAGCGAGTGTCTTCACCCTTGTACTTGAGATCAGGCGTGTCCTCGCCTACCGAAGAAAATTGGTAGATGCGATTGTGCTTACCGATCCTGGTTGAGCCCTTGATGATCACATGCGGCCCAATCACAGTCCCCTCGCCGATTTCCACACCTGCGCCGATGATCGACCAAGGGCCGACCTCGACGTCGTCGGCCAGTACGGCCGTCGGATCGATGATTGCGCGAGGGTCAATCAAACTCATAGTTTGCGTTCCGCGCAGATAATCTCAGCCGAACAGACAGGCTTGCCATCAACTGTGGCCTGACATTCGAATTTCCAGATAGAGCGCTTGCTGCTCAGGAACTTGGCTTCCAGAATCAGTTGATCACCTGGCAACACCGGCTGACGGAAACGCAGTTTGTCAGAGCCTACGAAATAATAGAGTGTGCCGTCAGACGGCTTCAGATCCATCATCTTGAAACCCAGAATGCCAGCAGCCTGAGCCATCGCTTCAATGATCAGAACGCCCGGCATGATTGGATGCGCCGGGAAATGACCGTTGAAAAAAGGTTCGTTGATGCTGACATTCTTGTAGGCACGAATGCGCTTGTTCTCGACATCCAGATCCACCACTCGGTCCACCAGCAGGAACGGGTAACGGTGGGGCAGATATTCGCGAATCTCGTTGATGTCCATCATTTCGTGGGGAAGCCTGTAATAAAGATTGGGCGCGCGCAACTAAGGCGCGCTCCTCTAGCAAATCAAGGAGGCAAACCAGTGGCTATGCACTCTTGATATGGAAAATGTACTAGCCCTCTGAAGAAGCTTTGCTGTTCGGGGTCACTTCCCCTACGCGCTTCTCCAGATGTTTTAGCCGCCGGGCAATATCGTCAAGCTGACGAATCCGTGCAGCGCTCTTGCGCCACTCGGCTGCTGGCTGCATGGCAGTGCCTGAAGAATAGGCGCCCGGCTCGGTAATCGAGTGGGTCACCATCGTCATGCCGGTCAAAAATACGTTGTCACAGATTTCAATGTGTCCGACCAAACCGACGCCACCGGCCAACATGCAATGTTTGCCAATTTTAGTACTACCGGAAATTCCGACACAGGCGGCCATCGCCGTATGGTCACCGATATGCACGTTGTGAGCGATTTGTATCTGGTTATCGAGCTTGACGCCATTACCGATGACTGTATCGGCCAAAGCACCACGATCGATTGCCGTATTAACGCCAATTTCGACGTCATCACCGACGGTCACACCACCGATTTGGGCGATTTTTTGCCAGACACCTTTCTCATTGGCAAAGCCAAAGCCTTCACCGCCGAGCACAGCACCCGATTGAATGACCACTCGCTTGCCGATGCGCACATCGTGATAAAGCGTCACACGAGGCGCCAGCCAGCCGTTTTCACCGATCTCACAGCGCGCACCGATGAAGCACTGAGCCCCCACCGTAACCCCGGCGGCTATTCGCGCGCCGCTTTCGATCACAGCAAAAGCCCCAATGCTTGCACCAGGGTCAACCATGGCATCCTCAGCAATTACCGCTGTCAGGTGAACACCGGCAGAGGCTTTTGGCTTGGGATCAAACAGGTGTGAAATTCGCGCATAAGCCAGATAAGGATCGGGCACAACCAGCGCATCACCGGCATATTCTTCAGCGTCAGCGGCCTTGAGCAAAACGGCTCCGGCGTGGCAGTCGACCAGGAACTTTCGGTACTGAGGGTTGGCCAGAAAGCTCAACTGAGCTGGGCCAGCCTCTTGCAAAGTGGCTAGCCCAGTGATTTCTTTCTCCGCGGGGCCACGCAACGTGGCACCGAGGAACTCGGCCAATTGGCCGAGTTTTATAGTCGCAGTCATAATTACTTCAGCTGGTTCATGCGCTCGATAACCTGGCGAGTAATGTCGTACTGAGGTTTGACATCAATCACAGCACCACGCTCGAACACCAGGTCAAAGGCACCTTTCTTGATGACTTCTTCAACAGCGCTGTCCAGTTTTGGCTTGAGCTGTTTCAGCATTTCACGGTCAGCAACGGCTTTGGCTTCGTTCAGCTCCTTGGATTGGAACTGGAAGTCACGGGCCTTTTGCTTGAATTCAAGCTCCAGACGCTCACGCTCGCCCTGGGCCATTTTGTCGCCGCCTTTTACCAGACGGTCCTGAATGCCTTTGGCGCTGCTTTCCAGGCTTTTCAGCTTGGTCAGTTGCGGGCCGAACTTCTTCTCGGCATCAACGGCATAACGCTTGGCTGCGTCTGATTCGAGCAATGCCATCTGATAGTTCAGGACGGCAATTTTCATGTCGGCGAATGCCGGGCCAGCCACTAAAAGCGAAGCCAGGAGAACCAATTGAGTCAACTTACGCACGATGCACTCCTAAAAAATCCGTTATCTGTCGCTAAGGTCAGGCTTTTAGAAAGTCTGGCCGAGGGAAAACTGGAACACTTGGGTTTCTGCATCATTAGGCTTCTTGATCGGCATGGCCAAGCTGAAGCTCAGCGGGCCCAGAGCCGTCACCCACGTCACGCCAAGACCCACAGAGCTGGCCATGTTACTGAAGCCGATGTCGCAATCCTTAGTGTCGCCTTTGCAGTTGGTGTCGAACACGTTACCGACATCCCAGAATACTGACGTACGCAGGGAGCGCTGATCTTTCACGAACGGCATCGGGAACAGGACTTCAACACCACCCTGGATCAGCACGTTACCACCAAATGGTAGCGGATCTTGATCCGGGTCAGCGATGGTGCCTGGGTTTTTACCCGAGCTCGGCGTACTGCGAGGGCCCAAGGTGCTGTCTTTGAAACCACGTACCGAGTTGAAACCACCTGCGTAGTAGTTCTCGTAGAACGGCAGCCCCGAGGTCGAACCGTAACCGTCGCCATAGCCCAACTCAGTGTGCAGACGCATGGTGTAGGTGTCGCTCAACGGTTGGAACAACTGAGCACGGTAATCAAGCTTGTAGAACTGCAAGTCGCTGCCCGGGATGGTCGATTCAAGCACCAGACTCTGCGAGGTACCGCGGGTTGGCAATACGCCCTTGTTCAGGGTCGACTCAGACCAGCCTACCGACGCCTTGAAGTTGAGGTACTTGTCGCCTTCACGGTTTACGAAGTCGAAAATCTCGTCAACGGTGTACTGACCTGTGCTGATTTCATCTTGCTGCACGCTCAAGCCGTAGGTCAGACGCGAGGTATCACTGATCGGATAACCCATCGTGATACCGGCACCCAGGCTGTCAACGGAGTAGTTGGCAACGTCAACGTCCAGCTCTTTGTAGTCAGTGGTACGGTAGAAAACGTTGTAACCCAGGCTCACACCGTCCGCAGTCCAGTACGGGTCAACGTAGCTGAAGTTGTAACGGCTTTGATATTCGCTGCGCGTCAGGCCGATGCTGACCTTGTTACCGGTACCCAGGAAGTTGTTCTGTGTGATCGAACCACCCAGAATCAAGCCCGCGCTCTGCGCGAAACCAACGCTGGCGGTAATGGAACCCGAAGCCTGTTCCTCTACGGCGTAGTTCACGTCTACCTGGTCATCAGTGCCTGGCACTGCCGGGGTTTCAACGTTCACTTCCTTGAAGAAGCCCAGACGCTCAAGGCGCACCTTGGACTGGTCGATCAGGTACGTCGATGCCCAGCCACCTTCCATCTGGCGCATTTCACGACGCAGCACTTCGTCTTCGGACTTAGTGTTGCCGCGGTAGTTGATACGGTTAACGTAAGCACGCTTGCCCGGATCGACTACGAATGTAATGGCAACGGTGTGATTCTCAGGATCGGGTTGCGGCACGGCGTTCACGTTAGCGAACGTATAGCCCTCGTTACCCAGACGGCGAGTAATCAGCTCGGAAGTGGTGGTCATCAGCTTGCGCGAGAAGACCTGACCCGGCTGAACCAGCAACAGCGACTTGATCTGATCTTCCGGCACCTTGAGGTCACCGCTCAGCTTCACTTCGCCGACATTGTATTTTTCGCCTTCGTTCACGTTGACCGTGATGTAGACGTTTTTCTTGTCAGGTGTGATCGATACCTGCGTCGAAGCAATATCCATATTGATATAGCCACGATCGAGGTAGTAAGAGCGCAGACGCTCAAGGTCACCCGACAGTTTTTCACGTGCGTACTTGTCGTCGTTCTTGAAGAACGACAACCAGTTCGTGGTTTTCAGTTCGAACAGATCAACCAGATCGTCTTCAGGGAAGACGGTATTACCCACCACGTTGATGTGCTGGATAGAGGCAACGGTGCCTTCATTGATGTTGACCTTCAATGCAACACGGTTGCGTGGCTCAGGCACCACTTCGGTGTCTACCGTAGCGGAGTAACGACCTTGTGCAACGTATTGACGTTGCAGCTCGTTACGTACGCCCTCAAGGGTTGCACGCTGGAAGATTTCACCTTCGGCCAGACCCGACTGCTTCAGACCCTTCATCAGGTCATCAGTGGAAATGGCCTTGTTACCGTCAATCGTGATGCTGGAGACGGAAGGACGCTCGACAACCGTAATGACAAGCACATTGCCATCACGACCCAGTTGGATATCCTGAAAGAACCCGGTTTTGAACAACGCACGAGTGGATTCCACCAAACGGCGGTCATCCGCTACTTCACCCACGTTCAGCGGTAACGCACCAAACACACTGCCGGCGGAAACCCGCTGCAGCCCGTTGACACGGATATCAGAGACAGTGAAGGACTCGGCGTGAACTTCGGTGATCATCAGTACGGCGAGAACCGCAGTTAGCAGCAGACGTTTCATGAAGTCCTTTCTTATTTCCAACTGGCAATAAACAAACTGCCGCAAAATGCGGCAGATTCGCAATTCAGCGAAGTGTTTACAGACGGCCCAAATCGTTGACCAGGGCAAGAAGCATCACCCCAACCACCAAACTGATGCCAATCTGCATCCCCCAACCCTGCACCCGATCTGACAAGGGACGACCACGCGCCCACTCGATCAGATAAAACAACAAATGCCCCCCATCCAGTACCGGGATGGGCAACAAGTTCAGAACTCCAAGGCTAATACTCAGATAAGCCAAGAAATTCAGGAAATCCGCGACACCCGACTGGGCAGAAGCGCCCGCCACTTTAGCAATGGTTATCGGTCCACTCAAGTTTTTTACCGAGAGCTCGCCGAACAACATTTTCTTCAGGGAATCGAGCGTCAATACGCTCATGGTCCAAGTCCGCTTTACCCCCTCGCCGACAGCGGCGACCGGGCCAAAACTGACCTCCCGAATCATTGCTGGTGGCCAATCGACGCCTTTGACGCCAGCGCCCAGGTAACCCGCAGCGTCCTTGCCCTCGCCGCGAGAAGCGAGCGTGACAGGCACCTCGACAGGAACACCATCACGCTCAACACGCAACACAATGCGGGCATCCGGACGCTCTCGCACCCAGTCGACGACTTGCTGCCAGTCCTTGACCGGCTGATCGTTCATGGACAAGAGCTTGTCACCGGTTTTAAGGCCCGCGGCTTGCGCCGGGCCTTTCGGGTCAAGTTCTGCCAGTACGGCAGGCAATTCAGGACGCCAAGGCCGAATACCCAGCGACTTGATGGGGTCTGGCTCGTTTGCATTCTTGAGCCAGTCGTGAAGCGTCAGCTGATGGGTGGATTCCACCTCTGAGTCAGGACCACGTACTGCAACCTTTATGGAGCCGCTTTCGCCGAGGCGACGCACCAGCTGCAGATTCACATTCGACCAGCCGCCGGTTGGCTCGCCATCAATGGAAACAATTTCCTGACCCGCTACTAAACCGGCCTGCGCAGCCAGACTGCCGCTTTCAACTGCACCAATGACGGGGCGCACTTGCTGGCTGCCCATCATGGCCAATATCCAGAAGAACACGATGGCCAGCAGAAAGTTGGCAACCGGCCCGGCCGCTACAATGGCAATGCGCTGCCCGACGGTCTTGCGGTTGAAAGACTGGTCGCGTAGCTCCAAAGGCACGTCACCTTCGCGCTCGTCGAGCATTTTGACGTAACCGCCCAACGGAATGGCGGCGATTACGAACTCAGTGCCCTGACGATCATGCCAACGAACCAAAGGCGTGCCGAAGCCCACAGAAAAACGCAGAACCTTGACGCCACACCGGCGCGCCACCCAAAAGTGGCCGAATTCATGAAAAGTGACCAGCACCCCCAATGCCACCAGGGTGCCAACAATCATATAGAGCGCACTCATCTACTTTTCTCCGCATTCACGTCCGGTTTCGGCAAGCACCACCTATTAGCCGTTACGGCTTAACCACTGTTCAGCCCGCAATCTTGCTTTGCTATCAGCGCTAAATACCGCATCCAGCTCGTCTACGGCAACCACTGGTTCACTGCTCAGGACATCTTCAATCAACGCGGCAATCTGCGGGTAACGGATTTGCCCCTTGAGAAAAGCCGCTACCGCCACCTCATTCGCCGCATTCAGCATGGCCGGCGCGCTGTTACCCGCCTCGGCAGCTTCGCGAGCCAAACGCAGACAAGGAAAGCGCTGTTCATCAGGCCGCTGGAAGTCCAGGCGCGCCACGGCAAACAAATCAAGAGGCGCGACCCCCGAGTCAATGCGCAGGGGCCATGCCAATGCATTGGCAATAGGTGTGCGCATATCGGGATTACCGAGCTGCGCCAATACCGAACCATCGACATAGTCGACCAATGAATGAATCACGCTTTGCGGATGAATGACCACTTCGACCTGACTCGGCTTGGCATCAAACAACCAGCAGGCCTCAATCAGCTCAAGGCCTTTGTTCATCATGCTGGCGGAGTCTACGGAGATTTTGCGCCCCATCGACCAGTTCGGATGAGCACAAGCCTGATCTGGCGTCACACTCTCAAGCGCTGCCAACGGCGTTTCTCGAAAAGGCCCGCCGGACGCCGTCAACAGAATACGACGCACCCCGACAGCCCCCAAGCCGCGAGCATAATCCTGAGGCAAGCACTGGAAAATAGCATTGTGCTCACTATCGATAGGCAGCAGTACTGAGCCACTGCGCCGCACGGCCTGCATAAACAAAGCGCCCGTCATTACCAGCGCTTCTTTATTGGCCAACAGAATTTTCTTGCCAGCATTGACCGCCGCCAATGTCGGACGCAAGCCAGCAGCACCGACGATAGCAGCCATAACAGCATCGACCTCTGGCGCAGAGGCGGCCTGGCACAAGCCCTCCTCCCCCACCAGCACTACGGTATTAAGTCCGGCTTTACGCAAATCCGCCTGCAACAGGGTTGCAGCTTGATCATCCGGCACCACTGCCACCTGCGGCCTGTGTTTCACACACAATGCAAGCAGCTCAGCGAGCCGGCTATAACCGCTCAAGGCAAACACCTGATAGAGATCAGGATGACGCGCAATCACGTCCAGGGTGCTCAGACCAATCGAGCCTGTAGCCCCCAAAACTGTAATATTTTGCACATGACTCATGACGCTGCCATCCACAGCAATACCGCAAATACCGGAATTGCCGCTGTCAGGCTGTCAATACGATCCAGAACACCGCCATGGCCTGGCAGCAAATTACTGCTGTCTTTAATGCCGGACTGACGCTTGAACATGCTTTCAGTGAGATCACCCACCACCGAAATCAAGACAATAAGGGCTGCGCCTGCCAAAGCGGCGAACATCTGGCTCGCACTCCAACCACACACCACACCCACTACCGCAGTGATTAACAAGCTCAATAACAAGCCACCCAATACGCCCTCCCAGCTTTTGCCCGGGCTGACCTTAGGGGCGAGTTTGCGCTTGCCAAATTTGCGCCCTGAAAAGTAAGCGCCGATATCAGCCCCCCAAACCAGAACCATCACGGCCATGATCAACCAATTGCCCAGCGGCATAGCCTTGATAAGCACCAAGCCCTGCCAGGCAGGCAGCAGAATCAACAAACCGATCAGTAGTTTGGTTGCCGTTGCAGACCAATGCACCGCGGATTGCGGAAACGTCAGCACCAGATACGTAGCCACCGCCCACCACAAAACCGCTGCACCCAGCACCCAAGGCGCCAGATCAGGAAAAATGTGCAGTCCGAACAAGAGCACAGCAACAACGGCCGCAAATGAAACGCGCACAATCTGTGCGTCAAAACCTGCCAGACGCGCCCACTCCCATGCACCCAGGGTTACGACCAGGCCGATAAACAGCGCAAAGCCGGAACCCTCGAGCAGGAAAAAACCGCATAAGGCGATTGGCAGCAGAATAAGAGCTGTAATGATTCGTTGTTTAAGCATTAAACCCGGGCTCCAGCCTCAACCTGCTCGCTTGTTTTACCGAAGCGACGCTGGCGAGAAGCGAAATCAGCCAATGCATTACGCATGGCCTCGTGTTTGAAGTCCGGCCAGAACAGGTCGGAAAAATACAACTCGGAGTAAGCAAGCTGCCACAGCAAGAAGTTGCTGATGCGATGCTCGCCCCCCGTGCGAATACACAGGTCCGGCAAAGGCAGATCACCGGTTACAAGACAGGTTTGGAGCAGCCCCGGAGTGATGTCCTCAGGCTGCAGATGACCTGCCTGAACCTCCCGGGCCAGACGCTGCGCAGCCTGCGCGATATCCCACTGGCCACCATAGTTGGCGGCAATCTGCAGAACAAAACGCCCGGCACCTGCGGTGATCTGCTCCGCCTCACGCATCGCAACCTGTAAATCAGGGTGGAAACGTGTGCGGTCGCCAATGATCCGCAAGCTGATGTTGTTTTCGTTGAGACGCTTGGCCTCTCGACGTAGCGCCCTGAAGAACAAATCCATCAAGGCGCTGACTTCAGCTGCGGGACGCTGCCAGTTCTCACTGGAAAACGCGAACAAAGTAAGCACTTCGACCTTGGCCTCTGCGCATACCTCAATCACTGCACGAACAGCATCCACTCCCGCCTTATGCCCGGCCACACCCGGCATAAAGCGTTTTTTCGCCCAGCGATTATTGCCATCCATGATGATCGCGACATGACGCGGCACCGATGATGGTTCAGACTGCTTGGTCTTTTCCATAAAACGCCCAGGCCCTTATACGGCCATCAGGTCCGCTTCTTTCTGCTTGGTAGCTGCATCGATATCGGCTTCGGCTTTATCCGTCAGCTTTTGAATATCAGCTGCAGCACGACGCTCTTCGTCTTCGCTGATGGCTTTGTCTTTAACCAGCTTTTTAAGCTCGCCCAATGCATCGCGACGAATGTTGCGCACCGCAACACGTGCATCTTCAGCTGCGCTACGCGCTTGCTTGGTGAAGCCCTTACGGGTCTCTTCAGTCAGCGCCGGCATGGAAATCAGCAACAACTCGCCGAGGTTGGTCGGGTTGAGGTTCAGACCTGCACTTTGAATCGCCTTGTCGACTGCTGCCAGCATGTTGCGCTCGAACGCCACAACTTGCAGCGTGCGCGAATCTTTAACCGTCACGTTGGCAACGCTGCTCAATGGCGTATCAGCGCCGTAGTACGGCACCATCACGCTACCCAGAATGCTTGGGTGCGCCTTGCCAGTACGGATTTGGCCGAATGCATGGTGCAGGGAATCAAGCGACTTCTGCATGCGCGCTTGAGCGTCTTTTTTGATTTCGTTGATCATTGTTGACCTTCCTCGATCAGAGTGCCTTCAGCGCCGCCATGGACAATATTAAGCAAGGCGCCGGGCTTGTTCATATTAAATACACGTAGTGGCATTTTATGGTCACGGCACAGGCAGATGGCCGTCAGATCCATTACGCCCAGCTTGCGATCCAGCACTTCATCGTAAGTCAGATGATCGAACTTCTCGGCATGCGGGTCTTTGAATGGATCAGCGGTATACACACCGTCAACCTTGGTTGCCTTCAGCACCACATCAGCGTCAATTTCAATGGCACGCAGGCAAGCGGCCGAATCCGTTGTAAAGAACGGGTTGCCCGTACCTGCCGCAAAAATCACCACATCTTTTGCGTTCAAGTGGCGCATGGCTTTACGACGGTCGTAATGATCCGTCACGCCCACCATGGAAATGGCCGACATTACGATGGCGGAGATATTCGCACGTTCCAGCGCGTCGCGCATCGCCAGGGCGTTCATTACGGTTGCCAGCATGCCCATATGATCGCCTGTAACGCGATCCATACCGGCAGCACTCAGCGCAGCACCACGGAACAAGTTGCCACCACCAATCACCAATCCGACCTGAACGCCAATGCCGACCAATTGGCCAACTTCCAGCGCCATGCGGTCGAGCACCTTGGGATCGATCCCGAACTCTTCAGAGCCCATCAGGGCTTCGCCGCTTAGCTTGAGTAGAATGCGTTTATAGCGAGCTTGATAACCACTGCCCTGCTGAGCCATTGCGAATCTCTCCTGCCGCGTTTTATAAAAAATCTGTGCGAGGCCATGTGCGGCCTGCGCTTACTCTAGCTTGGCGCTGCACAGCAGCACCATCGGAACACGACGTTAGCGGTCGGTTCCGCAAGGACAGGCAAAAGCCTCTCCCATTTGAAAAGAGGCTGCGCGCGTGAGCGGGCAGCCTCTTCGGGTCGACAGTTTAAAACCGTCTTATTGCTTGGCTGCAGCCAGCTGAGCAGCAACTTCTTCAGCGAAGTTATCAACTGGCTTCTCGATGCCTTCGCCTACTTTGAAGTAGGTGAAAGAAACGATTTCAGCACCGGCTTTTTTAGCCAGATCGCCGACTTTGATTTCCGGGTTCTTAACGAACGCTTGCTCAACCAGGCTGGCTTCAGCCAGGAACTTGCTGATACGACCGGCAACCATTTTCTCAACGATTTCTGCTGGCTTGCCTTTGATCTTGTCTTCGTTGAGGCTCATGAACACAGCTTTTTCGCGTTCGATGGCATCAGCGGAAACTTGCGATGGCAGCAGGAATTCCGGGTTGCTTGCAGCAACGTGCATAGCGATGTCGCGAGCCAGCTCAGCGTTGCCGCCTTTAAGAGCAACCACAACACCGATTTTGTTGCCGTGCAGGTAAGCATCAACAACGTCGCCTTCAACACGCACCAGGCGGCGAATATTGACGTTCTCGCCAACTTTACCTACCAGTGTTTCACGTGCGGATTCTTGAGCGGCGATCAGCGGAGCTGCGTCGGTCATTTTGTCAGCAAATGCTTTTTCTACGCTGGCAGCAACGAATTGCTTGAAGTCGTCTTGCAGAGCCAGGAAGTCGGTTTGCGAGTTGACTTCAAGGATAACGGCCGACTTGTTGTCGTCCGCAACTTTAACTGCGATAGCGCCTTCAGCAGCAACGTTGCCTGCTTTTTTGGCAGCCTTGATGGCGCCCGAAGCACGCATGTCATCAATGGCTTTTTCGATGTCGCCGCCAGCCTTGGTCAAGGCTTTCTTGCAATCCATCATGCCTTCGCCGGTACGCTCACGCAGTTCTTTAACCAACGCTGCAGTAATCTCTGCCATTTCAAAATTCCTCTTGGATAGGTTTTCAACCATTCCACCCGATCGAACGGGCGTTCAATTCGTTTGAAGCGCACCTCGATACAACATTGCCAGGCGCCATCTGATACAGATACGACGAGCATAGTTACAACAAATGGATTTCGAGGTGGCAAAAAGGGGGCCAAGCCCCCTTTTTGCGTACTGAGTAAACGCTAGGCGTTAATGACTCAGCCTTCAACTACCGCTGCAGCTGGAGCTTCTTCGACGAAAGTGTCGGTGCCGCCAGCAACGTGGTTACGACCACGGATAACAGCATCAGCCATCGCACCCATGTACAGCTGGATGGCGCGGATTGCGTCATCGTTGCCTGGGATGATGTAGTCAACGCCTTCTGGGCTGCTGTTGGTATCGACAACGCCGATAACCGGGATACCCAACTTGTTAGCTTCGGTGATCGCGATACGCTCGTGGTCAACGTCGATAACGAACAGTGCGTCTGGCAGACCGCCCATGTCCTTGATACCACCCAGGCTACGGTCCAGCTTTTCCAGATCGCGAGTACGCATCAGCGCCTCTTTCTTGGTCAGCTTGGCGAACGTACCGTCTTCGGCTTGAATTTCAAGGTCACGCAGACGCTTGATGGAAGCACGGATGGTTTTGAAGTTGGTGAGCATGCCGCCCAACCAGCGGTGATCAACGTACGGCGAACCGCAACGTGCTGCTTCTTCAGCAACGATCTTGCCAGCGGAACGCTTGGTGCCGACGAACAGAATCTTGTTTTTGCCCTGGGCCAGACGCTCTACGAAAGTCAGAGCTTCGTTGAACATTGGCAGGGTTTTTTCAAGGTTGATGATGTGAATCTTGTTACGCGCGCCAAAGATGTATTTACCCATCTTCGGGTTCCAGTAACGGGTTTGGTGACCGAAGTGCACACCGGCCTTCAGCATATCGCGCATATTGACTTGGGACATGGTAGTTCCTTAGTAAGTCGGGTTAGGCCTCCACGTATCCCAACGACCAACCAGCAGCTTCGAGCTGAAGGCACCCAGGTCATCGTGTCGATACGTGTGTGGGTTTGTGCTCTGCGGGCTATACCCGCAAAGCGGCGCATTTTATACCACAAGACGCGCAAAAAACGAAGCGTGGATTTGGACTTTATTGCTAACTCGTTGCCCTACAAGGGTTTACGCTTCCCCTGAAAGTTGAAGCACCCACGTTTTTCGCTTGTTGCTTGGCGCTTCTCGCTTGCCGCTCAATGCTACTGCCGCCACCGAACACTGAGGCCCCTCACAGGAGGCTGCACGCTGGTGCGGTTATGGCACCGGGCAAGCATGGATATGTACTCAATGCTCCAGTTATATAAACCAGGTACATATCCATTTCATGTATCACGACTTTTTACGGGTTCCGCCCTTACGGCGGCTCACTTTTGTCAAACAGCCGAGTGTCGGACCACCACAAAAAAAGCAAAAAGTCCTTGCCTCCGCGTGCGGCCCTCGCTTCGCTCCGGTCCCGCTCCGTGGGCACGCTGCGCAGAACCTCCACTCGGCCTCCCGAAGGGGCGGTAGATCAAGATCAAAAGCCAGATCAAAAGCAGATCACAAGCAAGTCACAAGCAGCGCTTGTGGCTTGCAGCCTTTTGCACAGGGCTTGGAATAGCGCCAGAATGCCCCACTCTGTTAATAGAAGCGATGGCACAAGGCTCATGTTTGAAGCCGACCGTCTGTTAGAATCGCGTTTTTATGGCGGTGTGTAGCTGTAATGTCTTGTCACACACCCGCAATCCCGTTGATGAGCGCCAACGCGCGAAGAGAGCCTGTATGACCGTCACCCTCAAAACCCCCGAGGACATCGCAAAAATGCGTGTCGCCGGCAAACTGGCCGCCGAAGTGCTGGAAATGATCGCCGAGTACGTCAAGCCGGGCGTCACGACTGAAGAGCTGGATCGCATTTGCCATGACTATATCGTCAATGTGCAAAAGGCCATCCCTGCCCCGCTCAACTATAAGGGCTTCCCGAAGTCGATCTGCACATCGATCAATCACGTGGTTTGCCACGGCATACCCGGTGACAAGGCCCTGAAAGACGGCGATACCCTGAACATCGATGTCACTGTTATCAAAGATGGTTACCACGGCGACACCAGCCGCATGTTCCACGTTGGCAAAGTGCCGGTCTGGGCTGAGCGTCTGTCGCAGGTGACCCAGGAATGCATGTACAAGGCCATCGAAATCGTTAAACCCGGCTGCCGCCTGGGCGATATTGGTGAAGTGATTCAGAAGCACGCAGAAAAGAACGGCTTTTCGGTGGTTCGTGAGTTCTGCGGCCACGGCATCGGCAAGGTGTTCCACGAAGAACCGCAAATCCTGCACTACGGCCGCGCAGGCACGGGCATGGAATTGAAAGCCGGCATGACGTTTACCATCGAGCCGATGATCAATCAGGGCAAGGCCGACACCAAAGTCCTGGGTGATGGCTGGACCGCAATCACCAAGGATCGCAAGCTGTCCGCACAGTGGGAACATACCCTGCTGGTGACCGAAACGGGTTACGAGATCTTCACGTTGCGCAGCGATGACACGATCCCGCGCGTTTCCGGCTGATCCGCAGCTTCACTGACACGCGCCTCTATAAAACGAACATATTTACCCCAAGGAAAGCCAATCGATGCCGCAGGTGGATCCCGAACTTTTTGACCGCGGCCAGTTCCAGGCCGAACTGGCGTTGAAGGCAAGTCCCATTGCCGCTTTCAAAAAGGCGATCCGCCAGGCACACGAGGTGCTCGATGAACGCTTTCGTAAAGGGCGCGATATTCGACGCTTGATCGAAGATCGCGCCTGGTTCGTCGACAATATCCTGCAACAGGCGTGGAGTCAGTTCACCTGGAGCGATCAGGCCGATATCGCATTGGTGGCCGTCGGTGGCTATGGCCGTGGCGAACTCCACCCCTACTCCGATATCGACCTGCTGATCCTGCTCGAGAACGACGATCACGAGATTTTTCGTGATTCCATTGAGCGCTTTCTGACACTGCTTTGGGATATTGGCCTGGAAGTCGGCCAAAGTGTGCGCTCAGTGAACGAGTGCGCCGAACAGGCCCGTGCCGACCTGACTGTCATCACCAACTTGATGGAAAGCCGCACCGTGGCCGGCCCTGAACGCCTGCGCCAGCGCATGCTGGAGGTCACCAGCACCGCCCATATGTGGCCCAGCAAAGAGTTCTTTCTGGCCAAACGTGCCGAGCAGAAAGCTCGCCACCACAAATACAACGACACCGAGTACAACCTGGAGCCCAACGTAAAAGGTTCACCCGGTGGCCTGCGCGATATACAGACCATTTTGTGGGTAGCCCGCCGCCAATACGGCACGCTCAACCTGCGCGCCCTGGCCAATGAGGGTTTTCTGGTCGAAAGCGAACACGCGCTGCTTGCCTCCTCGCAAGAGTTCTTGTGGAAGGTTCGTTATGCCCTGCACATGCTGGCCGGGCGAGCCGAAGACCGCCTTTTGTTTGACTATCAACGCAGTATTGCCGAGCTGCTCGGCTATACAGGCGAAGACACCAAACAGACCATCGAAAACTTCATGCAGCAGTACTACCGCGTGGTCATGAGCATTGCGCAACTGAGTGACTTGATCATTCAGCATTTCGAAGAAGTCATTCTCGCTCCGGATGACGAAGCGCCGCCAACGCCGATCAACTCGCGCTTCCAGCTACACGACGGCTATATAGAAGCCACCAGCGATCATGTGTTCAAACGCACGCCGTTTGCGATGCTCGAAATTTTTCTGCTGATGGCCCAACACCCTGAAATCAAAGGCGTACGCGCTGACACCATTCGCTTGCTGCGCGAACACCGTTATTTGATCGACGATGATTTTCGCAACGACATTCGCAACACCAGCCTTTTTATCGAGTTGTTCAAATGCAAGATCGGTATCCACCGCAACCTGCGCCGGATGAACCGCTACGGCATTCTGGGACGTTACCTGCCCGAGTTCGGTTTTATCGTTGGGCAGATGCAGCACGACTTGTTCCACATCTATACGGTCGATGCCCACACCCTTAACCTGATCAAGCACCTGCGCAAGTTGCAGTACACCCAGGTCTCGGAGAAATTCCCGCTGGCCAGCAAGTTGATGGCCAAGCTGCCCAAACCCGAGCTGATTTACCTCGCCGGGCTGTATCACGACATCGGCAAAGGCCGTCACGGTGACCACTCCGAAATTGGTGCAGTAGATGCCGAAGCGTTCTGCATTCGTCACCACTTGCCTCAGTGGGACACACGTCTGATTGTCTGGTTGGTGCAAAACCATCTGGTCATGTCCACCACCGCTCAGCGCAAAGACTTGTCGGACCCTCAGGTAATCCATGACTTCGCCCAGTTTGTAGGCGACGAAACTCATCTCGACTACCTGTATGTATTGACCGTCGCCGACATCAACGCCACCAACCCGACGCTGTGGAACTCATGGCGCGCCAGCCTGTTGCGCCAGCTCTACACCGAAACCAAGCGTGCTCTGCGTCGAGGCCTGGAAAACCCCGTCGACCGCGAAGAGCAGATCCGCCAGACCCAGCGTGCAGCGCTGGACATCCTGGTGCGCAATGGCAATGACCAGGATGACGTCGAACAACTCTGGTCACAGCTGGGCGATGACTACTTTTTGCGCCACACCTCTGCGGATGTGGCCTTGCACACCGAAGCCATCCTGCAACAACCCAGTGATGGTGGGCCGCTGGTTCTGATCAAAGAAACCACCCAGCGCGAATTCGAGGGCGGCACACAGATTTTCATCTATGCACCCGACCAGCATGACTTTTTCGCCGTAACAGTGGCCGCGATGGATCAGCTCAATCTGAACATCCATGACGCGCGCATCATCACCTCCAGCAGCCAGTTCACCCTCGACACCTACATCGTGCTCGACAATGACGGCGACTCGATCGGCAACAACCCCGAGCGCATAGAGAAAATCCGCAAAGGTCTGACCGAAGCCCTGCGCAACCCGGATGATTACCCCAACATCATTCAACGCCGAGTCCCGCGCCAACTGAAACACTTCGCGTTCCCGCCACAAGTGACCATTCACAATGATGCGCAACGTCCGGTGACCGTACTGGAACTCAGTGCTCCCGACCGCCCCGGACTGCTGGCGCGTATTGGCATGATCTTTCTGGAATTCGATCTGTCGCTGCAAAACGCCAAGATCGCCACGTTGGGCGAGCGCGTTGAAGACGTCTTTTTTATTACCGACGAAAACAATCAGCCCTTGTCTGACCCGCAACTGTGCATGCGCTTGCAGGAAGCCATCGTTGAACAGCTGACCGTCGACAAAAACTCATCCCCTGAAGCCTGGCGCCTGAGTATCTGACCGCCGCTGTGTGAGACCCGTACCCGATGAACAATGCTCTAAACCAGTTACAGCCTTACCCGTTCGAAAAGCTGCGCGCCTTGCTTGGCAGCGTGCAGCCCAACGCCGACAAACGTCCGATTGCGCTGTCGATTGGCGAACCTAAACACCGCTCACCCGAGTTCGTCGCCAAAGCCTTGGCCGACAACCTTGACCAGATGGCGGTCTACCCGACCACCCTGGGCATTCCAGCCCTGCGTGAAACCATCGCTGGCTGGGCAGAACGCCGCTTTAACGTGCCTAAAGGCTGGCTTGATCCGGCGCGTAACATCTTGCCGGTCAACGGCACACGCGAAGCGCTGTTCGCGTTCACGCAAACCGTGGTCAACCGCGAGGATAACGGGCTGGTGATCAGTCCGAATCCGTTCTACCAGATTTACGAAGGTGCAGCGTTCCTGGCCGGTGCCACCCCGCACTACCTGCCTTGCCTGGCAGAACACGGCTTCAACCCGGACTTCGACGCCGTATCGACCGAGACCTGGAAGCGCTGTCAGATTTTATTCCTGTGCTCACCGGGCAACCCGACCGGTGCATTGATCCCGCTGGAAACGCTTAAAAAGCTGATCGCACTGGCGGATGAACATGACTTCGTAATCGCTGCAGATGAATGCTATAGCGAGCTGTATTTCGACGAACACACACCGCCTGTTGGCCTGCTCAGCGCCTGCGTGGCGTTGGGCCGCGAAGATTTCAAACGTTGCGTGGTGTTCCACAGCCTGTCCAAACGCTCGAACCTGCCGGGCCTGCGCTCAGGGTTTGTAGCGGGCGATGCCGAAATCCTCAAGGCCTTCTTGCTGTACCGCACCTACCACGGCTGCGCGATGCCGGTGCAAACCCAGCTGGCCAGCATTGCCGCCTGGAATGACGAAGCCCACGTGCGCACTAACCGTGATCTTTATCGCGAGAAGTTCGATGCGGTGCTGGAAATTCTGACGCCCGTGATGGACGTACAGCGCCCGGATGGCGGTTTTTATCTGTGGCCCAAGGTAGAAGGCGACGATGCCGAGTTTTGCCGCGACCTGTTCGCGCAAGAACACGTGACGGTGGTACCGGGCTCTTACCTGTCCCGTGACGTTGAGGGCTTCAACCCCGGTGCTGGTCGAGTGCGCATGGCGCTGGTTGCACCGTTGGCAGAATGCGTCGAAGCCGCAGGGCGGATTCGCGACTTCATCCTGCGTCGTCGCTAGTTAATCCGCGCCCCATAGCAACTGGCGCAGGCTGCGTTCGGCGACGAATTCGTCGTAATCGAACGCAGCCTGCGCCAGCGTGCTACCCAGGCAGGGGGCTATCCCCTACTTCACCGCTCCCAGATTCGCTTCGCTCAAATCCAGATCACGCAGAATCTCGCCCAGCACTTCATCGCCAATTTCGTGATGACGACGCATGCTATACAGCTCCAGTCGCTGCGCACGAAGCGCCTTGAGACGCAGACGCCCCTCCAGCTCATCCATTTTCGACGCCAAAGCCTGTGCTTCCGCCGAGTCATTGAACACGTCGAGCTGATGACGGTACTCAGACATGATCTGCGCCTTCAATTCAGACGCCAACGCTGCCTGAGCCGCATCCGGCTGTTCGTTGGGGTCAACTACCTCTTCGGTTTCCAGGGCATGAATGGCCGCCTCGGCCGTACGGCGCCAGGCCTCACGCACTTCATTGTGCTTGGCGTCATCTGACGTTTTGGAAATGCCGCGCAACAAGAGCGGCAACGCGATGCAGGCCACGATCAACGACAACAGAATCACGCCTGCCGCAATGAAGATCAGCAATTCACGCTCAGGGAAGTCGATACCTTCGTTAATCAACAAGGGGATCGACATCACGCCCGCCAGCGTGACCGCACCGCGCACACCGCCCACGGTCAGGATCCAGCAAGAGCGTGCTGTCGGCACCATGGTCAGCTCTTGCTTGCCACGCCAGCGGCGCAGCAGACCGGACAAGCGCCAAATGCTCTGCACCCAGATAAACCGCAAGGCGATCAGCACCAGGAAAATCACCACTACATCAAAGCAGCGATACATCAAGGTCGGCCACAGATGGGTTTCCAGATGCACAACTGCCTTGATGATGTCAGGCAGTTGCAGACCCAACAGCAAAAAGATCAGACCGTTAAAGGCAAACTCCAGAAGCGACCACACACTTCGGTTGAGCAATCGGGTACTGGTCTGGCGCGGCAGCAAATCCAGCCAGCTCTGCATCATGCCCGCCGCCACTGCGGACAAAATGCCTGAGGCGCCCAGACGCTCAGCCAGTACATAGGCCGCGAAAGGCAGCAGCAACATAAATACGACGTGGGTGGCCGGGTCATCCCAGCCACGGGCAATCATCCACGAACGCATACGTCCCACGACCCAGCTCAACGCAACCCCGATGGCAAGACCACCGCAGGCAACCAGCAGGAATGTGACACTGGCATTGGCCAGCGAAAAAACGCCCGTAATGGCGGCAACCAATGCGAATTTGAATGTCACCAGGCCGGTTGCGTCATTCATTAACGCTTCGCCTTGCAGCATATGCATCAAAGGTGCAGGCAAGCGGCTTTGCGCAATCGCCGAGACGGCCACGGCATCGGTGGGCGACAACACGGCAGCCAGCGCAAAGGCCACAGGCAAGGGTATGGTCGGCAACAACCAGTGAATAAAGTAGCCAGCGCCCACGACCGTAAACAGCACCAGCCCCACCGCCAGCGTCAAAATCGGCCCGCGCAAGCGCCAGAACTCACGCTTGGGAATGCGCCAACCATCCGAAAACAGCAACGGCGGCAAAAACAGAAACAGAAATAACTCCGGGTCCAGCGCCACATGCAGCCCAAGGGTTGGCCAGGCCAGCGCGGCCCCGGCAGCAATTTGGACCAGCGGTAATGGCAGCGGGATAACACGCCCCAATAAACGCGAGACTCCCACCAACATCAATAAGATGAGGACGGTATAAGCGGTTTGCATATCAACAGGTTTCCCAAACAATCAGCGTTCAACTAGACACAGCTAGCAACATTTTGGCATTGCAGACCATAGTAGCGTTTAACGGATCAACCCGAGCCTGAACAAAAGTAGCAGTGCGACGACATGTCACAAGCCCGTGCCAAGCTTGCAGCGGTGCACGCCCAAGGCCGTCGCTCATGGCATAATCCGCCACCGCTCATTTCAGGCATCTCCAAAGGAGGGGCAATTTCAGTGACCGAATCAGACAAAACGTTGCACCTTTTCGGCATCAAAGCCTGCGACACCATGAAAAAGGCTCGCACCTGGCTGGATGAACATGCTGTACGTTACGACTTTCATGACTACAAGAGCAGCGGTATCGACCGTGAACACCTCACTCGGTGGTGCAACGAGCACGGCTGGCAAGTGGTGCTCAATCGTGCCGGCACGACCTTTCGCAAACTCGACGACGAACAAAAAGCCGATCTCGACCAAGCGAAAGCGATTGAACTGATGCTCGCCCAACCCTCGATGATCAAGCGCCCGGTGCTTGAACTCGGTGACAAAACCCTGATTGGCTTCAAGCCAGATCTTTATGCGGCGGCCCTTCTTTAACCTGTGAGCCAAAACCGCCCATTATTTTTGTAAAGAGGTAATTGCATGTCTACTACCCTGTTCAGCGCAGCCTTCGGCGTCGGCACCCAGAACCGTCAAGGCGCATGGCTGGAAGTGTTCTACGCACACCCCCTGATCAACCCGTCGGCCGAGCTGATCGAAGCCATCGCCCCCATTTTGGGCTACACCGGCGGCAATCAGGCAATCACCTTCACCACCGCACAAGCCGCGCAATTGGCTGAAGCGGTCAAACCGGTCGATGCTGCTCAAGCAGCGCTGCTGACCCGTCTGGCTGAAAGCCACAAGCCACTGGTCGCCACTCTGCTGGCCGAAGACGCTGCACTGACCTCCACGCCTGAGGCCTACCTCAAGCTGCACTTGCTGTCCCATCGTTTGGTCAAGCCGCACGGCCTGAGCCTGGCGGGTGTGTTCCCGCTGCTGCCCAACGTGGCCTGGACCAGCCAGGGTGCGATCGACCTGAGTGAGCTGGCCGAGCGCCAACTCGAAGCTCGCCTGCGTGGCGATTTGCTCGAAGTGTTCTCCGTCGACAAATTCCCGAAGATGACCGACTACGTAGTTCCGGCGGGTGTGCGTATTGCAGACAGCGCACGTATTCGTCTGGGCGCTTACATTGGCGAAGGCACCACCGTCATGCACGAAGGGTTCGTCAACTTCAACGCGGGCACCGAAGGCCCGGGCATGATCGAAGGCCGCGTTTCGGCGGGCGTGTTTGTTGGCAAAGGTTCGGACCTGGGCGGCGGTTGCTCGACCATGGGCACCCTGTCGGGCGGCGGCAACATTGTGATCAAGGTTGGCGAAGGCTGCCTGATTGGCGCCAATGCCGGTATCGGCATCCCGTTGGGCGACCGCAACACCGTAGAGTCGGGTCTGTACGTGACCGCTGGCACCAAAGTGGCCTTGCTGGATGAAAACAACCAACTGGTTAAAGTGGTCAAAGCCCGTGAGTTGGCTGGCCAGCCTGACCTGTTGTTCCGTCGCAACTCGGAAACTGGCGCTGTGGAATGCAAAACCCACAAATCGGCCATCGAGCTGAACGAAGCACTGCACGCTCACAACTAAGCGTCTTTCTGCCACTGACGGGGCTGCGTACAGCCCCGTCATCAGAGCCCGGAACCCATGCTTTTGCCTTCCCCCTGGCGCGCTGACTTTCCAGCCATCGCGGCCATGCAACGTCAGGACCAGACCTATCTGGACAACGCTGCTACCACGCAAAAACCCCAAGCCCTGCTTGACGCACTGATGCACTACTACGCCAATGGCGCAGCCAATGTGCACCGGGCCCAACACCTGCCGGGCGCTCTGGCGACCCAGGCCTTTGAAAACACCCGCCATAAAGTGTCGCGATGGCTTAATGCCGGCGACAGCGGACAGGTTGTTTTCACCCACGGTGCCACCTCGGCACTGAACCTTCTGGCCTATGGCCTGGAGCATCTTTTCAATCCAGGCGATGAGATCGTCATCAGCGCCCTGGAACACCATGCCAACCTGCTGCCGTGGCAACAGTTGGCACTGCGCAAAGGCCTGAATCTGGTGGTATTGCCGCTGGAAGACAACGGCACCATTGATTTAAATGCCGCTGCACGCCTGATCACCTCACGCACCCGCTTACTGGCCGTCAGCCAACTGTCCAACGTGCTCGGCGTGTGGCAGCCACTGCACGCCCTGCTGGCTCTGGCCAAGGTGCACAACGCAATCACCGTCGTCGATGGTGCACAAGGCATCGTTCACGGCCGCCATGACGTACAAGCGTTAGGGTGTGATTTTTATGTATTTTCCAGCCACAAACTGTACGGCCCCGACGGGCTGGGCCTGCTGTTTGGCCGCCATGACGCACTGAGCCGTTTGAAGCACTGGCAATACGGCGGCGAGATGGTGCAAGACACCGACTACCAGCACGCGACCTTTCGCCCGGCCCCGCTGGGCTTTGAAGCGGGTACACCGCCCATTGCCAGCGTTATCGGTTTTGGGGCGACCCTGAGTTACCTGAGTAACCTCGATCAATTAGCCGTTGAAGCTCACGAAACGGCCCTGCACTCTTTACTGGTCGATGGCTTAAAACAGCGCAAAGGCATCCGTCTGCTCGGTTCTGCGCACGTCGCACTGGTTAGTTTTGTCGTTGAGGGCGTACACAACGCAGACCTCGCCCACTTGCTGACAGAGCAAGGTATTGCCGTGCGGGCCGGACATCACTGCGCCATGCCGCTACTGAAAAGCCTGGGGCTGGCCGGAGCTATACGTGTCTCGCTGGCGCTGTACAACGACTCAAGCGATGTAGAACGCTTCTTTGATGCACTCGATAAAGCGCTGGAGCTGCTGCAATGACTTTGCCTGTACAAGCCCAAGCGGCGCTGGACAGCTTTACGAGCTGCTCCAGCTGGGAGCAACGAGCACGCTTGCTGATGCAATGGGGCCAGCGTTTGCCGGAGCTTGATGAGCACGACAAAATCGAGGCTAACCGCGTGCATGGCTGCGAAAGCCAGGTATGGCTGGTGGGTGAATGCAAAGACGGCCACTGGCAGTTTGCTGCCAGTAGCGATGCGCGGCTGATTCGTGGCCTTGTGGCGCTGCTGCTGGCACGGGTCAATGGCTTGACTACGCAGGAGTTGAAGCAGGTCGATTTGCCCGACTGGTTCGACCAACTGGGCTTGAGCCGCCAGCTTTCGCCTTCGCGCAGCAACGGGCTGAATGCCGTTTTGCAGCGGATGCGGGAATTGGCATTGAGCTGAAAGCCCCTCACCCCAACCCTCTCCCAGAGGGAGAGGGGGCTAATCGAGGCACCTTGTAAAGTGTGTTCGACGCGGTGGTTCAGGTCGCCGAATCCGTTGGAACAACGCGGTCTGTCCCCTCTCCCTCTGGGAGAGGGCTAGGGTGAGGGCTTTGCTTAGCCTTAACCTTCTCTGATGGCCGCCGCACACCCGCCACGATCTTGTCCACGGCCTTGGTCGCCGCAACCATGCCGAACGTGGCCGTCACCATCATCACCGCTCCAAACCCGCCAGCACAGTCCAGCTTCACACCGTCCCCGACAAAACTCTTCTGCAAGCAGATACTGCCGTCCGGCTTGGGATAGCGCAGCTGTTCAGTCGAAAACACACACGGCACGCTGTAATGTCGAGTCACAGTGCGCGAAAAACCATAATCACGACGCAGCGTGGAACGCACTTTCGATGCCAGCGGATCATTGAACGTGCGGTTCAGGTCACACACCTGAATCAGCGTCGGGTCAATTTGCCCGCCCGCACCGCCCGTCGTAATGATCTGAATCTTGCGGCGCTTGCACCAGGCAATCAGCGCTGCCTTGGCATTGACGCTGTCGATGCAGTCAATCACACAATCCATATCCGGGGTGATGTACTCAGCCATGGTCTCGCGGGTCACAAAATCCGCCACCGCATGCACGGTGCAATCGGGGTTGATCTGACGCAGACGCTCAGCCATCACTTCGACTTTGTCCCGACCAATGGTCGAACTCAGCGCGTGCAACTGCCGATTGCTGTTGCTGACGCACACATCATCCAGATCAAACAGCGAAATTTCGCCAACGCCGCAACGGGCTATGGCTTCAGCCGCCCACGAGCCAACGCCGCCCACACCCACGATCGCGACATGCGCAGCTTTCAAGCGTGCCAGGCCTTCAATGCCATATAACCGGGCTACACCGGCAAACCTCGGATCTTCTGTACTCATGAACATCACCCTAAAACCGGCGCGCATTATAGGGGGACTACATAGCATTGAGTACTTTTCCTACCAAGCCAGCTTTAATAACTCTCAAAGTTAGAAGATTAGACCTACAAGCAATCGATAGAGATATTTAGGCAGCTTCAACAACCCTCTCTGGATCAGACTCCACGTGCTGTACGCTAGGTCGAAGCGCAGTGTAGGATGCGCGCCGCTTGGTCTTTGCCGAACGATCTTCGTTCCACTCCCTTTGGAACCCGAAATAGTTATGTCATCGCGTAAATTTGGACTCAACCTGGTGGTGGTGCTTGCCATCGCTGCACTCTTCACGGGCTTCTGGGCGCTTATCAATCGCCCGGTTTCAGCGCCCAACTGGCCTGATCAGATCTCCGGTTTTTCGTACTCGCCGTTCCAACAAGGCCAGTACCCACAGAAAGACCAATACCCGTCCGACGAGGAGATGCGTCGAGACCTGGAGATCATGAGCAAGCTCACCGATAACATTCGGACCTACTCGGTAGACGGCACCTTGGGCGACATTCCCAAACTGGCCGAAGAGTTCGGTTTACGGGTGACCATCGGTATTTGGATCAGTCCGGATAAAGAGCGCAACGAGCGCGAAATTCAGAAGGCCATTGAACTCGCCAATAACTCACGCAGCGTGGTGCGGGTTGTGGTCGGTAACGAAGCCTTGTTCCGTGAAGAAATCACGCCAGAAGAATTGATCACGCTGCTGGATCGGGTGCGGGCCGCCGTCAAAGTCCCCGTGACCACCTCCGAGCAATGGCACATATGGGAAAAATACCCGCAGTTGGCCAATCACGTTGACCTGATCGCCGCGCACATCCTGCCGTACTGGGAATTTATTCCCATGGAAGAAGCAGGCGAGTTCGTATTGGACCGGGCGCGCGACCTGAAAAAAATGTTCCCGAAAAAACCACTGCTTCTTTCGGAGGTTGGCTGGCCAAGCAATGGCCGCATGCGCGGTGGCGCCGATGCGACCCAGGCTGACCAAGCCATTTATCTGCGCACACTGGTCAACACGCTGAACCGCCGCGGCTACAACTACTTTGTGATCGAAGCCTTTGACCAACCGTGGAAGGCCAGCGATGAAGGCTCCGTGGGCGCGTATTGGGGTGTATTCAACGCGGCCCGCCAGCAAAAATTCAATTTCGAAGGCCCAGTGGTCGCTATTCCGCAATGGCGAGTACTGGCGATTGGCTCGGCTGTTATGGGCCTGTTATCACTGGCCTTGCTACTGATCGACGGTTCCGCACTGCGCCAGCGTGGCCGCACCTTCCTGACCTTCACCGCCTTTCTGTGCGGTTCGGCATTGGTCTGGATTGCGTACGACTACAGCCAGCAATACAGCACCTGGTTCAGCGTGACGGTGGGTATCCTGCTGGGTCTAGGGGCATTCGGGGTATTTATCGTCTTGCTGACAGAGGCCCACGAACTGGCTGAAGCGGTATGGATTCGCAAGCGTCGCCGAGAGTTTTTACCCGTCGAAAGCGACGACGCTTATCGCCCGAAAGTCTCGATCCACGTGCCGTGCTACAACGAGCCGCCGGAAATGGTCAAACAGACCCTCGATGCACTTGCGAACCTCGATTACCCGGACTTCGAAGTGTTGATTATCGACAACAACACGAAAGACCCGGCCGTGTGGGAACCGGTGCGCGACTACTGCGCCACACTGGGCCCGCGGTTCAAGTTCTTCCATGTGGCTCCGCTGGCAGGCTTCAAGGGCGGCGCGCTGAACTATCTGATCCCGCACACCGCGCCTGACGCCGAAGTGATTGCCGTGATCGATTCAGACTATTGCGTTGATCGCAACTGGCTCAAGCACATGGTGCCGCACTTCGCGGACCCGAAAATCGCCATTGTGCAATCGCCTCAGGACTATCGCGACTACAACGAAAGCACGTTCAAAAAGCTGTGCTATTCGGAATACCGAGGCTTTTTCCATATCGGTATGGTGACCCGCAACGACCGCGACGCGATTATTCAGCACGGCACCATGACCATGACCCGTCGCTCTGTGCTTGAAGAACTTGGCTGGGCGGACTGGTGCATTTGTGAAGACGCCGAACTGGGCCTACGTGTGTTTGAAAAAGGCTACTCAGCTGCCTATTCCCACAATAGCTACGGCAAAGGGTTGATGCCTGATACCTTTATCGACTTCAAGAAGCAGCGCTTCCGTTGGGCCTACGGTGCTATTCAGATCATCAAGCGCCACACCTCCAGCCTCATATTCGGTAAAGATTCCGAACTGACACGAGGCCAGCGCTACCACTTCCTGGCGGGCTGGCTACCGTGGATTGCTGACGGCATGAATATCTTCTTCACCATAGGCGCCTTGCTGTGGTCGGCGGCAATGATCATCGTGCCAACGCGGGTAGATCCGCCGTTGCTGATCTTCGCAATTCCGCCTTTGGCGCTGTTTGTCTTCAAGGTCGGCAAGATCATCTTCCTGTACCGCCGCGCTGTGGGGGTTAACCTCAAAGACGCATTTTCAGCGGCACTGGCAGGGCTCGCGTTGTCCCATACCATCGCCAAAGCCGTTCTGTATGGCTTCTTCACCAGTAGCATTCCGTTCTTTCGCACCCCCAAAAACGCCGACAACCACGGCTTTTGGGTTGCCATTTCGGAAGCCCGCGAAGAAGTGTTCATCATGCTCTTGCTGTGGGGCGCGGCCTTGGGGATCTTCTTCGTCCAAGGTCTGCCGAGCAATGACATGCGCTTCTGGGTGGTGATGCTGCTGGTGCAATCGCTGCCGTATCTGGCCGCGCTGATCATGGCCTTTATGTCCTCGCTGCCCAAACCGGTGGAAGCACCTGAGCAGCACCCCGCGACATAAATTGACTGCAACCACTAAACGGCGGCCTATGGCCGCCGTTTTGCTTTAAGATAACCGCCCTTTTGTGCCCTGCCCGCCCGCACTTGACCCGCTTCGGAGCTCATACCATGACGGCCCACGCCGACCTTTCGCCGACCCTGCAACTTGCCTGCGATCTGATCCGTCGCCCTTCCGTGACGCCCATCGACGCCGATTGCCAGAAGCTGATGATGCAGCGTCTGGGCGATGCGGGCTTTAAGCTGGAGCCCATGCGCATTGAAGACGTCGATAATTTTTGGGCCACCCACGGCAAGCACGACGGCCCTGTACTGTGCTTCGCTGGCCATACCGACGTGGTGCCGACCGGTCCGGTGCAAGCCTGGCAGAACGACCCGTTTGACGCGCTGATCGACGAAAATGGCATGCTCTGTGGCCGTGGGGCCGCCGACATGAAAGGCAGCCTGGCAGCCATGCTGGTCGCCGCAGAACGGTTCGTCGCCGATTACCCGGACCACAAAGGCTCGGTCGCGTTTCTGATTACCAGCGACGAAGAAGGCCCTGCACATCACGGCACAAAAGCCGTGGTCGAACGCTTTGCTGCGCGCAACGAGCGTCTGGACTGGTGCATCGTTGGCGAACCCTCGAGCACCACTCTGGTGGGCGACGTGGTCAAAAACGGCCGCCGTGGCTCCCTGGGCGCCAAGCTGACCGTTCGCGGCATTCAGGGCCATGTGGCCTACCCGCACCTGGCCAAAAACCCGATTCATCTGGCGGCTCCAGCGCTGGCCGAACTGGCTGCCGAGCATTGGGACAACGGCAATGCGTTCTTCCCGCCGACCAGCTTCCAGATTTCCAACCTTAACTCCGGCACGGGCGCGACCAATGTCATTCCCGGCGACCTGGTGGCTGTGTTCAACTTCCGCTTCTCGACCGAATCCACCGTCGAAGGCTTGCAACAGCGTGTCGCTGACATTCTCGACAAGCACGGTCTGGATTGGCACATCGAGTGGGCGCTGTCTGGCCTGCCCTTTCTAACCGAGCCGGGAGCTCTGCTGGACGCGGTGTCGCAAAGCATCAAACAGGTCACGGGCCGCGAAACCCAGGCGTCCACCAGTGGCGGCACCTCTGACGGACGCTTTATCGCGACCCTGGGCACGCAAGTGGTAGAACTGGGGCCGGTCAATGCCACGATCCACCAAGTCAACGAGCGGGTGCTGGCCAGCGATCTCGATGTTCTGACCGAGATCTACTACCAAACTCTGATCAAGTTGCTCGCCTGATGCTTGCCTGCCCCATTTGCAGTGAGCCACTGAGCGCGGTGGAAAACGGCGTTGTCTGCCCCGCCGGCCATCGCTTTGACCGTGCGCGTCAGGGTTACCTGAACCTGTTGCCGGTGCAGCACAAAAACAGCCGCGATCCGGGCGATAATCAGGCGATGGTCGAAGCCCGCCGCGACTTCCTCAACGCGGGCCATTACGCCCCGGTTGCCAAGCGCCTGGCCGAACTGGCCGCCGAACGCGCACCACAGCGCTGGCTTGATATCGGTTGTGGCGAAGGTTATTACACCGCTCAAGTGGCCGAAGCCTTGCCCAACGCCGATGGCTACGCGCTGGATATTTCCCGCGAAGCCGTCAAACGTGCCTGCAAGCGCAACCCGCACCTGACCTGGTTGATCGCCAGCATGGCCCGAGTACCTTTAGCCGATGCCAGTTGCCAGTTTCTGGCCAGTGTTTTCAGCCCTCTGGACTGGCTCGAAGCCAAGCGCTTGCTCAGCCCCGGTGGCGGCTTGATGCGTGTAGGCCCGACTCGCGGTCACTTGATGGAATTGCGCGAGCGTTTGTACGACGAAGTACGCGAATACACCGATGACAAGCACTTGGCGCTAGTCCCTGAAGGGATGCAGTTGCAACACAGTGAAATACTGGAGTTCACGCTGAGCTTGAGCGAACCTCAGGATCGCGCCAATCTGCTGGCCATGACACCCCACGGCTGGCGCGCCAGCGCTGAACGTCGCGCGCAAGTGATCGAACACCCGCAGCCTTTAGTGGTGACGGTCTCGATGCGCTACGATTACTTCGTTCTTCAATAATCAATTTACGGCCTGCGGCACACGCCGCAGACCCGACGAATCCGCGAATGGATTTTTCAGACACGCAGTGAGGACATCCATGCGCCAGCCCGATATCGAGATTTACCTGAAAGAGGCTAAATCTGGTCACGAACACGTTGTTGATTGGCTTTCTGAGGCTCTGGGCACTTGTACACCCTGGGTGAAAAAGGGGCAGGTGTGGAAATGCACCGCAGGCGGCATACCCGTCACCTGGATGCCCAACGCCGTGGGTAAATGGAACAGCTTGTACCTGGACAGTGACCAAACGCCTTGGGACGATGACATCGCCTGTGCTCAAGCTGCATTCAAAGCGCTTAACGTCGAAGTGCGTTGCGCACCGGGCACATGGAAAGAGGAGCAAGGTGAAGCAGACGCCGATCGCTGGATCCGCATCAGCGAGGATGGTCAGGAAGAAATCACCTGGAAAACCAATTCCTGAGGTGCAATCAAGCCTTGTAGCAGCTGCCGCAACCTACGGCAGCTGCTACAAAGGACGTTAAAGCCCTACCACATCATCCGCTTGTAAACCTTTTTCACCCGTCACCTGGGTGTACTCCACCTGCTGACCTTCGGCCAGAGAGCGATGGCCTTCACCGCGAATAGCACGGTAATGCACGAACACATCACCGCCACTTTCGCCCTGAATGAAACCGTAGCCCTTGGCGTCATTGAACCACTTCACACTGCCTGTCAAACGCGTAGCCATAGATCACTTCCCCCTTTTTGTTATTAATTGGGCGCATTAGTGGCCCGTTAAGAACTTTCGCTAGAACTTACCTTTTTGAAATCAGGTCTTACACTGCATAGCGAAAGACCTTCGAGTATAAGTCAGCCCGAAAAACACTCAATCAATATTACTTCGCTGCTTTTTTGCCGATTTTCCAGAGATACGGCACACTACCGGGCCGAGTAAATACTCGTTAAATCCACTCACGCAGAAGCCGTATGACCCGTTCCCCATTCCGCCGCCTTGTTTTTGGCGCTCTGCGTCGCTTGCTGTACCTGTGGGTGCGCTCAGAGACGATCAATCAATCGTCTTTGTCCCTCAACCTGGATCGCAGCCGGCCCGTTTTCTACGTCTTGCAATCCCCCTCCATCACGGAACTGGCGGTGGTTGACACCGAGTGCACCAAAGTCGGTTTACCGCGCCCGGTACTGCCCGTTTCTGTTGGCCCTATGATGGAGCCTGCGGCGTTCTTTTACCTGACCCCCGAGCCTGATTGGGTGGGACGTCAAGACAAGCGCGGAGCCCCGCCTACACTGACCCGCCTGGTCGATGGCCTGACCCTGAACCCGGCCGAGGATGCGCAAATCATCCCGGTCAGCGTGTTCTGGGGTCAATCGCCCGACAGCGAGTCCAGCCCATGGAAACTGCTGTTTGCCGACAGCTGGGCCGTCACCGGGCGCTTGCGTCGCTTGCTGCGCATTCTGATTCTGGGCCGAAAAACCCGGGTGCAGTTTTCAGCGCCCATTCATTTACGCGAGCTGGTAGACCTCAATAAAGGCCACGAGCGCACCGTGCGTATGGCCCAACGTATTTTGCGGGTGCACTTTCGCAACCTCAAAACCGCCACCATCGGGCCCGACCTGTCTCATCGCCGCAATCTGGTCAAAGGCTTGATCAACGAACCGGCAGTGCGCCAGGCGATTCTCGATGAAGCCCAGCGCGAGAACATCTCGCCAGAAAAGGCCCGTGCCCAGGCATTGCGCTACGCCAATGAAATTGCCTCGGACTACACCTACACCGCGATCCGCTTTTTTGAAGTGGTGCTCAGCTGGTTCTGGAACAAGATTTACGACGGGGTCAAGCTCAACCACATCGAGGGCGTACAGAACGTCGCGCAAGGCCACGAAATCGTCTATGTGCCCTGCCACCGCAGCCATATCGACTACTTGCTGCTGTCCTACCTGCTTTTTCGCAACGGCCTGACCCCGCCGCATATTGCCGCGGGGATCAACCTGAACATGCCCGTGGTGGGGCCTTTACTGCGCCGCGGCGGAGCGTTTTTCATGCGCCGCACGTTCAAGGGCAATCCGCTGTACACCTCGGTGTTCAACGAATACATGCATACCCTGTTCACCAAAGGCTTTCCGGTTGAGTACTTCGTCGAAGGCGGCAGATCGCGCACCGGCCGTATGCTGCAACCCAAAACCGGCATGCTGGCGATCACCGTGCGCAGCTACTTGCGCTCATCGCGTATGCCCATTGTCTTTGTGCCGGTCTATATCGGTTATGAGCGCGTGCTCGAAGGTCGCACTTATCTGGGAGAGCTACGCGGAGCGAGCAAGAAGAAAGAATCGATATTCGACATGTTCAAGGTCATCGGCGCACTCAAACAAAAGTTTGGCCAGGTCGCCGTCAACTTTGGCGAGCCAATCAAGCTCGCCGATTTCCTGGACAACGAACAGCCGGACTGGCGCCAGCAGGAACTTGCCCCGCTGTATCGCCCGCAGTGGTTAAACGCCGCCACCCATCGCCTGGGCGAGAAAGTTGCACAAAAACTCAACGAAGCCGCTGCTATCAACCCCGTCAATCTGGTGGCACTGGCATTGCTGTCCACCAGTAAGCTGGCCCTTGATGACCGTGCCTTGGCGCGCGTTCTGGACTTGTATCTGGCCCTCTTGCGTCGCGTCCCTTACTCGCCGTACACCACATTGCCTGAAGGCGATGGCCGGGCGTTGATTGAGCACGTAAAAGGCATGGATCTGCTCTCGGAACAGAGCGATGCGCTGGGTAAAATCCTGTATCTGGATGAGCAGAATGCGGTTCTGATGACCTATTACCGCAACAACGTGCTGCATATCTTTGCATTGCCATCGTTGCTCTCCAGCTTCTTCCAGAGCGCTTCGCGCATGACCCGCGAACAAATCCTGCGCTACACCCATGCGCTGTACCCGTACCTGCAATCGGAGCTGTTCATTCGCTGGTCACGGGAGGAGCTCGACGCTGTGGTCGATCAATGGTTAGAAGCCTTTGTCGAGCAAGGCTTGTTGCGTTTTGAAGGTGAGGTCTACCTGCGCCCTGCACCAAGCTCACGCCACTTCGTATTGCTGACGCTGCTGTCTAAAAGCATTGCGCAAACCTTGCAGCGCTTCTACATGGCCATCTCGTTGTTGCTCAACAGTGGCCAAAACACCTTGAGCGCTGAAGAGCTGGAAGACCTGTGCACGATGATGGCCCAGCGCCTGTCGATCCTGCACGGCCTCAACGCACCCGAGTTCTTCGATAAAAGCCTGTTTCGGCACTTTATCGAAACATTGCTTGAAGAGGATGTGTTGCGTCGTGATGCCAACGGCAAGTTGAGCTATCACGAGATGCTGGGGGAGCTGGCCGAAGGGGCTGCCAAACGTGTATTGCCGGCCGAAATTCGCCTGTCGATCCGTCAGGTGGCCTTGCACCGCAGCGAAGACGCCGCGGATCAGCCCGAAAACGTCGGATAAGGCTGGCCGTTCCACGAGGATATATCAGCAAAGATGCATGGAAGCGTCTCTGCCTGATTCAACGCCCTGAACGTTCGCTAGGCTGAGTTACATGCCGGTTTAAGTGGCATAAACCCTTTATTCAACAAAGATAAGGACATCTTTTATGACCCCACAAAATACAACTGGCGTTCATGGCGGCAATGGCATTAGTCCAGCAACTGGCAGCTTTGACGCACACGCCTCCACCTCGCAAAAACAGGCCATCGCCAATCCGGTGTTCACCATCAGCATGGGTGAAGTCAAACTCTCGGTATTTGCCCCAGCCTGACCAACCATTAAGTCGGAGCACGCTGAATGGGCATTGCCTCATAGTTGGCGTGTTGACGTATTTATCTTCATTACTATCGTCAATGAGGGTGCTGACAGAAATTCATGGTAAAAAACTTTTCTGAATAAGGTGCGAACTATCTGCGCCAGAAAAAAGGAGATTTACACCCCATGAATAAAATTCTATTGCTCGCACTGACGGTATTGCTCGGAGCTTGTAGCACGATGAACTCTACCCCCCACGCCACACTGGATGGCGAAGTGTATTACCTGGAACGTATCGGCCTGCCAAGTACGGCAACCGTGAAAGTGAGCCTTCAGGATGTATCTCTGGCCGATGCCCCTGCGGTGACGCTGGCCAAGCAAAGCGGCCAGATAAAAGGCCAGATCCCGCTGCCCTTTCACCTGACCTATGACCCTGCCGACATCAAGCCAGGCCATCGGTATGCGATCAGCGCACGAATCGAAAATAATGGCCGCTTGTTGTTTATCAACACCGAACACCACGGCGTCGATCTCAATGCCAAGTCGTTGCAGCCGATTCGGGTGCGCGTCAACCCAGTCGCCAACTGACTGCACCTGCGCTCCCTCACCCCCAACCCTCTCCCAAAGGGAGAGGGAGCTTGATCTCGGGTGCTGCTTATAGCCCCTCTCCCTCCGGGTGAGGGGCTGTTTACCTAGAGCTTCTTCACTCTGAACCACGCCGCGTACAGCGCTGGCAAAAACAGCAACGTCAGCGCTGTCGCCACGATCAGCCCGCCCATAATTGCCACCGCCATCGGCCCGAAGAACACGCTGCGTGACAGCGGAATCATCGCCAGCACCGCCGCCAGCGCGGTCAGCACGATCGGCCGGAAGCGCCGCACCGTCGCTTCGATAATGGCCTGCCAAGTGTCCAGCCCCGCGGCTTTATCCTGCTCGATCTGGTCAACCAGAATCACCGAGTTGCGCATGATCATCCCTGACAAGGCAATGGTGCCTAGCATCGCGACAAAGCCAAAAGGTTTGTCGAACAGCAACAGGAACAACGTCACCCCAATCAAGCCCAATGGCGCGGTCAGAAACACCATGACCATGCGCGAGAAGCTGCGCAGTTGCACCATCAACAAGGTCAGCACCACCACAATAAACAACGGCACTCCCGCTTTTACCGAATCCTGCCCGCGCGTTGAATCCTCCACCGTGCCCCCCACTTCAAGCAAATAGCCATCAGGCAGTTCGGCACGCACGTCTTCAAGGGTTGGCAATATTTGCGCGACCAGTGTCGCCGGCTGCTCCTTGCCATAAATATCGGCGCGCACCGTCACCGTTGGCAGCCGGTTGCGGTGCCAGATAACGCCTTCTTCAAAACCATATTCCAGCGTCGCAATTTGCGACAACGCTACGCTCTGTCCATTGTCGGTCGGCACCGACAGACTCGGCAGTAACGACAACTCTGTGCGCTCATGAGCCGTGCCGCGCAACAGAATCTCGATCAACTCATTATCTTCCCGGTACTGGCTGACCGTAGAGCCGAGCAGCGTACTTTGCAGGAAACGCGATACCTGTTGCGTACTGACACCCAAGGCCCGCGCCCGATCCTGATCAATGTTGAGGTACACCACCTTGCTCGGTTCCTCCCAGTCCAGGTGAACATTGACCACATGCGGGTTCTCACGGACTTTGACCGCCACCTTGCGCGCCAAGGCCCGCACCTCCTCGATGTGCTCACCCGTAACCCGGAACTGAACCGGGTAACCCACAGGCGGCCCATTTTCCAGACGTGTCACCCGCGAACGAACACCAGGGAATTGCTCGTTCAGGGTTTCGATCAACCAGGTGCGCAGACTTTCACGGTCTTCAATAGTCTTGGCCAGCACCACAAACTGGGCAAAGCTGGCCGCCGGCAATTGCTGATCCAGCGGCAGGTAATACCGGGGTGAGCCTGTACCGGCATATGACACATAGTTGACGATGCCTGGATGCTCCTTGAGCAGTTTTTCCAGGTGCTTGACTTGATCCGTGGTGTTACTCAACGAGGCACCTTCAGCCAGTTTCAAGTCCACCATCAGTTCCAGTCGGCTAGACGCCGGGAAGAACTGCTGCGGAACCAGCTTGAACAGCATGACCGAGCCGATGAACAACGCTACGGTCAGCGCTATGACCGTCTTGCGCCGACGCACACACCACTCCACCAAGTGCCGTATCCGCTGATAAAACGGGGTCGCATACGGGTCGGGAGCTCCTGACGCCGCGCCATGTTTTTCAGCATGCTGTTTCGCCAGATCCGGCAACAATAAAGCGCCCAGATACGGCACAAACACGACGGCGGCGATCCAAGATGCCAGCAGCGCAATGGTCACCACCTGAAAAATCGAACGCGTGTACTCACCGGTGCTCGACTGCGCCATTGCGATCGGCAAAAAACCCGCCGCCGTAATCAGCGTACCGGTCAGCATCGGGAACGCCGTGCTGGTCCATGCAAAGCTGGCCGCTTTGAGCCGGTCGTAGCCCTGCTCCATTTTGATTGCCATCATTTCAACGGCAATGATCGCGTCATCCACTAACAAGCCCAGCGCCAGCACCAGCGCACCCAGCGAGATTTTGTGCAAGCCAATGCCAAAATAATGCATCGTGGCGAAGGTCATCGCCAGCACCAGCGGTATGGTCAGCGCAACCACCATGCCAGTGCGAACACCCAACGAGAAGAAACTCACCAGCAAGACAATAGCCAGCGCCTCTACCAGCACCTGAACGAATTCACCCACACTGGTTTTCACCGCTGCCGGCTGATCCGACACTTTGCTCAACACCATCCCGGCCGGCAATTGCCTCTGAAGCCGTTCAAATTCAGCTTCCAGAGCCTTGCCCAGCACCAGAATATCGCCACCGTCTTTCATCGCCACGGCCAGCCCTAAAGCGTCATTGCCCATAAAGCGCATGCGCGGTGCCGGTGGGTCACTGAAACCACGGCGCACATCGGCCACGTCACTGATGCGCAGCGTTCGCTCCCCCACCCGAATCGGGAAACGCTCAATCTCCTCAACCGTTTTGAAATTGCCGCTGACCCGCAATTGCACGCGATCGGTCGGGGTCTCAAAAAAGCCTGCCGTTGATACCGCGTTCTGCTCTTCAAGGGCTTTTTGAACGGCCGCTAGCGGCAACCCCAGGGTCGCGAGTTTAAGATTGGACAGTTCGACCCATATTTTTTCGTCTTGCAGGCCCAGCAGCTCTACCTTGCCAACGTCCTTGACCCGTTGCAGCTGGATCTGGATACGCTCGGCGTAGTCCTTGAGCAGCGCATAGTCAAAGCCCTCACCACTCAAGCTGTAGATGTTGCCGAACGTAGTGCCGAATTCATCATTGAAAAAAGGCCCCTGAATATCCGGCGGCAACGTCTGGCGAATATCACTGATTTTTTTGCGCACTTGATACCAAAGCGCAGGGACTTCGTCCGAGTGCATCGAGTCGCGTGCCATAAAGGTCACTTGCGATTCACCGGGGCGCGAGAACGAGACGATACGTTCGTACTCACCGGTTTCCATGAGCTTCTTTTCGATGCGTTCAGTGACTTGCCGCGAGACTTCCTCGGCCGAGGCCCCAGGCCATAACGTGCGAATGACCATTGCCTTGAACGTAAACGGCGGGTCTTCACTTTGCCCAAGCTTGGTATATGAAATGCCCCCAACAATGGCCAACAACAGCATCAAGAACAGCACGATCTGGCGATTGCGCAACGCCCAGGCGGAGAGGTTGAAACCCATCAGGCTTACTCCTTGGCCGCCACGTTGATCGTTCGGTTGGAGCGATCGATTGGCCGCACCTCTTGCCCTGAGTGCAACACATGCACCCCCGCAGCCACGATCCAGTCGTCAGGCTTGAGGCCTGCGAGCACAGGCACACTCTTCTCGCCAAACGGCCCGACCTGAACCGGCACCTGCTCCAGCGTATTGCCCTTAGTGATACGCCAGATATACGTCGCGCCATTTTCAGCACTCAAGGCAGACAGCGGCACCGAAAGAGCGCTGGCCCCTTCACCTTGTATGTAAACACGGGCACTTTGCCCCAGCTCGGCAGGCACTTTGCCTGCCTGGAAGGCGATACGAGCCGCAAAGGTTCTCGATTTTGGATCGGCCGAAGGTGACAGCTCACGAATGCGACCACTGAAGCGCTGGTCAGGCTGAGACCACAGCTCTACGGAAACAGGCATCCCTAACTTGAAGCGCGCGAAATCTTGCTCAGGCAAGCTGATCAGCACTTCACGCTCGCCATCGGCTGCGAGGGTAAACACTGTCTGCCCGGCGGCCACCACCTGCCCTACTTCGACCTGACGTTGGGCGATGACGCCATCTTGAGGCGCGCGCAACACGGCATAGCTGGCCTGATTGCTGGCCACTTCCTGTTCTGCCTTGAGCTGCTGGAGTTTGGCTTCACCGGAGCGGTAGAGGTTTTCGGCGTTATCGAATTGCGATCGGCTGACCATCTGCCGATCGAGCAAGGTTTTGTAACGATCACGCTCTGCACGCACCAGATTCAGATTGGCCTGACCGGCAGCAACCTGCGCGCGGTTGACTTGCAACTGCAAGCGCACATCTTGCGGGTCCAGTTCTGCCAGGGGTTGATCAGCCTTGACCCGCTCCCCTTCGTCGACCAGTCGCCGGGTGACTTTACCGCCGATACGAAATGCCAATTGCGGGTCGAAACGTGCGCGCACCTCGCCGGGATAGCTTTGACTGGCCAATGCGAAAGGTTGCGGTTGCACCACCAACACTGGGCTGGTGCTGACGTGTACTGGCTCCTCTTGCCCGCACGCGGTTAACAGAAACACCAAAAAGACAGGCACGGCGCGGGGCAAGGCGTGGCGCAACATGGAGATGACCTTTCGCAAATAGGGCTTGGAATATTTATACTGGGCGGCATGTTATTAATACCAAACTCACCAGTCCAGTAATAAACAGAAATGTCTGACAATCGTTTAAACCCCAATTCTGCCGGGCGCCCCAAGGATATGGCAAAACGCCACCTAATCCTTGAAGCGGCTAAAACTTTGTTCCTGAGCAAAGGCTTTGCCAGCACCAGCATGGACGCGGTGGCTGGCCTTGCGGGGGTATCAAAACTCACGGTTTACAGCCATTTCACCGACAAAGAGACCCTGTTCTCGGCGGCGATCATGGCCAAGTGTTCAGAGCAGTTACCAGAATTGTTTTTTGAGTTGCCTGCAGGTGCCCCGATTGATTCAGTGCTATTAAACATTGGCCGGGGTTTTTACACATTGATCAACAGCGAAGAGTCACTCAACCTGCATCGGCTGATGATGACCCTGGGTAGCCAAGACCCGAAGCTGTCGCAAATTTTCTTTGAGGCGGGGCCTCAACGGGTCGTGCTGGAAATGGAGCGTCTGCTGAGCAAGATTCACCACACGGGTGAGTTGCAGATTGAAAAGCCCCTCAATGCGGCGGAGCATTTCTTTTGCCTGATCAAGGGCGGGCCTAACTTTCGCCTGCTGTATGGCTATGGTGAACCCTTAAGTGCAGAGGCTGGCGAGGCGCATGTGCGGGATGTGGTGGGGATATTTATGAGGGCTTATCGGCCGGATTGAAACCGCATTGGGCGCTGCCCTCACCCCAAGCCGATTGGCGCTGATCGTGCGGCCGCGCGCGGTTAGTCCCCTCTCCCTCTGGGAGAGGGCTAGGGTGAGGGGCTTTAAGGCTTCAGCGCTTTTTTCGGGTAAATATCGTAACGGCTCGATTTACCATCCAGCGCATGGCTCGGCTTGGGCCCGGCAATACACGGCGCCTTGCGCGGTCGTTTAACCACAACACGATGACTCGCCAAGGCCAATGCAGCCTCCAGCAACGCCGGCGCATCATTGTCATCCCCCACCAAAGGCCTGAACAGACGCATTTCTTTCTTAACCAATGCCGTTTTCTCACGGTGCGGAAACATGGGGTCAAGGTAGATCACCTGTGGCGGCTCGCCCTCCCAGTTGCGCATCACGTCAATCGAGTTGCCTTTGAGCAAACGCATACGCGACACAATGGGCGCCACCTCAAAGTCATCAAGCCCGCGCGCCAGACCATCCTCCAGTAGCGCACCAATCAATGGCTGACGTTCAATCAGGCTCATCTCGCACCCCAGACTGGCCAACACAAAGGCGTCTTTACCCAAACCCGCCGTGGCGTCCAGCACCCGCGGGCGAACGCCTTGCTGAATACCGACAGCCTTGGCAATCATTTGCCCGGTGCCGCCGCCAAACAAACGACGATGAGCCGCACCGCCTTCGACAAAATCGACCCGCACCGGCCCCGGTGCATCAGGGCCCAGCTGTTGCAACTGCAAACCTTGCTCCCCAACCTGCAACGCAAAGTCGGCTTGCGCCTCGTCCAAGGGCAGAACCAGACGTTCAGCCCACTGCTCGGCCAAGGCCTGATACGCCTCGCCCAATGCTTCGACTTTGATACGACAGCCCGCTGCTTGCTCAATCATCTAAAAACACGCTCAAAAATTTAATGATCGGCAAACGCTGCCGATAAATGAAATATCCGGCATTTTGCCAGAGCTGGGCGTCGACCGAGAGCTATGTCAGACATTCATTCCACATCTATTGGCTTTATCGCCCCGATTGGCGACTTTGGCCGGCACAATTCGCAGATCACAGGCAGCGTCAATCACCTGTGGAGGGACTTCTACGCCCAGGCGTTGGCCGAACAGGGTACAACCCAAGACGCACCCACAACGGGCAGCGAGCCACTGGCCGTAGATGACAATGTTGAGCCTCAAGGCGGCAGCGAGGTATTGGGCACTATCGTGACCCAACGTCAGTGCGAGGTCGAGGACACCGAGCTACAACCGCCCGAAGCCTTGTTTTTACCCATCGCCGAGTTTGAGCTGGACTTGTTACCGCCGCCCGCCACGCCCTGGCCACCCGAAGAAATCATCGAGCAACAACGTCAGCAGGATTTCACCACGACCTGGGTACGCCCCACCGTTATGGCTTTGGGCCATCCTCTGCCTGATCCCGGCCCGGCTCCTGAGCCGCGACCGTTACACCTGCCCATTGCCGAATTCGAACTGGATTTGCTCGACAAGCCCGCCGAGCCATACGACCCCCTGACGCTGATTGAACAGCAACGGGCGATGGACTTCGATATGGGCTGGGCACGGCCATTGATCATCAACAACCTGCGTTTGGCGGCCTAAAGCAGCCCCAACTGCTCGCTCGCGTGCGGGTCGGACAACTGGGGTAGCGCAGGCAACCCGGGTAATCGATCGCTCAACTGCTGATGGAATCGTCGCGCCAACTCAGGTGCCCGATGATTATCTGGGGTGTGCAGAAACACGTAGGGGGTACGCCCTTCTTCAATCCAGCCCGCTACTTTTTCAACCCATGGGATTAAATACGGATCGTTGGCCTCCAGCTCTGGCCGACCAATAAAGCGCACTTGCGGAAAATTCGTGAACGCTGCCGGACGTGGCGGCACTCTGGGTTTTTTCGCTTGAGCGTGAAGCACGGCGGGGTCGGTTGAGGTGCAACTGAACAGCGCCCGTGGATCAAGGCAAATGCGCTCGACCCCACGCTCCAAAAGCAATCGGTTAAGCCGCTTTTCGGCATCGCCCCTGGCAAAGAACTCCGGGTGACGCACTTCTATGGCCAATGGCCGCTCAAGAGCGTCTATAAAGCTCACCAACTCGGCCAAACGCTGTGGCCCGAAACTGGCCGGGAGTTGTAGCCAAAATGGCGCTACACGCCCTCCCAAGGGCTGTAACAAGTGCACAAAGTCTTGCGCAGCATGAAGGTGCTGGCGTAAGTCCCCCCCATGACTGATATCCCGGGGAAACTTGGCGGTAAACCGGAAGTGCTCCGGCAAGCTTTGCACCCAACGCGTCACCGTGGCAGGTGCAGGACGGGCATAGAAGGTTGTGTTGCCTTCCACCGCATTGAAGACTTGCGCGTACAGACTTAAAAAATCGGCTGGGCGGGCATTGTGTGGGTACAGGCCTTCGCGCCAGGCGTTTTCACTCCAAGACGGGCAACCGAGGTAATAAGGCAGAGGGGCATCATTCATGCGCTCAAATGTACAGGTCCAACCCCAGCACTTCTATTTCCCAATCGACAAAACCTGCCGTCGTCAGGTAGCTGGCCAATGCACTGGCCGCATTTTTACTCATGCCGCGCTGAAAAATCATGTCTTGTGAGCGCACCGCAAGCGGACTGGCACGATCACCCGAAGGTGACGCTCGAGTGGCTTGGGGGGCACTTTCAAACGCCGTGTCTTGGTCGTCCACCGACTCATCAATCAGCGTTTGGCCTTTACGCGGCTTGCGCTTGATGGGGTAAGACTGTGAGGAAAAGCCGTCTATGCGCATGACTGCATGCTCGGGAGCGATAACGGCAATTTAGCGGCGTTGGCCGAAGTTAGCAAATACGCCGCTACGACACCGCAACGGGCTCGCGCCGGAAGTACGGTTTACGGCCGGGCTTTGGGGGTCGCTACCTTGTCGCGCAGATACACGGGCTGCGCGTCATCTGCGGTAATGGCTTCACCACGCGCCCAAGCAAAGCGCGCCAGGGCCAGCAGGTCTTCGGCGTGAGGCAACATGCCTGCGTCCATCGCATAAGGCTTGAGGCTCAAGCGCTCGGCATAACCCCAGCCGGTGCCCGCGCCAAACCATTCACCACTGGCGCCATCAGGCAAAGCGGCCACCTCGGGCGGCAAAACCGCTTCGACACCGGCCAGGCACATTTCGCCTGCCTGCTCGCGATAGCAGCCCCAGTACACTTCGTCCATGCGCGCATCAATCGCCGACGCCACCTGAGTCGCGCCATGCTCACGAAAAGCCCGCTGGGCCAGTACCGCCAGGTTGGAGATCGGTAACACCGGACGCTCCAGTGCAAAGGCCAGGCCCTGCACCACGCCAATGGCGATCCGTACACCAGTGAAGGCGCCCGGCCCACGTCCAAAGGCAATCGCATCCACCGCTGACAACTCGATACCCGCCTCGGCCAGCAGGTCTTTGATCATCGGCAACAGCTTTTGCGCGTGCAGGCGCGGGATCACCTCGTAGTGGCTCGTGACCTTGCCATCGTGCAGCAAGGCAACAGAGCAAGCTTCAGTCGCGGTATCCAGGGCCAGCAAGGTGCTCATCGGTGTTCCCGTCAAAATCAAAAGTGGAAAAAGTGCTGCAGTATAAACAACAACAGCCCGCAAGCGGGCTGTTGTCACAAAGCAAAACCGACTTATCAGCTCAGGGCTTCAAGCACCTTGGCCGTGATCGCCTCTACTGAACCAACACCTTCGATGTGGCTGTACTTTGGCTTGCCTTGGGCAGCCGAAAGCTTTTGATAGAAATCTACCAGCGGCTTGGTTTGCGAATGGTAAACAGACAGACGATGGCGAACGGTTTCTTCGGTGTCGTCTTTACGCTGTACCAGCGCTTCACCCGTCACGTCGTCCTTGCCTTCTGTTTTAGGCGGGTTGTAGATCGTGTGATAAACACGGCCCGACGCTTCGTGAACGCGACGACCAGCAATACGCTGAACGATTTCTTCGTCTTCGACTGCGATTTCTACCACGTGATCCAGTTCAACGCCCGCTTTGACCAGCGCCTCAGCTTGCGGAATGGTGCGTGGGAAACCGTCGAACAGGAAACCGTTTTTGCAGTCGTCCTGAGCAATACGTTCCTTGACCAGATTGATGATCAGGTCATCGGAAACCAGAGCACCGCTGTCCATTACGCTTTTAGCGATCAGACCCAGTTCGGTTCCGGCTTTAACGGCTGCACGTAACATGTCGCCGGTGGAGATTTGCGGGATGCCAAATTTTTCAGTGATGAACTTTGCCTGAGTACCTTTACCGGCCCCGGGAGCTCCCAGCAGAATTACGCGCATCGATGTGCTCCTCAATTTTTTATTTAAGTGACAGCAGACTCGCCTCTTTGGGCCAATCTCAAAATCGGATTATGGTCGTCAAAACGGCCAAGGGCTGACCAAGATACACAGCCGTCCCGGCCCACACAAGCGGGCCAAAGTAGGAAAAAGTACTAGGAAATGCACCCTTGCGGCCTGGTGTCACAGGGTGCAACCCCACTGAAAAGAATCGTCTGCGCGCCGAGATCGGCCTCAAAACAGCCCTTGGCTCTGCGCGCAGACGCGTCGACAGGGCTTAACCGGTATTGCGCAAGCCCGCTGCGATCCCGGCCACAGTGACCAGCAACGCTTGTTCCAGAGGGCTGTCCTGAGTAGCTTCCTGGCGTCGAGAGCGGGCCAGAAGTTCGGCCTGCAACAGATGAAGAGGGTCAAGGTAGGTATTGCGCAAACGGATGAATTCCAGTGTCTCGGGGCTATGCGCCATTAACTGAGACTGGCCGGTCAAACCCAAGACCACGGAGCACGCCTGCGACAATAAGTCGCGTAGCTGCACACCCAATGGCAGCAACTCGGCAGACACCAGACGCTCGTCATAGAGCCGCGCGATGTCAGCGTCCGCTTTTGCCAACACCATTTCCAACATGTCGATACGCGTGCGAAAGAACGGCCACTGCTCACGCATGCGCGCCAACTGCTCACCTTCACCGCGCGCAAGGGCCTGATTCAGCGCTGTTTCCCAGCCGAGCCAAGCAGGCAACATCAGGCGAGTCTGGGTCCAGCCAAAAATCCACGGGATGGCTCGCAGGCTTTCAATGCCACCAGCGCGACGTTTGGCGGGGCGGCTGCCCAGCGGCAAGCGGCCCAATTCCTGCTCCGGAGTGGACTGTCGGAAGTACTCGACGAACTGCGGATTGTCGCGCACGACCCCACGGTAAGCCTTGACCCCGTCGGCCGCCAACTCGTCCATCAACGTCCGCCAAGCGGGCTCTGGCAGAGGTGGCGGGAGCAAGGTGGCTTCGAGCACTGCCGCCAGATACAGGTTGAGGTTTTGCTCGGCAATGTCCGGCAGGCCGAACTTAAAACGGATCATTTCCCCTTGTTCAGTGGTACGGAAGCGCCCCGCCACCGAGCCCGGCGGCTGCGACAGGATAGCTGCGTGCGCCGGGCCACCGCCACGGCCCACTGTGCCCCCACGGCCATGGAACAGCAGCAATTCAACCCCTTGTTCGTGACAGATATTGACCAGCGCTTCCTGCGCACGGTATTGCGCCCAGGCGGCGGCCGTGGTGCCTGCATCCTTGGCCGAGTCGGAGTAACCGATCATCACTTCTTGCGGCCCTTGCAGGTGCGCCCGATAACCCGGCAACAGCAACAATCGCTCAATCACGGGCCCGGCATTGTCCAAATCGGCCAGGGTTTCGAAGAGGGGAACAACGCGCATCGGGCGTTCAAGGCCGGCCTCTTTAAGCAGTAATTGCACCGCCAGTACATCCGAGGCCGAGCCCGCCATCGATATGACATAGGAGCCTAAAGAAGCGGCCGGGGCAGCCGCCACTTCGCGGCAGGTGGCCAGCACCTCTGCGGTATCTGCACTGGGCTTGAAGTAACCGGGCAACAGCGGGCGGCGGTTGCTCAGCTCGCGTAACAGGAAAATAAGACGGGCATCCTCGTCCCAGTCTTCATAGCGTCCCAGCCCGAGATAATCGGTGATTTCTGTCATGGCCGAGGCGTGTCGTGCTGCATCCTGACGCACATCAAGGCGCACCAGAAACAGGCCGAAGGTCACGGCCCGGCGCAAACAATCGAGTAACGGGCCGTCTGCAATCACGCCCATGCCACAGGCGTGCAGCGATTGATAGCACAGCTGCAACGGCGCCAACAGGTCGCGATTGTCTTGAAGCACCTCTGGCCCAGCGTCTTGCGACGTGCCCAACGCGCTATGCGCCCAGTTGCGGGTGGCCCGCAAGCGTTCACGCAGTTGTTTCAAGACCGCACGATACGGCTCGGCACTCTCCCCCGCCTGCGCCAGCAATTGCGGCGTAGCCTGTTGCATCGACAGGTCGGCCGCCAGTTTGTTGATGTCGCGCAGGTATAAATCAGCGGCCATCCAGCGAGCCAGTAACAGCACTTCGCGGGTTACGGTGGCGGTCACATTCGGATTGCCATCGCGGTCGCCGCCCATCCAGGAAGCAAAGCGGATCGGTGCGGCCTCCAGCGGCAAATGCAAGCCGGTGGCCGCATGCAGCGCTTTGTCTGCCTTGCGCAACATGTGCGGTACGGCGTGCCAAAGTGAATGTTCGATCACCGCAAAGCCCCACTTGGCTTCATCGATCGGCGTTGGCCGGGTACGACGAATTTCCTCGGTGTGCCAAGCCTCGGCAATCAGCCGTTGCAAGCGTTGTTCAATCTCGGATTTTTCGGCAAGGGTCAGATCACGGTGATCTTGAGCGGCCAACTGTTCGGCAATCGCGTCGTACTTTTGGATCAACGTACGCCGGGTCACTTCAGTGGGATGCGCCGTCAGTACCAGTTCAATTTCAAGACCACTGACTTGCCGCGCCAGCGCCTCGGGTTCATGCCCTTCTGCCAGCAGACGATCGAGCAACTGAGGCAGCACCAGAGCCTCAAAGGGCTGGGCTTGACCCTCTTCACGCCGATGGATGAGTTCGTATTGCTCGGCGATATTGGCCAGGTTCAAAAACTGGTTGAACGCCCGCGCTACAGGCAGCACTTCATCATCGCTCAGGGCGCCCAGAATCTCACTCAATTCCTCACCGGTAGTGCCGCGCCGGTCGGCCTTGGCACCTTGGCGAATCCGCTCGATCTTGGCGAGAAATGCGTCGCCGTATTGGTCACGAATCGTATGGCCCAACAGCTCACCCAGAAGGTGAACATCATCGCGCAAGCGTGCATCAATATCGGTCATCAGCAAATTCTCCGGCAGTGAGCGGGGATGTTCGTGCCTCAAGAGTCGTTGCAAAGGCTGCTTTTGACAAGGCGCTGAAGCGGGAAATGGGGGATTAAATGCCTGACCAATCAGTCAGGAATTTTTTAGGCCAATTGCCACCTTTTATTTTGAACTATTCAAAAACCGCTCGGGTCACACCCATTAACCATCACTGCTGGAACGTGTGTTCCAACCCTCTGGCTGGCGCTTCGGGGTGATGGAATCAGTTTTTTTAAGGAGCTTCCCAATGGAGTTGAAGACCATGATGACCCGCACTGTCAAAACCACCTCACCTCGCCTGCGCGGTCTGAAACTGGCTGCCCTGGCAATCGGTACCAGCTTCGTTCTGGCCGGTTGCGCGGGTAACCCACCGACAGAGCAATACGCCGTCACTCAGTCCGCTGTGAATAACGCCGTGAGTGCCGGGGCTACGGAATACGCCCCGGTAGAAATGAAAGCGGCCCAAGACAAGCTCAAAGAAGCAGAGCTTGCCATGCATGACAAAAACTACGAAGACGCCCGTCGCCTGTCCGAACAGGCGGAGTGGGATGCTCGTGTAGCAGAACGCAAAGCGCAGGCTGCAAAAGCCGAGAAAGCTGCACAGGATGCTCAGACAGCCGTTCAGCAACTGCGTCAAGAAGGCATGCGCGGCCTTAATAAGTAATCGCCGCCCTTTTTGACTGCACCTGACGACCCAGCATTCCTAATTGATAGAAAGGACTAAACATTATGCGCAATAAAGTCATGATTCCTGCCCTGTTGGCCCTGAGCGTAGGTCTGGCCGCGTGCTCGCACCAGCCAAACGTCAACCTGGAAAATGCCAAGACCAACTTCTCGGCCCTGCAAACCAACCCTGAAGCCACCAAGGTTGCCGCTCTGGAAACCAAAGACGCCAGCGAGTGGCTGGACAAGGCTGAAAAGGCCTACATGAATAAAGAGGACGACTCGAAAGTCGACCAGTTGGCTTACCTGACCAACCAGCGTGTTGAAGTCGCCAAGCAAACCATCGCGTTGCGCACGGCTGAAAACAAACTGAAGAACTCCGGCTCCGACCGTGCACAGGCCCTGCTGGATGCGCGTGACGCCCAGATCAAAGCGCTTCGCGGTATGAATGCCAAGCAAACTGAACGCGGTACATTGGTGACCTTTGGCGACGTACTGTTCCAGTTCGGCAAGTCCAATCTGCAACCCAACTCGCGCAACAACATCAACACGCTGGCCAACTACCTGATCCAGAACCCGGATCGCAAGGTGATTGTTGAGGGTTACACCGACAGCGTCGGCTCAGCTGCTTTCAACCAGACCTTGTCTGAGCGTCGTGCTGAGGCAGTGCGTGCGGCTCTGGTTAAGGCTGGTGTAGATCCTACCCGCATCGTGGCCCAGGGCTATGGCAAGGAATACCCGGTAGCGAGCAACGCCACTGATTCGGGCCGTGCTCAAAACCGCCGCGTTGAAGTGACCATCTCCAACGACAACCAGCCGGTAGCGCCGCGTTCGTCGATGCAGTAAGCGCTTGAGAAAAAGCCCCGCCTGAGAAATCAGGCGGGGCTTTTTGTTGTTCGAAAGAAAAAGCACGGCGCGCTATTCAGCGGTCTTTAAAATTACCGGGCTATTCGAAAAAACACTAACCAACTGGTATTTCTGACAGTGATCCCTGTCTTCAAAACGCTTATAAATAGTGCTCGCGGATCACCGATCTGATTGCACTCATAAACACGTTGATTGCACCAGATAACTTACCGAGCTTTGTTATGTCGAGGGATCAACATGCCTGCCAAATCTAAAAACACAGTACCCCACCAACTATCTGCCTCAACAATGCCCGACATGAGCAACAGACAAATCATCATGGGCTTTTGGCATAATTGGGCAGAAGGCGAATGGAGCGGAAGTGGTTATCAGCAAGGCTCCTTCAAGAACATGTCACTGCTCGATATACCTGAACACTACAATGTCGTAGCGGTAGCCTTTATGAAAGTTGCGGCAGGCAGTACAGACCCCATCCCCACCTTTAAACCCTATAACGAAACGGATGAAGAGTTCCGTCGGCAAATAGGCGTACTGAATGCCCAAGGCCGTGCAGTGCTCATCTCCTTAGGGGGAGCAGATGCACACATTGCACTGTCGAACGCCGATGAAGACGCATTGGTTGAGCGCATTATTTATCTGACAGACACCTACGGTTTTGATGGCCTTGATATTGATCTTGAGCAAGCGGCGATTATAGCCAAGGACAACCAAACTGTTATCCCCGCTGCCCTCAAGCGAGTAAAATCTTTATATCGTGAACAGGGCAAAAACTTTATTGTGAGCATGGCGCCTGAGTTTCCCTACTTGCGCACCGGCAATAGTTACGTCCCCTACATCACGTCGTTAGAAGGTGATTATGATTTCATTGCGCCGCAATTTTATAATCAGGGCGCTGATGGCGTATGGGTTGACGGACTTGGCAACTTAAAACAAAACGATGACACCGTAAAAGAGGACTTCCTCTATTATTTAACCGAAAGTATCGTGACCGGCACACGCGGCTATATAAAAATCCCTCACGAAAAGTTTGTTATTGGTTTGCCGAGCAACAATGATGGCGCCGCCAATGGATACGCCTCAAATCCACAAGATGTGATAAAGGCACTGGAGCGTCTTAAAGCCGCCGAACTGCCAATAAAAGGCCTTATGACGTGGTCGATTAATTGGGACGCTGGGAAGACTAAATCAGGCGTCCCTTATGATTGGGAGTTTATAACACGCTACGGATTTATAGCGGGCGGTGAAACTCCGAACCCGGAAAAACCCTCAACGCCGAGTGACGTCCTATCGATTGCCATAACGAAAACTGAAATTGCGTTGGACTGGAAGCTGTCAACAGGCCCGAATCCGATTGTTCATTATTGGATTTACCGTGACGGTAAACCCGCAGGTCAGAACCAAGCCCCCCCCTTTACCGATAGAAACTTACAACCCGACACGCTTTACAACTATCAAATACTGGCAAGAGACAGTCTGGGTAACAGCTCTGATTTAAGTGCCATTGTGCCTGTACGCACGGCAGGTTCAGGCGACAGTGAGAGTGAGTGGAAGCACGAAACCTGGTATGCGGATAACTCAAGCGTCACCTATCTCGGGCTGGCGTATCGCTGTGTGATGCAGCACACCGCTATCGAGTTTTGGACACCGGATAAAGCCACGTCACTTTGGCAGCGCACGTAAAACCCACGTTGTTGCTCTCACTCTCTTTTACACCTGAGGCCTACCATGTCAAAAGTTCGAGCCAAAAATGTAATTAGCCGAGGCAAACAGCTGCGCCACGGTCATGTTTTTTCGCCCGCATCACGTGCGTATTTTGCGTGGGAAGCAGGCGACCTGGAAACAGGGCAATTAAATCAGCGCGAATCCGGTAAATTTTTTCCAGCCAGGGTCGAAAAGTTACAGGATGCCTATGCCCCTTCAGACATTGTTAACTTTGCGCCGCCCCCTGATGGAAAGATTGCCAGTGCCAACCAGGGCAACGGAGAGTTTCTGGATAAAGCCGGTACTCATTGGCAAAAACATGAAGTTCGTGGGGGGGAGGTGCTGGATATTTCCTGGAATTTTTCGGCGGCCCATACCACACGTCGTTGGAATTACTTCATCACTAAACCAGAGTGGGACCCTCAACAGGTATTGGCCCGGGATCAATTTGAACCGGAACCCTTTTATACCGTCCAGATCAATCTTAAACCTTACTGGGAGCATGGGGATGCGATGATGCCTTCGTCGCCCACCACCCATGAAGTGCCTTTGCCACTGCGTGAGGGCTACCATGTTTTGCTGGCTGTATGGGAAGTGGCAAACTCTGGAAATGCGTTCTACCACATACTGGACCTCGACTTCATCGCTGATGAAGGTGGGGGGGAGCGCCCGACTACGCCTGCCGACTTCACCGCCAGCGATGTTACTGACAAGCACGTCGCATTAACGTGGAGTGCCTCAACGGGTACAACCCCGATTGCTACTTACCGCATAACGCGCAATGGCGTCACCACAATTGATATTGATGCTCCACTGCTTGACTGGACTGACTATAGTGTTGCCCCGGATACGTCTTATACCTATTTCATCAGTGCTATTGACGAACTCAATAACATTTCTGCTCCAAGTCGAGCCATCAACGTTCTTACGTTGGGTGAAGGGGGGCAAGATGGGCCACCTACTGCGCCGAAAAGCTTGCACAGTATGAAACAAACGGCTAACAGCGTGAGCCTGATGTGGGGAGTGTCCAATGGCCCCTCACCTGTTACGCACTACATCGTCTTTCGCGATGGACGAGAAGTGAGCCGGGTGAGTGGGACTCAAACGTCCTATGAAGATGCAGGCTTGACGCCGGAAAGCGAATATCGCTATTTCGTAGCCGCTCTTGACCAACGAGCCCAATGGTCGGTTCCCAGTAATGTGATCAGCGTCAAAACAGAGGCAGATCAGGGAGGCGGCGAGGATAACCCTGCCTGGAAACTTAATACGCTTTATCAAACTGCAGATTTAGTCAGCCACAAAGGCAGTAACTGGCGTTGCTTGCAGTCCCATACTTCATATACCGAAGACTGGGCTCCTGGGCAGGCCTCCAGTGAGGTCCTGTGGGCAGCGGCAGCAAAACGATAAAAAACAGGGGGAGCTTAACGCTCCCCTGCTTTTATTGAGACTGTTTAGGGGTTTCCTGACCCACACAGCGAACCGCCTGCTTCTTGTTGTTCACCAACACCCCCGTCAGGCCTTTTTGCTCGGTATCAAACAGCACGATAACCCCGTCAATGCATTGCGCCACTTCCTTGGCAGGGGTCAGCGACACTTTGTAGTCTTCGCCAGGGATGGTTTTGAGCATGGTGTAATCACTGAGCAACAACGCATCTTCGGGCTTGGCGAAGTGCAGGTAGCCGTAATACCACAGGCAACCAACCGTGCCGATGATGCTGCATATACCGGTGATGATCAGGGGAATAGCGTTACGCTCTTCACTCATTGCGGACTCTCTGGCTGGATCGCTTTATTGGAATTCAGGGGAGCTGGGTAATTGGGGATTTCTCCCAGTCGACGTACACCATCGAAATGCTGCGGGTCATCCAGATAGCGCAGCATCACCTGACGCCAGATGGGGTCGGCAAACGTCTGTACATGACCGCCGCGTGTCAGCTGCAGCACTTTGGGGGGCGGCGCCGCCTTATACAGTTGCAGACCATTGGAGAGCGGTACGATCGGGTCATCCAGACTGTGGAAGATCAGCATGGGCACACCCGTGACTTGCGGTATCGCATACACCGCGCTGTCGGCATCCGGCACCCACCACGACAACGGCACTTGCAGGGGCCAGGTCAACCACGACGTGCTCAAGGCGAACTGCCCTACTTCGCGGTAACTGGCGGGCACCCCATCGAGGATCATCGCTTTAATACGCTGGCGCTGTTCAGGATGCTGGCTCAAGTAATGCAGGCCCATCGCCCCGCCCAAACTTTGCCCCAGCACGATCAACGGCTGACCTTGAGCTTGAGGCTGTTGCTGCAACCATTTGAAAGCGGCATCGATGTCCTGATACACCGCTGGCAACGTGGGCGAGCCTTCGGACAGGCCGTAACCGCGATAATCAAGCATCAACACTTGATAGCCTTGCTCGGGTAACCAGGCGGTAGCGCCCAGGTGATAGGCCAGATTGCCGCCATTGCCATGCAAGTGCAGCACGGTGCCTTTAAGGGGCACGCCTTTTTTGACCGGTAGCCACCAACCGCTCAGGCGCGTGCCATCAGCGGCAGCCAGCGTGACCTCGCGATAGTCCAGACCGGCCGCAGCAGGCGTAATCGGCTGGCCAGGCTCAGGATAAAACAGCAGTGAGCTGCATCCGCTGAGGGCTAACAGCAGGCAGAGTGCAGCCAAGGTTTTCATCAATTGAATACTCGCGTGAGGATGGCATACCCCGTAGCAGCTGCCGCAGGCGGCGTCCGGCGACGGAGTCGTCGTGAAATCAAGCGGCGCGCAGCTTCAGGTTGACCGCAACCTGAGGGTTTACGATCGCTGCGCAATCGGACGCAGCCTTCGGCAGCTGCTACGAAACGAAGCAAGCAAACCTTAAAGAATGTTGGAATAGTCGGCCTCGATACGATCCAGGCTCAGGTGGTTGAGGAAGTTGGAGAAACACATCCAGGCCGAAAGCGCGTTCATGTCGCGGAACTGATCCGGCAAATACTTGGGCGCAACCACCAGCCCCTCATCGACCAACTGGCGCAAGGTTCGCATGTCTTCCAGTGTGGTCTTGCCGCAAAACAACAGCGGCACTTGCTCCAGTTTGCCTTTGCGCACGGCCAACTGAATGTAGTTGTAAACCATGATGAAGCCTTTGAGGTAGGACAAGTCTTTGGTGAATGGCAGGCCATTTGGCACCGATCCACGAAAAACTCGACTCGCATTGCCATAGCTTTGCGACATCTCGAAGCCTTGCTCGCGGAAGAACTGGTACACCTGCATAAAATCCGCGCCCTCCTCCACCATATGAATGGCACGCGTGCGGTTGGTCAATTTGCGAAGACGGCTGGGGTACGAGGCAAAGGTGATGACTTCCATGAGGATTGCCAAGCCTTCCTGAGTGACCGTGGACGACGGCGGCCCCTTGGACAAAAAGGTACAGATGGGCTGATTTTGCCCGTTTAACGTGGTGCCCACGTGCACCAGACCTTCGTGCACTTCCAGCGCTCGAACGTCACGCTCGTTGAACATCGCATCACTGCGAATTTTAATGTAGTCCGCACCCGCCGCAGCGTCCGCGACGATGCCATCCGATTCAAACACGCGAATGGTTTCTTCGGCCTCGCCAAACACTTTGTTCAAACGGGTTTGCAGCATGTTCACGGCATCTTTGGCGGTCAAGGTTTTAGCTTCGTCCTTGAGTGCACCATGCCCGTCAATGTTGTCCAGGTAATCCGACATCATCAGACCCAAATCAGCCAGCGTCGGGTCTCCGGCATGAAAGGCGTCGGATGCGGCGCCATACAACTCCTGGGAAATCAGCCCGAAGTCTTCAGTGCCTCGCGCTTCGAGCATGCGCACCACCATTCGGTACTCTTTGCACATACGTCGCATAATCTGCCCGACCGGGTTGAACTGACCCAGTTGGCGAGTGATGTCTCGTTCGATGTTCTGAAATTCGGATTTAACCGCCGCAGAATCAAACGACAGTGGCCGCCCTTGGTAATACTCGCGCGTGACGGCCGGCATCTCCTTGCCCTTGGACTTGAGAAAGCCCTGACGGATGCTGTCATCCCACTTCACCGCATCCAGAACACGGATAGGGGTTTGTGCCAGCACAATACGGTCTGACAGTGTGCGTATCGTGCGCTGGTAGTCGTCCACCCGCAGCTCCTTCAATAAATGGCTTACTTGGCCACGCGCTTATAGCGGGCCGCTTCGACAAAGACGTCGGAGTTGGCCGGGTCGTCCAGGTAGGCAAACACTTCGGCTGAGGGGCTTTGGATTACAGTCCCGGCGCCTTCGGCGGTTTCGACCGGCTCGCCACTCAACACCGACTGACCGATGGCCTGCTTGATTTGATCAAGGTCCAGATCGTAAATCACCAGCTCACCGTTATCGGTCAGTTCAAAACCGCTCAACGTGTAATGCCCCCCCAGTTTTGCCGGCAGCGCTGCCGAGGCATACCAACGACTGCCGTGGCGAGCGACGATAAACGGATAACGTTCGCGGACTTTGGGCTCACCCTTGGGATACGCAACCGCCTGATAGTGCGTTTTGTCGACGGCACTGATCTCAAGATTACGCGCCTGGCCCCAGGCATCCTTGCTGACCCACTTACCCAACAGCTGCTTTGGCGCCGGCTGTGCAATCAACGGCGCCTGACTAAAGGTCACCAGGCAACCGTTCAACATTAAAAACGACAATGCCATGAGCATTACGCGCCAAACTTTCATGCCTGCTTCCTTCTATAGAGCGGCCAACACCAAGTGCATGTAGCGCGTGAGAATAGCCAGCCGGTCATCATCCGCCTCGAGCTGCGCGCCATCCAGTAGCGCCTGATATTCCATCCGTCCGATAATCGCCGTCAACACTTTGGCATCCTGCTGAGGTTGCGTGGAGCCTAGCACCTCAAATATCTGGCCGGTGCCCTGCAGGAAAATTTGCTGGTGCGAACGCACCAGCGTGGCCAATCTCGGGTTGATTAACGCCGCCTGATGGAAGGCTTGCTCTGCCAATAAATAATCACGGCGGGTGATTAATTGATGCTGGAGGTACTCTGCAACCATCAAGGCAATTTCATCGGCCAGCGCAGCGCGTGATTGCGCACTGCCATTACCCTTGGCCACCAGTTCGCGCAGTTTGCCTTCTGTGCTTTCCCACAGTTTGGCCATGAAGGCTGCGCTGCGCTCCACGTACTGAGCGAACGTGTCGTTGAGCAGGTCGTCAATGTCTTTGAAGTAGTAAGTCGTTGCCGATAATGGCACCCCGGCTTCTGCGGCGACCGCCCGGTGCCGTACACCACGCACCCCGTCACGCACCACAATTCTCATGGCTGCATCGAGAATCAGTTGGCGGCGCTGCTCACTGCCCTGGCGGCTGGCCTTGCGCCCTTGGTATTGAACACTTTCGGCCACGGCCACCGCGACATCGACCGCACCTTCTGAAGACCTGACAAGGTTCACGATAAATTCCTTTTAAGGTTGAAAGTCATCCTGCAGCTACCGTTAAACAGGCAATAAAAAGCCGCCTTTAACGGCGGCTTCTTGATAGGGCAATGTTACGCCTGCGCACGCATGTGCGGAAACAGGATTACGTCACGAATCGAGGGGGAATTGGTCAGCAACATGACCAGACGGTCGATACCAATGCCTTCACCGGCGGTCGGTGGCATACCGTATTCCAGAGCACGTACAAAATCAGCGTCGTAGTGCATGGCTTCGTCGTCACCGGCGTCCTTGTCCGCAACCTGTGCCATGAAACGCTCAGCCTGGTCTTCTGCGTCGTTCAACTCGGAGTACGCGTTGGCAATTTCACGGCCACCAATGAACAGCTCAAAGCGATCGGTCACGTTCGGGTTGTCGTCGTTACGACGGGCCAGCGGCGACACTTCAAACGGATACTGAGTAATGAAGTGCGGCTGCTCCAGCTTGTGCTCGACCAGTTCTTCGAAAATCATCACCTGCAGCTTGCCCAGACCTTCAAAGCCCAGCACCTTGGCGCCGGCTTTCTTGGCAATGGCGCGAGCCTTGTCGATGTCGTTCAGGTCGTCAGCGGTCAGCTCAGGGTTGTACTTGAGGATCGAGTCGAACACTGAAAGACGCACGAACGGTTCGCCGAAGTGGAACACCTTGTCGCCGTACGGCACGTCGGTTGTGCCCAGAACCAGTTGCGCCAGTTCGCGGAACAACTCTTCGGTCAGGTCCATATTGTCTTCGTAATCGGCGTAAGCCTGATAGAACTCCAACATGGTGAATTCTGGGTTGTGACGAGTCGAAACGCCTTCGTTACGGAAGTTACGGTTGATCTCGAACACTTTCTCGAAACCACCGACAACCAGACGCTTGAGGAACAGTTCCGGCGCAATGCGCAGGTACATGTCCATATCAAGTGCATTGTGATGGGTTTCGAAAGGCTTGGCTGCCGCGCCGCCCGGAATGGTTTGCAGCATCGGCGTTTCAACTTCCAGGAAGTCGCGTGCCATCAGGAAGCTGCGGATGTGGGCAATGACTTGCGAGCGCACACGGAAGGTATGACGCACGTCTTCGTTAACGATCAGGTCAACGTAACGCTGACGATAGCGTTGCTCGGTGTCGGTCAGGCCGTGGTGCTTGTCCGGCAGCGGACGCAGCGACTTGGTCAGCAGGCGCACGCTGGTCATTTCAACGTACAGGTCGCCTTTACCGGAGCGGGCCAAGGTCCCTTCAGCGGCGATGATGTCGCCCAGGTCCCAGGTTTTGACTTCGGCCAGGGTTTCTTCCGGCAGGGTCTTGCGGTTGACATAGACCTGAATGCGGCCGGTCATGTCCTGAATCACCATGAACGAGCCACGGTTAAGCATGATGCGACCAGCAACCTTGACCGGGATCGCGGCTTCTGCCAGCTCTTCCTTGGTCGCTTCGGCGTACTGCTTCTGCAAGTCAGCGCAGTAGTTTTCACGGCGGAAGTCATTCGGGAAGGCATTGCCCTTGGCGCGCTGAGCTGCAAGTTTTTCCTTGCGCAGGGCGATCAGGGTGTTTTCTTCCTGTTGCAGGTCTTGCGGATCGAGTTGTTGGTCGCTCATAGCTTTAAAAATTCCGTCACAGTTCTGTTGCCCCCGCCTTGCGGCAGGGGGAAGCGGGCTTCAGCGCGCCCTGTAGGCATCGCGTCAGCTGCGCACTTGAAGGTGTTGCGCGACTTACAGCCCTTGTTTCAGGCTGGCTACCAGGTACTCGTCGATGTCGCCATCGAGAACCTTGTCGCAATCGCTGCGCTCAATATTGGTACGCAAATCTTTGATGCGCGAGGCGTCGAGAACATAAGAGCGGATCTGATGCCCCCAGCCGATATCACTTTTGGTGTCTTCCAGTGCTTGAGAAGCTGCATTGCGCTTCTGCACTTCTTGCTCATAAAGACGTGCACGCAACATTTTCATGGCGGTGTCTTTGTTTGCATGCTGCGAACGTTCGTTCTGGCAGCTCACCACGGTGTTGGTCGGAACGTGAGTAATACGCACGGCCGAGTCAGTGGTGTTTACGTGCTGACCACCTGCACCGGAGGAGCGATAGGTGTCGATCCGCAGGTCAGACGGGTTGATGTCGATTTCGATGTTGTCGTCGATTTCCGGCGAAACAAACACGGCCGAGAACGAGGTGTGACGACGGTTACCCGAGTCGTACGGGCTTTTACGAACCAGACGATGGACGCCAATTTCGGTGCGCAACCAACCAAACGCGTATTCGCCTTTGATATGGACGGTTGCACCTTTGATACCGGCGACTTCACCGGCGGACAATTCCATGATGGTGGCATCGAAGCCGCGCTTGTCGGCCCAGCGCAAATACATCCGCAACAGGATATTGGCCCAGTCTTGCGCTTCGGTGCCACCGGAACCTGCCTGGATGTCCAGGTAAGCGTTGTTGGCATCCATTTCACCGCTAAACATGCGGCGGAATTCGAGTTTTTCAAGGGCTTCGCGCAGACGTTCTACCTCAGCGGCAACGTCATCCACAGCGGCCTGATCTTCTTCCTCGGCGGCCATCAGCAACAGGTCTTTGGCGTCTGCCAGACCGGTGTGCATCTCATCGAGGGTTTCAACGATTTGCGCCAGCAAGGAGCGCTCGCGCCCCAGTTCCTGGGCATAAGAAGGGTTGTTCCAGACACTCGGATCTTCAAGCTCGCGATTGACTTCGGTCAGACGCTCATGCTTTTGATCGTAGTCAAAGATACCCCCGAATAGTTTCGGAGCGCTCTGACAGGTCCTTGATGCTGTTAAGGATCGGGTTGATTTCCATGACTGGCGGCACTCGTAGGCGATTTTTACAAAGCCGGGGAGTATACCGTAAACGTTGCTTATCAGCAGCCCGCTTGGCGGGGGGACGGGTGTTGATTTGATTGATGTTCCTATCCGGTGCGGTGAAGCTCAAAAGATCGCGAGCAAGCCTGAACCTAAAGAGGTGCAGTGCACGCTGAACCCGTAGCATTTACCGAGCGTTGCGAGGCTACGTTCAGCTGCGTGACGATAGCTTTTTGACGCATTCCGTCAGCAATTTCCACTTCCCAATGCAGGACACTTCCTAGAAGATTGCCCCCGCTCGTGAGTCGCTTGCGCCTTGGCAAAATCGGGGTTTAGTCTGCGCCCTTCGTTGAATCTTCAACGGACGGATGTGGAAGTCCGGTGTTAAAGGCGCATTAACCTGATTGAACTTTGTTTATCGAGTTCGAGTTATGGCGGTTGTGCGTAGGGCATCTTCGGGTGCGCCGGTTCTTTAGCCCGGTCTTCCACACCTGCGCACAGCTGCCACCTATCCATGTGGAAGTGGATAAAGCAGCTTTTCTAAATTTGCTAAAGGAAAAGTGACAACTTATGAAAAGGCCAGACTCTCAGCTCCCTACCACCGAAGCACTCCAAATCACTCAACAACGCATCCTCACAGCCCTTAACGCCTCTTCCCCCCAACTCGATTCAACCCTGCCCAACACTAGTCATCGCGCCTTTGGCCCTGTGGATTCGACCTTACAACCCATGTTCAGCCTGCGTGCCGGAATCAGTGCTCACGACGCCTTGATGCATGTGTCGCTGTTGCTGTTATGCGCAGAACAGACCAGTGATGAAATCACAGAACTGGGCAGTGGTGTGGAGCGCGGATTGATCTGGTCGATGGTGCACTCGGTCGAAATGGCCCGTGCGGTGGTGGATTCGATGCTGGAGGGTTCACAGCATCACGCTCTATAGACCCGATTCCATGGACTGATTAGCCAAGCCACTGGCAACGATGGCAAGCAGTTCAGGGAAAGAGTCCGTCAGCTTCTTTTAGTTCAGGCTTGACGGACTTCTCATTAGCGGGCATTTCACGACGACAACAAAAAAACTCACCCTAAAACCACCGTTCGTCCGACTTAAGAAAATATTCAGACTTTTAAAAAAACAAGCATCGAGAACGTCATTTACTAAAAAAACTTCACGCTTTTAATAAGTCCTTTTCTATCAACTGATTAAAAAAAACAACCAAACCTAATGCAAGTTATCTCCTACAAGCTCAAAAGAAACATCTTACAATCAGAACTACAAAAGCTTCACCCTATAAAAAATACTCGTTTGACATTCAAGAAATACAAAACTATAAAAATACGAACGCTAGACACACTCGCGTTTAAACGCGCATCACTTACTTCGCACTCAATATAAGGAGTAGCTCATTATGAACACAGAAGACGATATTGAAATTCTCGAAGACGTGGCCTCGGAGATTGAAACCCTTACAGCACTTGTAGAAACTGACTATGACGCTGTCGGCGGAAAGACCTCTCCAGAGTTTTAAATCACCTGCGATGCGAACCTTGCTCTAGCAAGGTTCGCACAAGGAGACATGCCATGCTCTTAAACTTGAAAAAGGAAGTCTTTTCGTATTCAAACTTAGGATTTTGTTTTTTTCACAACGGCAACCACTTATTAAAAATAAACAAGAAAACATTTTTAAACGCACTCAACCATCCGACTGAAGCCAAACGAATGATCGATCAATATCCTGCGTTTTTTACTGCCCCCTTTTCAGATGGCGATGGTAAAACTTATGAACAAAGTATCATCGATTTTTCAACCCTCCACGAGTGACTCTGGCAGGTTCACGCCTGAATTAAAAATCGCCTTGGTTGCCCTACCCTATGAAGAAGGTCCGCAGAGGATAATGCCATTAGGCCTACAGAACATATCTGCGTACATCAAGAAAAATATAAAACAGAAAAGTGCCATAAAGATATTTGATTACTCCAACCTCGAAAGCTCTGATACAGAACAGCTCGACGATCTCATTCTATGGAAACCTGACCTCATTGGCATTTCTATTTATAGCAGCCACGTCTGTGCAGCTATTCATTGGGGGCATACGATTCAACATTCACTCCCTGAGAGTTTTATATTTTGTGGAGGGCCGCACATCAGCCTTGCCGCAGAGGATTTTTTGATTAGAAGTCACCCCCTATTCAAACTGGCCATTCAAGGTGAAGGCGAATATCCAACCCGGCTGCTTATAGAACACTTCGATACCTTACCCCCTTCAAAAAAATCCGTAGAATACGACAACTGGGCAGAACACATACCGAATGCAGTGTGGATCAACTCGAAAGGCCAGATAAAAAGAAGTTCAGATAGACAATTACAACTCCCGCCTAACGAGTGGGAGAACCCATTATTAGAGTACCATTCTGAACGTTTACAAAACCTTTACTTCACAGATCGTCGGGATGGAAAAAAACGAAGGGCCATCGCACTCACGAGTAGTCGTGGTTGCCCATTAAGCTGTTCTTTCTGCGCGATTGTTGCTGCGGATAAAGAGGGTCCCAAATGGCGTGCCATTCAAGCTGAGACACTTGTTTCATGGATTGAAGAAGCTCTACACACTTATGACTTTCAACATGTCTACATAATGGATGCCAATTTTTTTGTAAAAAAAGAAAGAGTTTTGTCGTTCTCCAGAGGCTTGAACCGGTTAAGGGGCGGCACACTTACCTGGAGCAGCTCGTCCACCGTAGGTTATCTTTTAAAAATAAGAAACGAACTCCCGACACTCGTACTTCAGGGTTTACGTCTGGTTGAAATGGGTATAGAAGCAGGTTCCCAATCACAGCTGGACTACATGAACAAACGTGTTAGCGTGCAAAACAATATCGATGCCATTAAAGCATTACAGCTAAACAGTATTGACATCGGTTTGGATTTTATAATGTTTTACCATGACCAAAAACGACAAGAAATCATAGAAAATCTTATCTTTCTTGTCCGTGCAGGTGTCACTGAGCATGAATCATTTGACCACTATTTCAATATTATGATGCTTTATCCTGGCACACCGGTAAGACACAATTTGGAAAAAAGTATTGGTCAAGAGCTTACGCTCGATAAGCTACCGTTCACCAGAGACTACATCGATCACTACGACGTAAAGAAAATTTATTCCTCGTTCATAGATGACTTCGCCAAGCCTTGGCTAGGAAAATTGGAAGCTGCTATATCGTACAACTTAAGGGTGCTTTCGCAATCAAAAAACAAAGAACTCAACGCACAACTATCACTGATGAATATTTATTTAAGGCACATGCCCTTCATCGTTCTATGGGGATTAGCACATGCTAAAAACCATACTTCTATTGAAACTATTGTCCCTCAGTTTTCAATCTACACGCAGCACATAAATAGTCTTTTACTTGGCAAAGGAGATGCCGTTATCGAAAACAAAACAATAGAGACAGGCTCAACGGGTGTCGGAGGGCGTAGCGGAGAGCTCATCAGTAAAATTTCATAACTTAAATAAAAGAGGGTAAGCGCATGCGTACCAACACCATGCGGTTAGGCATTAGCGGTGACATAAAAAAATTAGCCAGCATTGCCAATGCAGTTACACAAGGACATAATCATCCTTTTCATAACATCCACCACTTCAGCCTAGGGTTAAGACCTTGGGACACACTGGATGAAACGCTTATCGATTTTTTAAAAAATCACAATATCAGCTTATCGGCGCACCCTACGGATATTAACTTTTCTGGACGACTCAATATTGCAGAACTTAAATTATTAAAAGAAAACCTTAAACTTTGGCCTGTCTTATACATCGAGGAAGATATGGGGCTGTGGCGTTCCGGAAAATTATTTCTAGGCGCACATCAGTTAAACCCGGTCATGAATGAAGCCTCTCTGCACTTAACAACAAGAAACATTATAGAGACTTCGGAAGTTTTAGAATTACCAATCACTATTGAAAACCCTCCCATCTACTATGAAGCTGGGCACCTCAATTTTTGGGACTATTATTATGAAATATGCACCCGATCAAAATGCCAAATGGCTTTTGATGTAGGTCATTACATGGGGTATTGCAAAAGCCAAAATCTATTATCTGCTAGCAGCCCTCCCCGCCACGAGCTTTGGAACCTCATAAAAACAGTGCACATATCCGGCGTAAAATCCTGGCACTGGAACCGTATACCCGTTTGGTTAGACCAACATGCCGATGAATTTAAAGCGCCTGCTCTAGATCTTTTAAAACAGTCCGTTGGGCAAGCCCATAATACGTTCAGCGTATTACTTGAAATGGAAGGATCGACAGCTTCAACGGAAGAGAAAAACATCAACCTTGTATCGACTTTATTAAAAGACTTTCTTTATCATGAGTAAATCAATAAGCAAAACCACTGAACTACTCAGCAAAATATACAGGCTTGAGAATATCAGACCTTCAGTCGCTCATTCGCCTCAAGACCCGCATCTTCTTTTCGAAAGCACACGAAGATTTCTGGATATTACTCGACACATTTACCGCCGATGGCCATACTCAGTTCCTTACATACTGGCTTTTGACCAAACCCACTTACTGACTCAAGTTTTCGAGCAATTCCCCTGGCGCGCACGTCATTGCAGTAATATAGCCATGGGGGCCCAGAAGCTTTTTCAAGAATCAGTCACTCTTTTGAGCAACCCCTTCTTTGCAGAGCTTCTTGAGTATGAAGACGCCCTAAACACGCAGATTCGCCTTTCTATTTCTTACACAACTGAACGGCCCACCAAAGGTCGATATTTAAAATTACCCTATGACCTTGAGTCCTTCTATATTAGTTTATTATTCTATGGCAGAGCCTCAGCACCAGCATTCTTATACCAACAACTAATCCCCGAGCCGGGGACAACATATAAATTACTATCATGATACAGGCCACCCGAATCATTGCCCGGTCTGACGCGATGTATTGCGGCGTCGCCATGGCTGTCACCATTCTGGAACTTGCTCTTATTGCGACTAATTCACAGCTGGGCGCTCACGCACTAGAGATGGCGCTATTATTACAACTCATCATTTCGGCGTCGTTAGAGTTTTACGCAGGTGCCGCATTAAATTTTTATATCGGCATGGCCAAAGCTATGCTAATGGGGTTCGCGCTTAAGCTGGGCAGCGCGATAAGCTTCCTGATAGGCTTTTGTTTATCTTACCAAGACATGATGACTCTCACATGGTGTTTCTTAGTGATGGCGTTTATTCTTGATGCTATCGGCACAGGGTGTCTGAAATCTACATTTCGCCCCACGTATAACAGAGTCCATTTAACCTTGACAGGGGAAAGCGCGAATTATGCAACTATCGCCTTTAGTTTTTTGACCCTACGTCTTCTATTACCTTTCATCCTGTTACTTTTAGCCAGTTATACATTGAGCTTTTGGCGTTCATCTCACGCAGCAGCGATGATTTTTTCAACGATCATCTTGTGCAGATCCATTCAACTTTTTTACGCTCATCACGACCTTAAACATATCCATGGCGCCTATACAAAAAAACAAAACATCCACATTCTCTCACTCCGTAGATTGCTCATGGTTTACCAACGAAACACGACTGCCTTTTATGGATTTTTAACCGGGAATTTGTTCGAATCAGTTATCCTAATGTACGCGATTGGGCTGCTTTACCAATACAAACACTACTTAAAACTACCCGAGTTTTTATCGTGGTTAGGCAGCTCAATGATTGCACTCACTCTGTATTTTATTTCCGTCATTGTTGGAGGCAGGATACTCATAAGACTCGCGGACAAATCACTGGCCAAATCATTATCTTTACTTTTTTTCAGCATGACACTTTCAAGCTCCCTCTGGTTAGTGTTCAGCACCTCCGACCTTAGCTTATTTTATGCACTGACGGCCTTTAGCTTTTCAGGCGTGATCATTGGATTAGTTTTAATGAGGCTCTCGACGAATTCAATTTTGAAAGTTACATCTGACGCTGAAGCTATAGACTTCTTCCTCTTGGTCGAAGTCATTACAACGATCCTCATCATTGTAATTGCCACCGCTGCCCTCTTAATTTTCGGCCCTGACGGTCTCCTCAAAGGCTTAGGACTGGGCATCACGCTTATCATGTTTATTTATTTTTTCCACTTATATGGAAAACCAGTCATCACGCCACCTTGATGCCTGTGTTGCTGTTATGCGCCAAGCAGACCAGTGATGATCACTGAGCTGAGGTGCACTCGCTCGAAATGGCCCGTGCGGTGGTGGATTCGATGCTGGATAGGGCGTCGCCTGTTTAAAGAGGCGACCTCGCAGGCGCTGCCAGAGGCTGAGATCTTTTGCTTTTAAAACCCAAAAGATCGCAGCCTTCGAGCCTCGACAGTACCTGCCAACCGTGTGTTTTGGCGTCGTTACTCAAGCCCTACCCGGTTACGCCCGTTTTTCTTGGCCAGGTACAGGCCCTTGTCTGCGGCTGAAATCAGCTCACGACAACTGCTTCCCTGCTGCGGGGTCACGGTCGACAAGCCAATGCTGATAGTCAGGTAGCAGCCTTCAGTCGGGGAGATATGCTGAATTTTCAACGCTTCTACAGCCTGACGCAGTTTTTCAGCAACCAAGCGAGCGCCGCCCTGAGAGGTGTTAGGCAGTACGAGGGCAAACTCTTCCCCGCCATAACGGGCCGGCAGGTCCGAAGGGCGACAACTGGCTTCACGGATCGCTGACGCGACTTTTCGCAGCGCCTCATCGCCCTCCAGATGACCAAACGTGTCGTTGAATGACTTGAAGTAGTCGACATCAATCATCAATAACGACATCTGCGTTTGCTCGCGCATGGCGCGGCGCCACTCCAGCTCCAGGTACTCATCAAAATGTCGACGATTGGACAGCCCGGTCAGGCCATCAGAGTTCATCAATCGTTGCAGAACCAGATTAGTGTCCAGCAGTTGTTGCTGGCTGACGCGCAGTGCGCGATAAGCCGCATCACGCTGCAACAAGGTCGTATAAGAGCGAGAGTGATAGCGAATACGCGCGACTAATTCGATGTTGTCGGGCAGTTTTACCAAGTAATCATTGGCGCCTGCCGCAAACGCAGCACTTTTGATCAGCGGATCTTCCTTGGTTGAGAGCACGATAATCGGAATGTTCTGCGTGGCCGGGTGGTTGCGGTATTCGCGCACCAGGGTCAGCCCGTCCAGGCCCGGCATGACCAGATCCTGCAAGATAACGGTTGGCTTTATCCGGATCGCTTGTGCGATAGCTTGGTGAGGGTCAGAGCAGAAGTGAAAATCGATATTTTGCTCAAGTGCCAGCCCACGACGCACGGCTTCACCGATCATCGCCTGATCGTCTACCAGCAACACCATGGCGGAATTTTCGTCAGTTTTAGTGTCGTCCAACTGTAAATCGCTCATGCGCTCACCTGAATTACTAGTCTCCAGCCAGTCCTGCCGAGTTTTGTCAGTCATTTGCCGAATACCTCCTGCAGGCGTGACGCAATGTTGCCCAAAGGGCGAATTTCTACCGCAGCATCAATGGCTGCCGCTGCTTTGGGCATGCCATACACAGAGCTGCTTTGCTGATCTTGAGCGATCGTGAGGAAACCCTGCTCGCGCATCAGCTTGAGACCTTGTGCGCCGTCGCGCCCCATGCCGGTCAATAACACGCCAACCGCGTTACCGTTCCAATACTGGGCAACACTTTCAAAAAAAACATCGATCGAGGGTCGATAAATTTCGTTAACCGGCTCTGCGGTGTACGCCAGCGTCCCGTTCTTCAATAAGCGGATGTGGTGGTTGGTACCGGCCAGCAATACAACTCCCTGTTGCGGCGCTTCACCATCGCGGGCCAAACGAACATCGAGGCCGCACGACGAGCCTAGCCATTCAGCCATGCCGGCAGCAAAAACCTGATCGACATGCTGAACCAGCACGATGGCGGCGTTAAAGTCTTTGGGTAACCCTTTAAGCAAGCTTTCGAGCGCCGCCGGGCCGCCGGCAGACGAGCCAATGGCAACTAACCGTTCGCAAGCGTCCAGCACACGAGGGTGCGCCGACACCGTTTTGACCCGTTTTTCGCTTTGGCCTATCAGCCAGCCAATGTTGAGAATTTTGCGCAGCAAGGGTGCAGCCGCTTCTTTAGGATTGCTCCCCCCCAACACCGGTGTGTCGACCACATCCAGCGCACCAAAGCCCATGGCTTCGAAGACTCGATGCACATTCTGTTGCCGGTCAATGGTCACAATCACAATCGCACATGGGCTTTCGGCCATGATCCGGCGCGTGGCCTCTACCCCGTCCATGATGGGCATGATCAGGTCCATCAAGATCAAATCCGGAGTGTTTTCAGCACACAGCCGAACGGCCTCCGCCCCATTGCTGGCGACCCAAACAATGTCATGTGCCGGCTCAAAGGCCACCGCCCGGCGTAACGCTTCAACGGCCATGGGCACGTCGTTGACGATGGCGATTCTCATGTCTGGGCTCCTCCAATGAGTTCAACCACTGCATCGAGCAGGGCATCGTCATGGAAACTGGCTTTGGCTAGATAATAGTCGGCGCCTGCGTCCAGGCCTCGCCGACGGTCTTCTTCACGATCTTTATAAGAAACCACCATGACTGGCATGGATTGCAGGCGATTATCACGGCGCAACAACGTGACCAACTCGATGCCGTCCATACGCGGCATGTCGATGTCTGTAATCAACAAATCAAAGTGTTCGGCGCGCAACGCATTCCAACCGTCCATGCCGTCCACCGCCACCGCCACGTCATAACCGCGATTGATCAATAGCTTGCGCTGCAATTCGCGAACGGTCAGCGAGTCGTCCACGACCAGAATGCGCTTGCGCGTCAACTCGGCAGCCTGTCGATGACGTCGATCGATGCGTTCCAGACGCCCCGTATTGAGTAACTTGTCCACCGAACGCAGCATGTCTTCGACATCCACGATCAGTACAGCAGAGCCATCGTCGAGCAAGGCTCCGGCCGAAATATCCTGCACCTTGCCCAGACGATGATCGAGAGGCAATACCACCAGGGTGCGCTCACCGATAAACCGGTCGACCGCCACACCGTAGACCGCATCGCGCTCGCGAATGACCACGACTTTGAGGGTTTCGTCATCGCCTTGAGCCGGTGGACGCTGGAGCAATTGACTGGCAGCGACCAGCCCTACGTGCCGGCCTTCATACCAGAAGTGTTGACGCCCTTCGAGCTGGACGATGTCATCCGATTGCAGCTCACACATGCGCTCGATATGCGCCAACGGGAAGGCATAGGCTTCATCCGCCACCTCAACCACCAGGCTGCGCACCACCGACAACGTCAGCGGTACTTCCAGATGAAAACGGCTGCCCTGCGACGAGGTCTGCTCCAGCACGATGGCCCCCCGAAGCAAGCGCACCATGTGCTGGACAGCATCCAGCCCGACACCTCGCCCCGAGACCTCGGTGACGGTGTCGCGCAGGCTAAAACCCGGTAAAAACAGAAAGCTGAGCAATTCTTCTTCGCTCAACTGCGCCACGGTTTCAGCGGTCGACAATTGGCGCGCGACAATAGCGCTGCGTAAACGGTCAAGGTCGACACCCGCCCCGTCATCACTCAGGTCCAGCACCAACAATCCCGCTTGATGTGAAATGCGCAGGCGAATCACACCTTCTGCGGGTTTACCGGCCAACAGGCGCTGCTCAGGTGTTTCGATGCCATGGTCAGCGGCATTGCGCAGTAGATGGGTCAAAGGCGCTTCGAGTTTTTCCAGTACATCGCGATCAACCTGGGTTTTCTCGCCTTCTATTTCCAGGCGAATTTGCTTGCCCAAGGCACGGCCCAGATCGCGAACCATGCGCTCCTGCCCGACCAGCACATCGGCGAAGGGTCGCATGCGACACGCCAAAGCGGTGTCGTAGAGCAATTGTGCACGCTGGCCAGCCTGCCAGCTAAATTCGTCCAGTTCGGCGATCTGCTCACTGAACAGCTGCTGTGAATCTGCCAGTATCCGCCGCGCTTCGATCAAGGCCTCTTCGGCTTCATGGCTCAGACCCACCGACTTGAGCTGTTCATTGAGCATGTCCAGCGCTCGCAGGCTGTTGCCTTGCATGCGTTTGATACGCTGCAAATTGACCAGCCAGGTTTTCAGCCGCTGGGTTTCGACCAATGATTTGCTGGACAAATCGAGCAGGCTGTTAAGCCGTTGCGCGGTGACGCGTAGAACGCGTTCGCCGCTTTCGGTCAGGCGTTGGGAGCGCGGGGCGGGTGCGGGCTCAGGCTGCTGCGGCGGCTCGTGAGCTACGACCGCAGGCGCGTCCGGTGTTGGTGGCAGCAAGAGTTGCGATACATCGAACTCAGGTGGCGTAACCGGTGCCGAGATCGAATTGGGGTCCAGCAGCCGGTTCATGAGCGCGACATAGGCGTCAACATCCTGCGGACCGGCGTTGGCACTGCCGGGCGTGGCAATCCGCATTAGTAGGTCAGTGCCCTGCAACAAGGCATCGATATGTTCCGGCTGCAGGTACAAACGGCCTTCCTGGGCGCTGACCAGGCAATCTTCCATCACATGAGAAACGCTGACGCCAGCATCGACACCGACGATACGCGCAGCCCCCTTGAGCGAGTGCGCGGCACGCATGCAGGCTTCCAGTTGGTCAGCCTGCGTCGGGTTACGCTCAAGCGCCAGCAACCCAGCACTGAGCACTTGAGTCTGCGCCTCGGCCTCAAGGCTGAACAGTTCAAGCAACGAGGCATCGCGCATTTGCTCGGGGGTCATGTCAGGCTCCGGGTAATGGCGCCAAGCAGTTGCTCTTCATCCAGCCAGCGCAGGCTGCGGGTTTTCCACTGCAACACCCCACGGGTGTATTTTGCGCTGACGTGTTCGCCCGACGCGGATGCGGCGTTGAGCACGCGTTCTTCAATGTTATGGATGCCATCCACCTCATCCACCGGCACCACCACAGGCCCGCCGTGGGCGGCCAGAATCAGCATTCGCGGCATCACCCGTAACGATGTCGGGCCCGCTAGCGTAGGGTCCAGGCCCAACAGTTCAATCAGCGACAAGCACGGCACCAACGCTCCCCGCACGTTGGCGACCCCCTGCAGGGCACGCGAACGCTGGTGCGGCAGTGAATGAATGGGTTGCATCGGCGCCACCTCATCCAGACAGCGTGTGGCCAGCCCTAGCCACTCGTCGCCCAGGCGAAAGATCATCAATGATCGCGTCGCCACCTTGCGCTCATCGACTCGCGTGGCGTACTGCTCGACATGCTCTTGCTCAAAAGAATAGCGATCCAGTAAACGCGTCGCGGCGGCCGAGTAGACAGAACAGTTGCGGCAATGAATATGTTCGGGCAGTACCGGGCAAGATTTGTCGCCATAGATACCGATGCGGTTCCAGCAGTCATCAATGGCGAGTGCTTCGGTGTGGATCAAACTCTGGGCTGATAGCGCGCTCATTGCTTACCCTCACTCTGATCAGATAGCCGACTACGCACAGCACGCTCTTGCAGACGCTTGGCCCCGGCGACATCACCTCGCGATTCCAATAAGGCGGCAAGGTGCGCCAACGCCTCTGAATGCTGGGGTTCCAGATACAACGCCTTGCGGTAATAAGTTTGCGCTTGAGCCGCCTGCCCGTCGACGTCACTGAGCAAGCCCAGCCAGTAAAATGCCTGCGCGTGAGGGCCGTGATGTTTCAATAATTGCTCACAGGCCAAGCGCGCCTCCGTGCTTTTGCCTTCGTTGGCCAAGGTGGCGATATGCTCCAGCTCTGATTTCAGCTCGTGGGGCTTGGCGCGCGGGGCGTGTTCGGCAGGGGCTTGGGAAGGCGAAATAAAGGGCCGAGGGGCCACAGCAGCCAGAGGCGATGTTGAGCGCACAGCGGGTTTGGGCTTGGCCGCCACTAGATACGGTGCGGGTGCGGCGGGCTCGGGCTGCGGGTTGTGAGAAAAAGCAAACGACTGTGGCGCGCCGATTGAACGCATTCCCAGACGGCTCAACAAACTGCCTTCTGCCGGGCCAATAAATAAAACACCGTCATCGCGGGTCAGACGCTTGAGCACGTCCAGTGCCTGCTGCTGGGTCTTGAGGTCAAAATAGATCAGCAGATTGCGGCAGAACACAAAGTCATAGGGAACATGACTGGCCAAAATCGCCGGATCCAGCAAGTTACCCACGTTAAAACTGACTTGATCACGCACGCGGTCAGACACGACGTAACCGTCCTCGTCGGCGCTGAAATAGCGCTCGCGAAAATCAGTCAGTTGGCCTCGAAATGAATTTTTGCCGTACCGCGCACGCTGCGCCTTCTGCACGGAGTGAGGGCTGACATCCAGCGCCTGAACACTGAACTGGTGGGCAGATAACCCGGCATCAAACAACGCCATGACAATTGAATACGGCTCTTCGCCCGTCGAGCACGGCAAACTCAAAATACGCAGGGTGCGAGGGCTGCTCATTTCGGCCAGACGTTTTTTGGCCAGTCGGCCCAGTGTGGCAAACGATTCCGGGTAACGAAAAAACCATGTTTCCGGCACGATTACGGACTCGATCAGTGCCTGCTGCTCGTCTTCAGAACTGATCAAATGCTGCCAGTAAAGGTCGTTATCGGCGACTTTCAGCGCTGTGCAACGCTGGCGCACGGCGCGTTCGATAATGGCCGGGCCAACGGATGCCACGTCCAGGCCGATGCGCCTTTTCAGGTAATCGAAAAATCGTTGATCGCTACTCATGCGGGCACCTGCGCGCCGACATCATCGGGGCCGATGGCAAACAACAACGCAGACTCGGCCGGACTCAGCAAGTCATCCACACTGAGCCATTGCAACAGGCCTTGATGATCTTTGCGCACAGGGCCCAGATAGGGCGCGTCATGGTTATCCACGCCATAAGGCTGAAACTCTGCCGGATCACAGCGCACTGTATCGCTGGCCTGTTCGAGCATCAGCCCGAGCACCTGCCCCCGATAATTGACCAGCACCAACCGGGTGCTGGTTCGGGCCACCGAGGCCTGACCGAAGGTCATGGCGCTTATATCAATCACCGGCACCATTTGCCCACGATGCGAAAAAACCCCGGCCACCCAGACTGGCGTGTGAGCAACCGGTTTGAGCGGCAAACGCGGCAGCACTTCCACTACATCAGTGGCGGGTAAGGCAAAACGTTCGTCGCCGATGTAAAACACCAGAAAGAGACGTGTTTTTACCGCTGCCCCGGCTGCGCGTTTAGCAAGAGGTTCGCTCATCAGACTTTGAATCGCGAAACGCCGCTGCGCAGTCCCACCGCGACCTGACTGAGTTCGTCGATCGCAAAGCTGGCCTGACGCAAGGACTCGACGGTCTGGCTGCTGGCATCGCCTAATTGCACCAAGGCCAGATTGATCTGCTCAGCACCGGTAGCCTGGGCCTGCATGCCTTCATTGACCATCAACACGCGCGGAGCCAAGGCCTGAACCTGGTGGATGATTTGCGACAATTGCTCGCCGACCTGTGTCACTTCGAACATGCCACGGCGTACTTCTTCAGAAAACTTGTCCATGCCCATGACGCCCGCAGAAACGGCAGACTGGATTTCACGCACCATTTGTTCAATGTCGTACGTCGCCACGGCGGTCTGATCGGCCAAGCGTCGAACTTCGGTCGCTACCACTGCGAAACCACGACCGTATTCACCCGCTTTTTCCGCTTCGATAGCGGCGTTGAGCGACAGCAGGTTGGTCTGATCCGCCACTTTGACAATGGTCACCACCACCTGATTGATGTTGCCGGCCTTCTCATTAAGAATCGCCAGCTTGGCGTTGACCAGATCAGCAGCCCCCATGACCGAATGCATGGTTTCTTCCATACGGGCCAGGCCTTGTTGCCCGGAGCCCGCCAAAATTGAAGCTTGATCGGCGGCTGAGGTGACTTCGGTCATGGTGCGAACCAGGTCGCGGGACGTGGCGGCAATTTCCCGTGAGGTGGCGCCAATTTCGGTGGTGGTGGCGGCCGTTTCGGTCGCGGTGGCTTGTTGCTGCTTGGAGGTGGCCGCGATTTCGGTGACTGACGTCGTGACCTGTACCGAGGAGCGCTGGGCTTGCGATACCAAGGCAGTCAGTTCGGTCATCATGTCATTGAAGCCGGTTTCTACGGCGCCGAATTCGTCTTTACGCTCCAGGTTCAAACGCGAACTCAAATCACCGGAGCGCATGACTTCAAGAATCGCCACGATGCGTTTCATGGGCGACATGATGGCTTGCAACAACAGGAAGCCGCACAGCGCTGCCGCCAGAACAGCGATTGCCAACGAAATCAGCATACTGACTTTCGCGGCAGTCACGGCTTGGGAGATGTTTTCGCTCGCGGTGGTGGCCGAAGACCGATTGCTGTCAATCAGTGTGTTGAGCTGTTTGCGGCCACTCGCCCATACGGGTGCCAACTGTTCGCTGACAAGGGTCTCGGCCTGGGCAAACTCCTTGTTTTCGTACAACTGGAGTACTTGAGCCAAGGTTTTGCCAAACACCTGGTGAAGCCGCTCAAACTCATTGAACTCGGCCCGATCCTGATTATCGAAGATGGTGCCTCGGTAGTTTTCCAGCTCGCGATTCAGACGTTCTTCATAACTGGCGTAAAGCTTTCGATCTTCGCTGGTGAGATCACGCTGATTGGACGAACCGACCAATTGCAGGGTGAGTACAAAACTGTCCACCCAGGCACTGCGGACCATCGAACTGTAGTAGACCCCGGGGATCGAATCGGTGCGTACCGTTTCTGCGCTGGTCTGGATTGACAACAAGCGTGAGTAAGACGCCACAACCATCAACAACATGATGGCAATGATCACCGCAAAGCTCGCCAAAATGCGTTGGCGCAACGTCCAGTTCTTCACAGTCAATCCTCGGAGGCCATTCAAATGAAGGGGAGTATAGCCGAGGGTACTCTATGATTCGCACGAACTCTGAGACCAATCTCACAGCGTTCGGCAAAAAAACCTACATGTAATTTCCTCCTTGTAGACGCTGACGAGAAACGAGGGCTGGAATCAAGCGCGCAGCCACTCAACGTGAGGAGTTGTCTTTGTCTTTGTCTTTGCTGTAGCCACGCGATTTTTGGGTCGACGCGAATGTCGACACTCGGCGTTTGCCTAAAGCACCTCGCCATAAAGGCGAAACCTTTATTCCAGTTAAAAGCATGTAATGGATATGTACTCGAAGCTTTTAATTGGCCTGCGTACATATCCATTGGATGTATTAAGACTTTCTACGGGTTCCGCCCTTACGGCGTGTCACTTTGCAAAAGCCGAGTGTCGGACCATGACAAAGTAACCAAAGCGCTTCCGCCCCCGCGTACGGCCCTCGCTTCGCTCAGGTGTCCCTCACTCCGGTCCCGCTCCGTGGGCACGCTGCGACGGGCCATCCATGGCCCGATCGCAGCTCTCCCGGCATCCATGCCGGTCGACCCACTCCGCGAAACCTCCATTCGGCCTCCCGAAGGGGCGGCAGATCAAGATCAAAAACTAGATCAAAAGCCAGATCAAAAGCCAGATCACAAGCCAGATCACATGGGCCGATCGCAGCCTCGATCCTCTTCAGCGACTACAGGTACTGCCTTAAGCGGCGGCAGAGTGTCTGACCTCTTTCTCAAGCGCGAGCTTCAAGTCTGAATTGAGCTTCAAGTGCGTAGCCAACTCGTCCAGATACACACGCTCCTGAGGGTTTTCTTCATCAGCGACCAGCACACTGGCAAGGTACATTTCGACCGCCATGCCCGTGTCCGTCGCATAAGCTGCCACGCTTGCCGCATCCAGTGGCGATTGCAACTCCTGATCCAGCCACTGCTTGATGGCGAAGTTGCCACTCTCATGCTTAAACCGCTCATTAATTAACTGATCCTCCCGTTCATCGATTTGACCATCCGCCTTGGCGGCCGCGATCATGGCTTTGAGAATGGCCAGCGTGTGTTCCTCAACTTGTTGCGGTGACGTCAGGCGGTCAAGGGTTTGCGGCTCGGTCTGAGGGGCCGCAGCCTGATTGGCTTGCCAGTTGGTATAGGCCTTGTAAGCCAGCGAACCCAAAGCCGCCAACCCGCCATAGGTCAATGCCTGACCACTGCCCCCCTTGCGACCCAGCAACATGCCCAGAACGCTGGCAACCATCGCGCCGCCCCCGGCGCCCGAGAGTAAACCGCCCAAACCTCCAGCGCCTGCTGAACGGTCGGTTCCACCCGCACCGCCCAGCAAATCGCCTAAACCACCCAGCCCCCCCAGGCCTCCTGTACCCGCAGAACCTGCAGCGCTGCCTTGAGCGCCGGTCTTGTCCTGCATCATTTGCTGACCGGACTTGAGTAACTGTTCGAGCAATCCAATGGTGTTCATGAGAAACCTCTTGCTTGAGGGGGTGAAGGGAACAACACGTTGTTTCAATCTCGCAAATCAGACTCATGAATCGGCTGATCGCGATGGGTCGCACGTTGATACTGGGCCGGCCAAATGGCCTGTCGTCCCCCAAGGTCATCATCTGCGTGCAAAGGCCAATACGGGTCACGTAACAGCTCGCGTGCCAGCAAAATCAAATCAGCCTGACCGGTGCGCAGAATGTGCTCGGCCTGTGCAGGCTCGGTGATCATGCCGACGGTACCCGTCGCAATGCCTGACTCTTTACGCACGCGTTCGGCGAATCGGGTTTGATAGCCAGGCCCGACAGGAATCTCGGCATTGGCCGCCGTGCCGCCCGAAGAGACATCGATCAGGTCAACCCCAAGGCCTTTGAGGCGTCGCGCCAGCTCGACGGTTTCGTCAGGGTTCCAACCGTCCTCTACCCAGTCGGTTGCCGAAACCCGCACGAACACGGGCAGTTCTTCGGGCCACACTTCACGCACGGCCTCGGTGACTTGCAGCACCAGACGAATGCGGTTTTCAAAGGAACCGCCGTATTGATCGAGCCTTTGATTACTCAGGGGCGAGAGGAATTGATGCAACAGATAGCCGTGAGCCGCGTGCACCTCGACCACTGAAAACCCGGCCTCAAGCGCCCGCTTGGCAGCGTCGGCAAAGGCCTGTACGAGATCATTGATCTGAGATTCGTCCAACTGCGTAGGCACCGTATGGCGAGGGTCGAACGCAATAGGGGAAGGGCCTACAGGCACCCAACCGCCCTCCTCCTCTTTGACGCTGCCATGCTTGCCCAGCCAGGGGCGATAAGTGCTGGCCTTGCGCCCGGCATGGGCTAGCTGAATACCCGCTACAGCACCTTGAGCCCGGATAAAACGGGTGATGCGCTGCAACGGTTCGATTTGATCGTCATGCCATAACCCCAGGTCTTGGGCTGTGATGCGCCCGTCCGGGGTGACAGCGGTCGCTTCGGTAAAAATCAGTCCCGCGCCCCCCACTGCACGGCTGCCGAGGTGAACCAGATGCCAATCATTGGCCAGCCCATCAACGCTGGAATACTGGCACATGGGTGAAACGGCAATACGGTTAATAAGGGTCAGTTGGCGCAGGGTATAGGGTTCGAGCAGCAGACTCATGGGTCACCTCTCATTGCAGTTGGCAGGCTCCAGGCATCAAGCATTACCTAGAAGCCTAGTCGACAACACTGAAAGAGGCAGGGTTCAAATTAAGAGGGCTGGCGGGCAGGTGCCCCTAGGCGAGGAGAAACTGCCAGTAACCCGCCTGAGCATCGACCTGTAGTCGCGGACGAGGCTGCGATTACAGGACGACAGAGAGGTTTAGTCAGCGGGGTTCAATGTGGGCAATCATCAGTTGCACGGTTTCGTTGCCGCGAAACTCATTGAGATCGAGCTTGTACGCCAGTTCTACCCAGCGGATGGTCGGGTTGGGCCACACTTCGCGGTCAATACCGAAGGCGATACCGTCCAGCTTTACGCTGCCACATTCAGTTTTGAGAACGACTTTCAAATGCCGCTCACCTACGATGCGTTGCTCTACGAGCTGGAACACACCATGAAACAGCGGTTCTGGAAAGTGCTGCCCCCAAGGCCCGGCATTACGCAGGGCACGCGCCAGTTCAAGATGAAACTCCTCGACGGCCAGGCTGCCATCAGAAAGCAAGCGGCCTGTGAGGTCTTCCTGGCTCAGCTGACGACGCACTTCTTCGTCAAATGCCTGGGAGAAAACCTCAAAGTTCGCCGCTGGCAAGGTCAACCCCGCCGCCATGGCATGGCCACCATATTTGGCGATCAAGTCAGGATGTTGTGCTGCGACCACGCTCAACGCATCACGAATGTGAAACCCCGGCACCGAACGCCCTGAGCCTTTAAGCAAACCGTCTCCTGCATCGGCAAACGCAAATGTCGGACGGAAATAGCGCTCTTTAAGGCGTGAAGCCAGAATACCGATCACCCCTTGGTGCCATTCGGGATCAAACAGGCATAAACCAAATGGCATGCTGTCGATCGGCAGTTCCTTGAGCTGGGCCAGCGCTTCACGCTGCATGCCTTGCTCGATGGACTTGCGATCCTGGTTCATTTCATCCAGTTGTACGGCCATTTCTCGCGCGGCATTCGCGTCATCCGTGAGCAGGCATTCAATGCCTAAACTCATGTCATCGAGCCGACCAGCGGCATTGAGCCGTGGGCCCAGAATAAAGCCAAGGTCTGTAGAGGTGATGCGCGAATGATCGCGCTTGGCCACTTCCAGAATGGCTTTTAACCCCGGCCGCGCACGGCCGGCGCGAATACGCTCAAGCCCTTGATGCACCAGAATGCGGTTATTGGCATCCAGCGGCACCACGTCTGCCACGCTGCCCAAGGCGACCAGATCAAGCAACTCGGCAATGTTGGGGGCCTTGCTGTTTTGATACCAACCCAGGCTGTTCAAACGTGCACGCAAGGCAATCAGGACATAGAAAATCACCCCCACCCCGGCCAGCGCCTTGCTCGCAAACTCGCAACCCGGCTGGTTGGGATTGACGATGGCATCCGCCGCCGGCAATTCATTACCCGGCAAGTGGTGGTCGGTGACCAAGACACTCAGACCGGCTTTTTTCGCCGCCGCGACGCCTTCGACACTGGAAATGCCGTTGTCCACCGTGATCAATAACTGCGGCTTGCGAGTCAGCGCCACCTCAACGATTTCTGGCGTTAAGCCATAACCGTATTCAAACCGGTTGGGCACCAGATAATCCACATGGGCTGCGCCCAGCAAACGCAAGCCAAGCATGCCTACCGTACTGGCCGTCGCACCATCGGCGTCAAAGTCGCCGACGATAAGAATGCGCTGGCGCTGCTCGAGTGCAACCACCAGCAAGTCCACCGCGGCGTCGATGCCCTTGAGCTGCTGGTACGGGATCAACCGCGCCAGGCTCTTGTCCAGTTCAGCTTGCGACTGCACACCCCGTGCCGCGTAAAGACGCGTCAGTAAAGTCGGCATTTCGCCCAAAAAAGGCAGGGTTTCAGGCAGTGGACGGGGTTCAATACGCATAAGCGGTGGGCGTTTCTCGTTGAAGGAATAAAGGGGCGTTTACTTAACCGCGGTCGCCTTGCAGCCACTGCAATTGCACTTCGTGCTGACCGCGATCATCGGTCACGAAAATCGTGCCTTCACTGATCATCACGTCCCACTTGATAACGCGGGGCATGTCTTTGGCCAATACCTCAAGAATCTCTTGCGGTACCGCAGCGATATTGACGTTTTTCAGGTTTTTGATGGCCGGAATGACCTTGCCTTCCCAAACACGCAAACTGCCATAGGCCAGCAGGCTGGTGCGTTCCGTACGACGCGAACACCAGGTCAGGCGGTCGGCATCGGGCTGGCCCACTTCGATCCAGTGAAGAACACGGTCATCCAGACTTTTTTCCCAGAGCGCGGGTTCGTCAACATCTGAGAGACCACGGCCAAATGACAGCTGTTCGTTGTACCACAGGGCATACGCCAGAAGGCGCACGGTCATGCGCTCTTCCGTTTCCGAAGGGTGACGCGCAATGGTCTGCTTTACGCTTTCGTACACATTACGGTCGAGATCGGTGAGATTGAGTTCAAACTTGTAGGTCGTGGACGGCTGGGCCATGAACGGGCTTCTTGATACAGAGAAAGGCGGCAAGTCTAACCGATACGCTGCCATGCGCCGAACATATCCTGTGAACGGACTTGACCGGGATGCCGCAGGCGCGGCGCATCGTGCCAACCAGACCCTCAGCAGGATTTGTACGGCCACCTATGTTAAAAGTCTGTACTCGCCTCCACGGACAAGGATTCCAAATGCCAATCGCCACCCACCCGCTTTCAGGCGTCAAAGTCATTGAACTGGGCACTCTGATTGCAGGACCTTTTGCGTCGCGTATCTGCGCTGAATTCGGTGCTCAGGTGATCAAGGTTGAATCCCCGGATGGCGGCGATCCGTTGCGCAAATGGCGCAAATTATATGAGGGCACCTCCCTCTGGTGGTTTGTTCAGGCCCGCAACAAAAAGTCTCTGACCCTGAATCTCAAACACCCTGAAGGCTTGAGTATTCTCAAAGCCTTGCTGGCAGACGCCGATATCCTGATCGAAAACTTTCGCCCCGGCGTATTGGAGAAACTCGGTCTGGGCTGGGAAGTGCTGCATGCCCTAAACCCCAAATTGGTAATGGTGCGGCTTTCCGGTTTCGGCCAAACCGGCCCGATGAAAGATCAACCGGGATTTGGCGCCGTAGGCGAATCAATGGGCGGGTTGCGCTACATCACCGGTTTTGAAGACCGGCCTCCCGTGCGGACGGGCATCTCTATCGGTGATTCGATTGCGGCGCTGTGGGGAGTGATTGGCGCGCTGATGGCTCTGCGTCATCGTGAGGTCAATGGCGGAAAAGGCCAGGTTGTTGACGTAGCGCTGTATGAAGCCATTTTTGCCATGATGGAAAGCATGGTGCCTGAGTTCGATGTGTTCGGATTTATCCGGGAACGCACCGGCAACATCATGCCGGGCATCACGCCCTCCTCGATTCATACCAGCCAGGACGGCAAGCACGTCCAGATTGGCGCCAATGGCGACGCCATCTTCAAGCGCTTCATGCTCATCATCGGACGTGAGGATCTGGCCAATGACCCTCAGTTAAGCAGCAATGACGGCCGCGACGAGCGCCGTGACGAGTTATACGGGGTGATCGATCGCTGGGTAGCCAGCCAGTCGCTGGAGCGCGTACTTGAGCAATTGAGTGCAGCCCAAGTACCTGCCAGCCGCATCTTTTCGGCCGAGGACATGTTCAGTGACCCGCAATTTTTAGCCCGAGAAATGTTTTTACAGGCCAAGTTACCTGACGGCAAAGCGTTCAAAATGCCCGGCATCGTGCCAAAGCTGTCCGACACCCCAGGCTCTGCCGAGTGGGTCGGCCCCGAGTTGGGCGCCCACAACAACGAAGTCCTGAATAATTTGGGCTATGACGCCAGCGCCATAGCTCACCTGAAGCTAACAGGCGCTATTTAAGCAGCATGTTGATTGGCTTGAAGGAAACAGCAAATGGCTAAGACCAGGAATTTGCCTGGCCTGTGGGCAGGCCTGATCGTTGTGGCATTGCTTGCCTGCGCTGCCGAGAGTCGAGCCGCTGAGAAACTCATCTGGCTGCTGCGTGACCTTGCGCCCCTGACGGTGTTTGATGGCCCGAAAAAAGGCCAAGGCATGATTGATCAACTGATGCCTGCACTGATCGCCAGCATGCCAAGCTATGAACACGTTGTTTTGCGGGTGAACAAGGCACGTGCCATTCAGATGCTCAAAGATCAGCCGCTGGCCTGCGACCCCACATTGATATGGAGCTCGGCTCGCGCTCACTCAATCATTTACTCCACTCCCATAACCGGTTTGCACAGCAACGGCCTCGCCATCCGCCGCGAGAACCAGCCACTGCTGGAGCCTTTTGTCCACGACCAAGAGTTAGACCTGCTGGCCCTGCTCAATACCAAGACGGTAAAGCTCGGGGTGATTGCCCAGCGCAGTTATGGCGAGTGGATCGATGAACAAGTGTCACATGGCCCGCAGCAGCAACTGTTTAAGCATTACGGCAGCGACCCACTGGGTAGTTTGTTGCAAATGCAACGCGTTGGACGAGTGCAGGCCGTCCTGGGGTACTGGCCGGAAATCCAGTCCAAAGCCGACCAGGTAGGGCTGCCAAAGGACGCATTGATTTTTTATCCGGTAAAGGGAGCCCCCAAGTATCAACTGATCTATATCGGTTGTTCGGACACTGAACAAGGCCGCGAAGCCATTCATACGATTAACGCCGTATTGGCCAATCTGGGCGATAACGTCCTGAACACGTTAAAAGCGCAATGGGCCATTCCTGATCATACCGAGGAGTATCAGGAATCGGGCTCAGTCGTGCCCTCCGTCATTGAGCGCTGACAAAAAAAACGCAAAAAAAGCCCCGAGCAGTGGGGAGACAACTCGGGGCTTAACAGGGTCTGATGACCTGCTCAACAGGCTGCACGCATCGGAGCAATATGCATGATCCTGTTGATGAAAAATAAGACCTGCAGGCGCCATTAAAGGTTCCCTGTGATGCGTCATCAATTTTGACGCTCAGCCTCCTCCGCACTGCCTGACTGCTCGTACAAGGCCAACAAGCGCCCCAAGTGACTGACGGTCACCGGTTTGGCCAAACAGCCCAATACCCTGAGCCCTTCTTCGCGCGCAGCATGAACCGCACGCGCCATGACTTCAGGCGCTGCACAGCTAAGAATAATCAACGCGCGCGCCTCATGGTTGATGGCCATTTCGCGAATCAACTCCACGCCGCTGGCCCCGTCCAGATACAGATCGCAAATAGCCACATCAATGATCCCGCGCTTGGCAATTGAACAACGGGCAGACTCGATGTCTTCGGCAGCCAGCACATCAAAAATGTGAAAGGCATTCAACATTTGGTGCAGCACCATCAGTTGAAAAGGGTTGTCTTCCAGTATCAACACTTTAAGAGAACGCATCACGGGCCTTTGAAACATAACGCGTACTTGGCGCGGGAAAATGACTCTAGAGAGGTTGAGTGAAAACCAACATAGGATAATTCCTAAATGTCAGTAGGACGTGTCACCAATAAATCAAGAAGAGCCATCACTCCCACGCTTTGTGCCCAGAAATATCGAACCACCCCCCCATGGCACCTTCTAAATGGCCAGAACCCGAGTAGACAGGCACGATCCAGCGGTAAATCTCAACACTGTGTTTTTTGAATGTAACTCGACGCTTTTCATACAGCGGTTTTCGACTCTCCAGCACTTGCATCACTTCGGCATGAAATAGCTCGCCCACTTCGGCGGTGAACATGTCCACTTCGGTGACCCGTTGCCCGCTCATGAGTTCGGCCTGGGTGGCAAAGCATTCAGAGTAGGCACGATTACAGGCAATGATTTCGCCCTTCAGCCCCCTTATAAACATCGGATTGGGCACGGCATCAACATAACGTTGATGTGACGCCTGACGTTCTTGCAAATGATGAAAGGCTAAACGGATGATTCGCAGCTGCTTGATCAGATGCCAATACCAAAAAGCACAGATTACGCCTAACGCAGTCCCCGCAACCGATAGCCAAAATACCCACGGTGACGCCCCGTCACTGGGCTCGATAACCGGCGCACTGCCCACCCCGCCCAGCCACTTGACGCGCAAAGCGCGTACTTCGGCCATGGACAAAGCTTCAAGCCCCTTGTTGAGTATGTCGCGTAACTCCGGGTGCCGGGCCGAGACAGCAAAATTATCCGCGGACCACCGCCCCTCTACACTTCGGCCTACTTTCAAGCGCCCCGGGGGATAAAGATAAGCCTGGGTTTCATTCTGAATCGTGGCTACAGCATCGCCCCGCTCAACCAGATGGCGGGCCTGGGCATAATTTTCAACCAGCTTTAATTGTATTTGCGGATGCTCACTACGAATCATCGGCACTAAGGCATGACGCGCTGGCAGCACCAGTACCTGGCCTGCCAGTTGAGACAAGGCACCCAACCGGGAGTCATTGATGCGTACAACAAAGACCCAAGGCGCACCGCCAAACGAGTAGGTAAAGTTCAAGAAGGCTTTACGTTCCGCACTCTCGGTCAACGTCGTATTCATATGGGCCTGGCCGCTTTGCAGCAGCTCCAGGGTTTGTGCCGTGGAGAAACTCTCCCGGTGTACAAACTCCAGACCGGTCATGCGCGAGATGCGATAGAGGATGTCCTGGCTCAAACCCACCCACCGCTCATCTCCGGTTTTGAACGTATAAAGCGGGTATTGCTGAGACGCGACGGTGACTACAGGGTTTTTTCTGATCCAGTCTCGCTCTCTGGAAGACAGCTTGATCTGCTTATGACCTATGCCCCCGCCCAGCCCGGTGGTCCAGCGCGCGTGGATCACTTGCGTCAACCCGGTATCCAGGCTGCTCAAGACACGATCAATCAGCCTGCGTAATTGCTCTTCATCACGTCGGGTAGCAAAGGCAAAGCCCGATACGGGCAGATTGCTCTCCCCCACAATACGTAGCCCCGAGTTTGGCCTTAAGGTTTTGAAAGACCGTACAACCACCTCATTACCGATGAACGCATCAACTTCACCCTCTGCCAGGGCTTCTAGCGCACTGTTTAAATCAGGCATGAGGATAATCTGGCTTTTAGGGTAAAACGCATGGGCAACCAGACTGTCGACCTGGCCCTCCAGAAAGCCTATTTTTTTTCGGTCCCAATTATCCGTGCCATTAACTTCACTTCCTCGCCCAACCACCACTGACCGATCGGCCATATAGTCCGCTGAAAAAATCAGCCCTTCGACACCGCGCTCATAGCCACCGGCACTGGTTAACAGATCGATCTTGCCCGAGAGCAAGGCAGCTACAGCCTGCTCACGTTTACTGAATCCAGAAACACTCACTTTGATCCCGAGCGTATCTCGAATGAGGCCTAAATAGTCGGCACTGATGCCCTGATAGCGATTGCGACCGCCAGTAATGTCCAGCGGGGCATAGTCACCCACGAAGACACCCACGCGCAAAAGCCCACGCTGCTCCAGAAATTGCTGTTGCGCGTGATCAAAGGTCAAGGATTTGGGAGAAATAAAGCTTTGAGGAAGTTGCAAAGGCACTGCTTGCGCAGCATGGGCCACTGAACCAAGTGAGGCCAGCGTGACTAACAATACGCTTAGAAACCAATCCTTGAGCTCGCGACTAGATCGTGACATGACAGCCTCCTTGACCGACTACTCGCCAGCATTCAGAGGCGAAAACGGGGCAAGTTTGCCATGCACGTACAAAAAAGCCCGTCAGATGACGGGCTTCATATTACGTAGGAGAAGTGCCTTTAAAGCGCTTTTCCACGATTGCCATGCTGGCTGACAAAGGCTTGTACGGCTTTCAAGTCATTGTTCAAAACGGTGTAACGCTCTTCTCGATCAAACAGATCAGAAAGATGTGCAGGCAGCTCAAGCGCCTTTCCTACACCCGCTTTCTCGACCGCTTCCGGAAACTTGACCGGGTGAGCTGTTCCCAGAATAACCATCGGAATATCCAGGCTACGGCGGCACTCGCGGGCAGCTTTGACGCCGATCGCGGTATGGGGGTCCAGCACTTCGCCGGTTTCAGCAAATACCTGAGCAATGGTTTCGCAGGTTTGCTCGTCATCAACAGCCAGCGAGTCGAACAAACGACGGGCCTCAGTCCAACGGTCGTCTTCAACGCTGAAGTTGCCGGTTTTCTTGAAGGTGTCCATCAGGCCAGCGACTGCTGCGCCATTGCGGCCGTGAAGATCGAACAGCAAGCGCTCGAAGTTCGAGGACACCATGATGTCCATCGACGGCGACAGAGTGGCATGCAATGTCTCTTTGGCGTACTGATTGCCGCTCATGAAACGGTGCAGGATGTCGTTACGGTTGGTCGCCACGATCAACTGATTGATCGGCAAGCCCATGTTGCGCGCCAGGTAACCGGCAAAGATATCGCCAAAGTTACCCGTCGGCACAGAGAACGATACCGAACGGTGTGGCCCACCCAACTGCAGGGCTGCGTGGAAGTAGTAAACGATCTGGGCCATGATGCGAGCCCAGTTGATCGAGTTGACCGCCACCAGACGTGTGCCCTTGAGGAATCCCTGATCGGCAAAGCTGGCCTTGACCATTTCCTGGCAGTCATCGAAGTTGCCTTCAATGGCGATGTTATGGATGTTTTCGCCAAACAGCGTGGTCATTTGCCGACGCTGGACTTCCGACACCCGGTTATTGGGGTGCAGGATGAAAATATCGACGTTTTCGCAATGCTTGCAGCCTTCAATCGCTGCCGAGCCGGTATCGCCGGAAGTAGCACCGACAATCACAACGCGCTCGCCACGCTTCTCAAGCACGTAGTCGAGCAAACGGCCGAGCAGTTGCAGGGCAAAATCCTTGAATGCCAAGGTAGGCCCGTGAAACAGTTCCAGTACCCATTCGTTGCCATTCAACTGGCGCAAGGGAGCAACGGCTGCGTGGGAGAAAACACCGTAGGTTTCTTCGAGGATTTTTTTAAAATCTGCGTCAGGAATGCTGCCGGTCACAAACGGGCGCATGACCCGGAACGCCAGCTCGTGATACGGCAGGCCAGCCCAGGAAGCGATTTCTTCCTGAGTAAAGCGCGGCAGGTTTTCCGGCACATACAAACCGCCATCGGTGGCCAGACCGGCCAGCAATACATCTTCAAAATTCAGGGCCGGTGCCTGGCCACGGGTGCTGATATAGCGCATGGTTTCAAACCTTCGGTTTGAGCGGCAAGCGGTTCAGCGGCAAGCGGCAAGTAAAAGCAGTCTGGCTCTTGCTTGCCGCGATTAGCGGATCGCTTGCAGCTGTTAATTAATTAAGATGCTCAACGCGGATGCGAACCACAGAGCCGACAACGCCTTGCAACGCTTCGAGCGCCGTAATCGCGTCGTTCATGTGCTGCTCGATCACACGGTGGGTCAGCAAGATCATTGGCACCAGGCCGTCATGCTCTTCGACTTCTTTCTGCATGATCGATTCGATGTTGATACCGCGCTCGGACAGAATGCTGGCCACTTGAGCCAATACACCCGGATGGTCCTTGGCCTGGATGCGCAGGTAGTAAGCACTTTCGCAGGCTTCAATCGGAAGGATCGGGTGATCAGACAACGAATCTGGCTGGAAGGCCAAGTGCGGCACACGGTTTTCAGGATCGGACGTCATCGCCCGCACAACGTCCACCAGGTCGGCCACTACTGACGAAGCCGTTGGCTCCATGCCAGCGCCTGCACCGTAGAACAGAGTGGAGCCCGCTGCATCACCATTGACCATGACGGCGTTCATGACGCCATTGACGTTGGCAATCAGACGGTCTGCCGGGATCAGTGTCGGGTGTACGCGCAGTTCAATGCCATTGGCGGTGCTGCGTGCCACGCCCAGGTGTTTGATGCGATAGCCCAGCGCTTCTGCGTAATTCACATCAGCGGTAGTCAGTTTGGTAATGCCTTCTGTGTAGGCCTTGTCGAATTGCAGCGGGATACCAAACGCTATCGACGCCAGAATAGTCAGCTTGTGCGCCGCATCAATACCTTCCACGTCGAAGGTCGGGTCTGCTTCGGCGTAACCCAGGGCCTGCGCTTCAGCCAATACGTCTTCAAACGTGCGGCCCTTTTCGCGCATTTCGGTCAGGATAAAGTTACCCGTGCCATTGATGATGCCAGCCACCCAGTTGATGCGATTGGCCGACAGACCCTCACGAATCGCCTTGATCACCGGAATACCACCGGCCACCGCGGCTTCGAACGCAACGATCACGCCCTTTTCCTGAGCCTTGGCGAAAATCTCGTTGCCATGAACCGCGATCAGCGCTTTGTTGGCGGTGACGACGTGCTTACCGTTTTCGATGGCCTTGAGCACAAGCTCTCGAGCGATGGTGTAACCGCCGATCAACTCGATAACGATGTCGATTTCGGGGTTGGTTGCTACAGCGAAGACATCGTTTGTAATGGGGGTACCGGCAATGTCGCACTGAGGGTTTGGCGTACGCATGGCAATTTGCGCAACCTGGATACCACGCCCGGCACGGCGGGCAATCTCCTCGGCGTTACGCTTTAGTACGTTGAAGGTGCCGCCACCGACGGTCCCGAGCCCACAGATACCTACTTTGACCGGATTCACACTGAACTCCCCATAAAACGGCCGACTCAAGGTCGGCCGTGAAACACAACCGTGGATTGCCACGGTTCTCTATTTAATAACCGCACAACTGAGCTGCACGGCCTTGATCGCCAAGCGTTTAGCCTGGCGATGCGGGATTATTTAGCACCCAGGGCCAGCTTGCCAACCTGTGCAGCAGGCTGATAGCCCGGAATAACCTGGCCGTCAGCCAAAACAATGGCTGGCGTACCGTTCACACCAATCGATTGGCCCATGGCGAACTGCTTGGCGACCGGGTTGGCGCACTTGGGCGCTTCAACCTTTTTGCCTGCCGTCATTTTGTCCATCGCGCTTTTCTTGTCAGCCGAACACCAGACCGCTTGCAACTGCTGGTCACCCGCAGAACCCAAGCCCTGACGCGGGAACGCAACATAACGCACTTCAATGCCCATTTTGTTCAACTGAGGCACTTCTTCATGCAACTTGTGGCAATACGGGCACGTGGTGTCGGTGAAAACGGTGATATGCGACTTGGTTTCACCGATTGCAGGGTAAACGACGGTTTCGGCTACCGGAATACCATTGATCAATTTCGCCACGCCCACACGCTCGGCTTGCTCGGTCAGGTTGACCGGCTTGCCGTCTTTAAGCTGAAACATGTAGCCCTGCACGATGAACTGACCATCGGCGCTGGCATACAGCACACGGCTGCCGCTGAGCTTGACTTCATACAGGCCGGCCATCGGGCTGGCACTGATGCTCTCGACAGGAACATCCAGTTTCAGTGCTTCCAGGCTTTTACGGATAGCTTGTTCGGCGCCGGTGTCGGCAAATGAGAAGGTACTGACCAACGCAATGGCTGCGGCGGCTAAAATTCGGGTCACGCGCATGAGAACTCCTGAAGGCGGACAAAACGATCAAGCTTGAACGACTCCCTAAAACAGAGTCGCAACAGCTCGCGTTCTAAACCGGCAAAGCCTACCACAGATGGTTTGCCGGGCCGACCCTGAGACACGACTAACCCCTAGGGTGATGGCGAGCATGAAGGTCTTGCAGGCGAGCGCGCGCCACATGGGTGTAAATCTGCGTAGTCGACAAATCGCTATGGCCCAGCAGCATCTGCACCACGCGCAAGTCAGCACCGTGGTTGAGCAAATGGGTGGCAAAGGCATGCCGCAACGTATGCGGTGACAGTGATTTGTCGATGCCTGCCACTTTGGCCTGATGCTTGATCCGGTGCCAGAAGGTCTGGCGGGTCATTTGCTCACCGCGCAGGCTGGGAAACAGCACATCGCTGGGGCGCCCCCCCAGCAGTTCATGTCGCGCATCGCGCATATACCGCTCAACCTGAACAATGGCCTCTTCGCCCATAGGCACCAGGCGCTCTTTACTGCCTTTGCCCATTACTCGCAACACGCCCTGGCGCAAGTTGACCTGCTCCAGCGTCAGACTGATCAGTTCGGTCACTCGCAGGCCGCAGGCATACAGCACCTCCAGCATTGCCCGATCACGCTGGCCAATGGCTTCGCTCATGTCAGGCGCCGCCAGCAAGGCTTCCACATCGGCTTCCGACAGGGACTTAGGCAGTGGCCTGCCCAACTGCGGCATATCGACTTGCAAGGTCGGGTCTACACCAATCAGTTTTTCACGCAGTAAATATCGGTAAAAGCCACGAGCACCCGACAGGAATCGCGCGGTTGAACGGGGTTTGTACCCTTGATCAAGTCGCCATGCCAAGTGATCAAGGATCATGTCGCGCCCCGTGTTGATGAGTGCTACATCGCGTTCCTGCAACCAGCCGTTAAACAGCGCCAAATCACTTTGGTAAGCATCGCGGGTGTTATCGGACAGGCCTTTTTCAAGCCACAAGGCATCCAGAAAACGGTCGATAAGTGGATCATCTATAGCGGGCATTGGCTCTCTAAGCGCAGGTGTAAAAAACTGCGCACAAATAAAAGGTGAACGTTCAAAGTGACCGCTAGTCTTTCATAGCCCGCCCGCAATGGCCTAGACAAAATGCCCGTAAAGGATGCCCTATGAACGAACAACAGATCCTGCTGACGTTTGGCGGTATAGGTGTCGCCGCGCTGGGCTGCCAATGGCTGGCCTGGCGGCTGAAATTACCCGCCATTCTGTTTTTGCTGCTAACGGGAATACTGATCGGGCCGGTGCTGGGATGGCTTGATCCTCAAACGCTGTTTGGCCCATTGCTGATGCCGCTGGTCTCACTGGCTGTCGCACTGATTCTGTTTGAAGGCAGCCTCACGCTGCACCTGTCTGAATGGCGTGAGATTGGCAGCGTAGTGCATCGACTGGTGACGATCGGCGCCTTGTCCACATGGGCGGTCATTACCTTGGCCACGCACTGGCTGCTCGGGTTTGACTGGTTGCTGGCCCTGCTGTTCGGGACCTTGACACTGGTGACCGGCCCCACCGTGATTGTGCCAATGCTGCGCGTCGTGCGGCCCAAAGCCTCGATTGCCAACATCCTGCGCTGGGAAGGTATCGTCATCGACCCGATTGGCGCCTTGCTCGCCGTGGTGGTGTACAGCTTTATCATTGCCCGCGCCGCCGGTGATGGCTTGAGTCATAGCTTGCTGACCTTTGCCGGGGTCATCATTTGCGGCAGTGTGTTCGGCATCGCCGGGGGCTGGGCATTGGGTAACGTGTTGCGTCGTCAATGGCTGCCCGAATACCTGCATAGCCTGGCGACCCTGGCGGCGGTGCTGGGAATTTTCATTGCCTCCAACCAGATCATGCATGAGTCCGGCTTGCTGGCTGTCACGCTGATGGGCATGTGGATGGCCAACATGAAGGGCGTAGACGTACGGCATATCCTGCACTTCAAGGAAAACCTCAGCGTACTGCTGATCTCCGGGCTGTTTATCTTGCTCGCCGCCCGCCTCGACCTGCATGCCATGCTGGCGCTAGGGCCCGTTGTGCTGGTTCTGCTACTGATTATTCAATTTATTGCACGCCCCTTGAACGTATTGCTGTCGACAGCCGGTTCAAAGCTGAGCTGGCGTGAGCGGACGTTGCTGGCCTGGATCGCTCCACGGGGCATCGTCGCGGCAGCTGTATCTGCCATTTTTGCGATACGACTGGATGAAGCAGGTCACGAAGGCGCCTTGCTGCTGGTTCCATTAACCTTTGCCGTCATCATCGGCACGGTGGTGCTGCAAAGTGCCACCGCTCGCCCATTGGCACGACTGCTGAAAGTGGCAGAGCCGCCACCCAGCGGCTTTTTGATCGTGGGCGCAAACGGTCCGGCACGGGTGATTGCCAAAGCGTTGCAACAACTGGGTATCCGGGTGTTATTAACGGACTCCAATTGGGAGAACATCCGCGCCGCGCGCATGGAAAACCTGCCCACCTACTTTGGCAACCCGGCCTCTGAACATGCGGAGTCGCATCTGGACCTGGTGGGCTTAGGCCATTTGCTTGCACTGTCACCATCAGGTGAACTGAACACACTGGCAGTCACGCGCTTTCGTCACGAGTTCGGCGCGCAACGTCTTTACACCTTGACCAACAGTCAGGAAAGCCGCCGCTCTGACAAGCATCGCGCCAGCCATGAACATCGCGGCCAAGTGTTTGGTAAGCCTGCAATCACTTATAGCCAACTGATAAACGAGTTACATCAAGGGGCAGAAATTTACAGCACGCACCTGACTGACAGCTTCTCCTGGGACGATTACCAGGCACTGCACGGTCAACGTGCAACACTTCTGTTCGCGCGCGACAGTAGCGGCTGGGTGCACGTGATAACACCCGACAGTGAGGTGACGCCGGATACGGGCTGGACGGTATTGGCACTTGTAAAACCCGAAGCACCGAATTGACGGGTTTTACGAGGGCTTTGCCGCCGAACGCAGCCGCGCTCTATTCGTCAGCGGCAGAGGAAGTTATCTACGAAGCCTGCGCAAAACCGGGTAACACCGGTACCGGGCGCTTGTCTTCGTCGATGGCAACAAAGCTGAACAGACCCTGGATGGCCAGTTCGCGACCATCGCAACTCATGCTCTCAACGTACACCTCTACTTCGACCTTGAGGCTGGTATTGCCCACTTTCACCACACGCCCAACCAACTCCACAATGGAACCCGCGGCGATCGGATGATTGAAATCGATGCGATCGGTCGAAACGGTGACTAACGGCAGGCGGCAAAAGCGTGTGGCGGCGATAAACGATACTTCGTCCATCCAGGCCAATGCTGTGCCACCAAACAAGGTGTTGTGATGATTGGTGGTCGAAGGAAATACAGCTTTGGTGATGCGCGTAACGGACAGCTCTGTACGACGTTGAATCTCTTTTTCACGTGAATTCATGCTTTCTACAACCTTACAACTGAACAAAGGTCTGACAAATTTCAGGCAACAAAAAAGCAGCCCGAAGGCTGCTTTTTTCTGCATCGGGAAGCTGGACTTAAGCCAGTTTTTCCTTGATGCGAGCTGCTTTACCCGACAGGTCACGCAGGTAGTACAGCTTGGCTTTACGAACGTCACCGCGACGCTTAACAGCCATGCTGTCGATTTGCGGGCTGTAGGTCTGGAAAGTACGCTCTACGCCAACACCGTTGGAGATTTTACGAACAGTGAAAGCACTGTTCACGCCACGGTTACGCTTGGCAATCACTACACCTTCGAAAGCTTGCAGACGCGAACGATCGCCTTCCTTCACTTTCACCTGAACGACAATAGTGTCGCCCGGGGCAAAAGTAGGGATCTCTTTAGTCATCTGCTCTGCTTCGAGTGCAAGGATGATTTTGTTAGTCATGCTGTGCTCCTAAGGTAGGTCATCGGACCTACCATCGATACGTTGTTAACTATCGTCCCGCTCGCGGATGTATTCCTCGAGCAGCTTCTTCTCTTCTCCAGAAAGCGAGCGGCTTTCCAGAAGATCGGCGCGTCGTTCAAAGGTCCGCCCAAGGGACTGCTGTAAACGCCAACGCCGGATGTGTGCATGATTGCCACTTAGCAATACGTCGGGAACACGCTGATCCGCATACACCTCCGGTCGGGTGTAGTGCGGGCAATCCAGCAGACCATCCGTGAAGGAATCTTCCTCCGCGGAGTCCGCATGCCCTAAAGCTCCAGGCAGCAGTCGTGTAACCGCATCAATCAGAACCATCGCCGGCAGCTCGCCACCGGAAAGTACATAGTCACCAATCGACCACTCTTCATCGACATAAGCATCTATAAAACGCTCGTCAATGCCTTCATAGCGACCTGCAATAAGGATTAATGCTTCCTCATTCGCCAGTTCGCGTACCGCCGACTGATTCAGTTGACGGCCTTGGGGCGACAGGTAAATAACCTTCGCCGCCTCTCCGGCTGCTTCTCTGGCCTGAACCAGTGCATCTTCCAGAGGCTTGATCTTCATCACCATGCCCGGACCACCGCCAAATGGGCGATCGTCCACAGTGTGATGCCGATCCGTTGTGTAGTCTCGCGGGTTCCAACAAGTCAGCTGCAAGAGCCCTTGTTTCACCGCACGACTAGTGATGCCGTAGTCGCTGATGGCGGAAAACATTTCGGGAAACAAACTGATCACTTCTACGCGCAATTTAGCCACGCTTAGAAGTCCGCATCCCAATCCACCTTCATCTCGCCAGCTGCAAGGTCAACGCTCAACACACACTGCTCTGTATAGGGCAACAAGCGATCACGATCATCCAGGCTACCTGGGCAAGGTTTGACTTCCATGACATCGTTCGAGCCAGTTTCCATCAGATCAACAATCTTGCCGAGCAATTGCCCTTCAAGGTTGGTCACTTTCAGTCCCTGCAGCTGGTACCAGTAGTACTCGCCGTCGGTCAGCTCAGGAAACAGGTTACGCGGCACGCAGATTTCGAATTCGCGAAGAAGACCAGCTTCATCACGGTCATCGAGACCTTTGAGCTTTACAACCAGAAACTTGCCGTTATGAGAACGGCCACTGACCAGCTCTGCCTGTCGCACATCATTACCGCGCCGAAGCGTCAGCTTTTTGTAGTCCAACAGGTTATCAATTGGATCCGTAAAGGAATAAACCTTCACTTCGCCGCGCACGCCGTGAATTGAGTAGATTTTGCCGATAACGATCAAATCATCAGCAGTTTCAGGCGTCACGCTCATATTGCTCAGGCCGCAACCTTAGCTTTTTCGTTTTCTTTAACCAGCTGAGCAACACGCTCAGACAGTTGAGCACCAACGCTCAGCCAGTAGGCGAGGCGGTCTTCTTTAACGGAGAAACGAACTTCCTGACCACGGGCAACCGGGTTGAAGAAGCCAATTTGTTCCTTGTGGGAACCGTCACGTGGGTTACGGCTGTCGGTAACGGTCAAGTGGTAAAACGGGCGCTTTTTGGAGCCGCCAAGGGCAAGACGGATTGTTAGCATGTGAACATCGTTCCTGTAGTCGGTGCTGCAAATCTAAAGGCACAGCGGGCATAGGTGCCCGAAAGGCCGCATATTCTAAGGAATATCCGGACTTTTGCAAATGTCTTTTTCTGGCGCCTGCCGGCATGCCCTACAGATTTGCAGCGAGATCGCCACGAATGGCGAAGGGTCAGCTCCCGCACAGTGCGGGTTTGCCGGGTGTCTCGCATCACTGCGAGCTGCCCGGACGCAAGCGCCCGGGCAGGTAAATTACATTTTTGGCATGCCGCCGCCGGGCATCATCGAGCCCATGCCGCGCATCATTTTGGCCATTCCACCTTTAGTGGAGAACTTCTTCATCATCTTTTGCATCTGCTTGTGCTGCTTGATCAAGCGGCCGATGTCCTGCACCTGAGTGCCGGAACCCATGGCAATACGGCGTTTGCGCGAACCACTGATGAGGTCAGGGTCACGGCGCTCGGCCGGGGTCATGGAGTTGATGATGGCTTCCATTTGCTTGAACTGCTTTTCTGCTGCGCCCTGGGCATTACCCATTTGAGCCAGATTGACGCCGCCCATGTTCGGCAGCTTGTCCATGAGGCCGCCCAGGCCGCCCATGTTCTTCATCTGTTGCAGTTGATCGCGGAAGTCTTCGAGGTCGAAGCCCTTCCCCTTCTTGAGCTTTTTAGCCAGCTTGTCGGCTTTGTCTTTATCGAGGGTCTGTTCGGCCTGCTCGATCAGACTGAGCACGTCGCCCATGCCCAGGATGCGCGACGCAATACGATCCGGGTGGAAGGGCTCAAGCGCATCGCTCTTCTCGCCCATACCGATGAACTTGATCGGCTTGCCAGTGATCGAGCGCACGGACAAGGCCGCACCGCCACGGGCATCACCATCAACCTTGGTCAGGATCACACCGGTCAGCGGCAACGCGTCGCCAAAGGCCTTGGCCGTGTTGGCGGCATCCTGGCCCGTCATCGCATCCACGACAAACAGTGTTTCTGCCGGCTTGACGGCCGCGTGCAGTTCCTGAATCTCGGCCATCATCTCGGCGTCGATGTGCAGACGACCGGCGGTGTCGAGAATCACGACATCAATAAACTTCAGCTTGGCTTCCGCAATGGCGGCGCGAGCGATGTCTACTGGCTTCTGACTCAGGTCGGACGGAAAAAAGGTCACACCGACTTCGTTGGCCAGTGTTTCCAACTGCTTGATCGCCGCCGGACGGTAGATGTCCGCCGACACGACCATGACGGTTTTCTTTTTACGCTCTTTAAGGAAGCGCGCCAGCTTGCCCGCAGTGGTGGTTTTACCTGCACCCTGCAAACCTGCCATCAGCACAACGGCAGGTGGCGTCACATTGAGGACCAGGTCCTCGTTGGCAGCGCCCATCAGGCTTTCAAGTTCAGCCTGGACGATTTTTACGAACGCTTGGCCCGGCGTCAGGCTGCGCGACACTTCAGTGCCGACAGCGCGCTCTTTGACCGCAGCGACGAAGTCCTTGACCACTGGCAAAGCCACGTCGGCTTCCAGCAACGCCATGCGTACTTCACGCAGGGTGTCTTTGATATTGTCTTCGGTCAGCTTGGCCTTGCCGGTGACATGGCGCAGCGTCTGCGAAAGACGGTCGGTTAAATTTTCAAACATGCGCGATCCTTTCAGGCCCAAAGTAGACCGGGGTTATTGCGGCCCAGCCCGTGTAAAACTGATGCTCGGCGAGCCTGCGGCGTGGGCAGGTCGCGGATTATAGCGAAGACTGGCCGTGTCCGACACCTTACCGTCGGCTTATGTGGCTTTCGTGCATGGCCGGTTGTATGCCAAACTCATCCCTTTCGGGCTTGCCTAACAGGATTTATGCTCCCCTTGTCACCCAGTTTGCTACCCAGTCTCGCCGCCGCCTGCTTATATGCCGCTGCGACCCTCTATCAAGGCACTTGCCTGCGCCAAGGCGTGAAGGCAAATAAAAGCCTGCTGGTGACGCTCGGCATTATTGCCGTGATCGCCCATGCCATCAGCCTGTTCACCCACTTGATGACGCCAGCCGGCCTTGAACTGGATTTCTTCAGTGCAGCCAGCCTGATCGCAGTCGCGGTCATTGCCGTGACCTTGGTAGCCTGCGCACGCATCCCGGTCGAAAACCTGCTGCTGCTTTTATACCCGCTGGGCATACTCACGGTATTGATGTCCCAATTTGCCCCGCCTGGCACCGTTCAGGTCATTGATGAAGAGCCGGGCATTCTCGCCCATATCCTGCTGTCGCTGCTGGCCTATGGCATGTTCACCATCGCGGTATTCCAGGCCTTGCTGCTGTCGCTGCAAAATTATCAGCTCAAACGCAAACACCCCAAAGGCCTGATCAAGAACTTTCCGCCCCTGCAAACCATGGAAAGCCTGTTGTTTGGCTTTTTATGGGCTGGCTGGTCGCTGCTGTCCCTGTCGTTGATCTCCGGCTGGCTATTTCTGGGCAACCTGTTCGCCCAGCACCTCGTCCACAAAACCCTGTTGGCCTGTCTGGCATGGGTCGTGTTCAGCGTGTTGCTGCTGGGGCGCCATTACCTTGGCTGGCGTGGACACAAAGCCATTCGATGGACATTTGCCGGCTTCTGCCTGCTGATGCTGGCCTACTTCGGCAGCAAGCTGGTTCGCGAATACATTTTGCATATCTGACGGGCGATTATTATGGATAGCTTGCCCCCCGGGCCATTGCTTGCACTCTCGGCTTTGCTGATCGCTGGAGCCGGGTTACTCGCCGGCTTTTTTATTGGCAAACGCAGCACAGTGGCTCAGCGCGCCCAAGCCCAAGAGCTTCGCGACGAACACCCACAGCAGAATGACGAGCAAACCAACAACCGCCCGCACCTGCTCACCGGCATTCATGCGCTGGACAACATCACGGTCAATGACATCCTGATCCCGCGCAATGAAGTTGAAGGGCTTAACCTCGACGAACCGATCGAAGACCTGATCGAGCAACTGCGCCAGACCCAGCGCACGCGCTTGCCGGTGTTTCACAACGACATCAACCAGGTCGAAGCCATCCTCAACACCCGCCACATCCAACATATGCTGCCCGATGCCAGCCTGACCAAAGAAGCGTTACTGGCCGTCTGCCACGAACCGTACTTCATTCCCGAGAGCACCCCGCTGCAACTGCAACTGCTGAATTTCCACAAGCAGCAACGGCGACTCGGAGTGGTGGTGGATGAGTACGGCGAAGTACTGGGCATCGTGACCCTTGAAGACATTCTCGAAGAAATCGTGAGCGAGTTCGAGGACGAACAGCACATCAATAACCCGCTGATTGATCCTTTGCCCGACGGCCGTTACGTGGTCGATGGTGCCGTATCGATTCGGGAGCTGAATAAATGCCTGGGCTGGCATCTGCCCTGCGACGGCCCAAAGACCCTCAACGGGTTGGTCACCGAAGCGCTGGAAACCATTCCGGAAACCACTGTCTGCGTGAAAATCGGCCGCTATCGACTGGAAATTCTTGAAACTGAAGAGAACCGCGTCAGCCGTGTACTGATCTGGCATAACAGCGTCAAACCCGCGGTTTAATCACCGCGCAGGGTCTTGTTACATTCGAACGGGCCTCCCTATACTCTTTCTCGCTTACCCAAGCCTCGCCGACACGCGTGTTACCCACACTCAGCGCTGTCGGCGCGATGCTTTGCGCAGTACCTGCGTACGTTCCCATCCTGAACTGCGCTTGCACCCTGTCATCCATCAGGGCCAACGACCATAAAAATTGCTCGCCACGTCACGCTGCAAAGGCAGACATCGGCACAGAGCGCATAACTGTCAGGGATAAACACATGAGCACCAGCACCACGTACAGCGAAGCTTCGGCCGAGAAACCGGTAAATTCTGCCACCCGCGTTGCCACGGCCAGCTTTATTGGTACCGCCATCGAGTTCTATGATTTCTATGTGTATGCCACCGCCGCTGCACTGGTGATCGGCCCGGTTTTTTTCCCGCAGACATCTGGCACAGCGCAAATGCTGTCGGCGTTTCTGACATTTGGCATCGCCTTTCTCGCCCGCCCGCTGGGCTCTTTTCTATTCGGCCATTTCGGCGACCGCATCGGCCGCAAATCGACACTCGTCGCCTCTTTGCTGTTGATGGGCGTGTGCACCACCTTGATTGGTGTACTGCCGGGGTACGCCACAATTGGTGCCTGGGCACCGATCCTGCTCTGTGTGCTGCGCTTTGGCCAAGGGCTGGGGTTGGGCGGCGAATGGGGCGGTGCGGCTTTGCTCGCAACCGAAAATGCCCCGAAGGGTAAACGCGCTTGGTACGGCATGTTTCCACAGCTGGGGCCTTCAATTGGCTTTCTGGCGGCCAACGGCCTGTTCTTGATTCTGGCCATGAGCTTGAGCGATGAACAATTCCGCGCCTGGGGCTGGCGGATTCCGTTCCTGCTCAGCGCTGCATTGGTGATGGTCGGTTTGTATGTGCGCCTCAAGCTGGAAGAAACCCCAGTATTTGCCAAAGCCGTTGCGCAGCACGAACGGGTAAAAATGCCGATCATCGAGCTGTTTAGCCAATATTGGGCCCCCATGCTGTTGGGCGCGGCGTCGATGGTGGTGTGCTATGCACTGTTTTATATTTCGACGGTATTTTCGCTGAGTTATGGCGTCGCCACGCTGGGCTACACCCGCGAGACGTTCCTCGGGCTGCTGTGCTTTGCCGTGTTGTTCATGGCTGCCGCGACGCCTTTGTCAGCGTGGGCCAGTGACCGTTACGGGCGTAAACCGGTGCTGATTGTGGGCGGCATTCTGGCGATTTTGTCGGGATTTTTGATGGAGCCGCTGCTGACACAAGGCTCTACGTGGGGCGTAGCGCTGTTTTTGTGTATTGAACTGTTCTTGATGGGCGTGACGTTTGCCCCGATGGGCGCCCTGCTCCCTGAACTGTTCCCGACCCGCGTGCGCTATACCGGCGCGTCGGCGGCCTACAATCTGGGCGGCATTGTCGGGGCTTCCGCTGCACCGTTTTTTGCGCAAAAGCTGGTGAGTATGGGGGGATTGAGCTGGGTGGGCGGGTACGTGTCAGGCGCCGCGATCCTCAGCCTGATCGCTGTGCTGTGCCTGAAAGAAACCAAAGAAGCCGACCTGAACAAGGTGGTTTGAGGCCCCCGTAGCAGCTGCCGCAGGCGGCGTCCGATTGCGAAGCAATCGTAAACCTCAGAATGCGGTTTATCTGACTACCGCAATTTCTGACTTTACGACGACTGCGTCGCCGGACGCAGCCTTCGGCAGCTGCTACGCGGAGGAGTGTGTTACAGCTCTACGACGACGGCTTGGGCAGCACGAGTCGCTTTGGCACGGGCCGCTTCAATCGACTCGTCACGCGCCAGGGCAACGCCCATGCGGCGCTGGCCATTCACTTCTGGCTTGCCGAACAGGCGCAACGCCGTGTCTGGCTCGCTCAAGGCCAATTCAAGATTAGCGAAGGCCGTCTGAGTGGATTGGCCTTCGACCAGAATCACTGCTGAGGCCGACGGGCCGAACTGGCGAATCAGCGGAATCGGCAATCCCAGAATGGCTCGCGCATGCAATGCAAACTGCGAAAGATCCTGCGAAATCAGCGTGACCAGACCCGTGTCATGAGGACGCGGCGACACTTCGCTGAACCACACTTGATCGCCTTTGATAAATAGCTCAACCCCAAACAAGCCACGGCCACCCAGCGCTTCGGTGACGGCCTTGGCGACCCGTTCGGATTCTGCCAGTGCAACCGGGCTCATGGCCTGCGGCTGCCAGGACTCTTGATAGTCGCCCTTCTCTTGACGATGACCGACCGGGGCACAGAACGTGGTGCCACCGACATGGCGCACGGTGAGCAAGGTGATTTCATAGTCGAAATCGATAAAGCCTTCGATGATGACCCGGCCTTTACCTGCACGGCCGCCTTCTTGGGCGTAGTCCCAAGCAGCTTTTACATCCTCGGCACCGCGCAGCAGGCTCTGGCCTTTACCGGATGAACTCATCACCGGCTTGACCACACACGGGAAACCCAAGTCCTGCACAGCGCTGCTGTAGTCCTCGAAGGTGTCGGCAAAATGGTAAGGCGAGGTTGGCAAGTCCAGCTCTTCTGCCGCCAGACGACGAATGCCTTCGCGGTTCATGGTCAGCGAGGTGGCCCGTGCGGTCGGGATCACAGTAAAGCCTTCAGCCTCCAGCTCAAGCAAGGTCGCGGTGGCGATGGCTTCGATTTCCGGAACGATGAAATGCGGCTTTTCCAACTCGATCACCGCCCGCAGGGCAGCACCATCAAGCATGTTGATCACGTGGCTGCGATGCGCAACCTGCATGGCCGGTGCGTTTTCATAGCGATCAACGGCAATCACTTCAACGCCCAAACGCTGCAGTTCGATGACGACTTCTTTGCCCAGTTCGCCGCAACCACACAGCAATACACGGGTCGCAGTCGGCGACAATGGAGTTCCGATACGGGTCATTTCAGGTCCTCAAGGAAGCAAATCATCGAAGGCGCTCGCAACGCTTGCGCCTGCTGGGTAGAAGGCCGGCATCTTACATGATCCGGGCGCTCTGGCCTTATTGAGCTGCGGCTTTGCGCAAGCGCCAGGCCATCGCCAGCCACACGCAGGTCACGCCGGCGAATTTGGACCCCATCGCAGTCAAAATCACGGCCGGCGTAAAGGCGTCAATCATGCCGAAAAATATGAAGGTATCAATTGGGATACTGAGCGCCGAGCTGATCCAAAGACGGTCATGCAACGGACGCTTGGTGATGCTGAACACCAGCCAGTCAATGCATTCGGACACCGCAAAGGCGGTGGCGCTGGCCAGCGCAATAGAGGGGTCGGAGGTGATGTAAGACAGTACCAGCGCTGCCAGCATGGCCAACAGTGCGCCGTGGCCGAAGCGGGTTTGCACCATGTCGCGCAGAACAAACACCAGCCCGCCCCACGCTGACCAGATAATGTCCAGATCGGGCGCCGAGGAGAAGGCGTAATTGATCAGCACGACGCTGGCGATATAAGCGATAAGAAACAGCATGGCAGCGTGGGACACCTCTGAGTAAGGCGCACAGGGTACTTGAGGGCGCGTGCGGGGCCAAGACCCTCACCCCAACCCTCTCCCAGAGGGAGAGGGAGCCGATTTGCGGTGTTCGTGAATCCGCTTGTGGTCAGTCCCCTCTCCCTCCAGAGGGAGGGGGCCGATTGGCGGTGCTCATGAATCTGCGTGCGGTCAGTCCCCTCTCCCTCCGGGAGAGGGTTAGGGTGAGGGCGCTCTCAGGTTTAAGAACCCAGCATCCACACCACACCACTGGCTTTCGCCCGTTCATGGCACAACACAAGCACCTCGCGACGCTCCACGTTGGTCATGCGGCTCCAGCGGGTGATTTCGGCAACGGTACGCTGGCACCCCGAACACACATCATCGTCATCAAGCGCACAGATATTGACGCAAGGCGAGGCAACCGGACGCTCCACCTCACTCATCGTCCTGCACCTCAAGGTCACGGGCATATCGCTGGCCATTCTTGACGTAATTCGCCGCACTAGCCTCCAACTTGAGCTTTTGCGCTTCGGTCAGTTCGCGCACCACTTTGCCCGGCGAGCCCATGACGAGCGAGCCATCGGGAATAACCTTGCCTTCGCCAATCAGGGCGTTCGCGCCAATGATGCAGTGCTTGCCGATACGCGCGCCGTTGAGGATTACCGCATTTATGCCGATCAAGCTGTAATCATCGACCGTACAGCCGTGCAACATGGCTTTATGGCCAATGGTGACACCTGTCCCGATCGTCAACGGGTAGCCCATGTCCGTGTGCATCACGGCACCATCCTGCACATTGCTGTGCTTGCCAATCAGGATAAGTTCGTTGTCACCGCGCAACACCGTGTTAAACCACACACTGGCACCCTGCTCCAGACGTACTTTGCCGATCAACACGGCGGTGGGAGCAATCCAGCTGTCAGGGTGGGTCTCGACGAGTGAATCACCCAGGCGATATTTCATGCGTTTGTCCTCAAGCAGGCGCGGCTGTGTGCTGACAGCTCTAAATATTGATAAACCGTTGCGGCGGGGTGTGCAGATTGATGTTCACGTCGTCGTACAGCAGGTTCATCAGTTCAACGATCATGATTGCCGTCAGCCCCCAGATTTTGTAAACGCCAAAACGGTAGCTGGGCACATACCAACTGCGCCCCTGATAATCAATCCGGTGCGTATGCTCACGCGGGTCTTCACGAAAAAACCTCAACGGAACACTGAAGACTGCGGCAATTTCGGCGTCATTGGCCACGTACTCAACGTAGTCCGGCACCAAACCGACATACGGCGTGACGCGTATCCCGTGCAGCGACACAAGAGGACTGAGCGGCCCGATCACTTCGACCAAGCCCGGCGGCAGGCCAATTTCTTCTTCAGCTTCACGCAGGGCGGTGAACACCAAGTCAGGATCCTCAGGATCACGGCGTCCGCCAGGAAACGCCACCTCGCCGCCGTGAGTCGACAACCCGCTGGCACGCAGGGTCAAAATCAATTCGGGCTCAGCGCTTCGCGTCACCGGCAACAACACCGCAGCCTCAGGAAAATGGCGGTCTGTTTCCAGCGTCCTCGGTGTGTAACGACTCACTCGGCTAAGTAGCTCGTCCAGCATAGGTCATCTCGATCCGTCACTTATCGGGCATCATGCACCAATTCACTCGCGGCACCCAAGCTCCACGCTGTCGCAGGCTGACAAGTGAAGCTTGCCGTTACACCGTAATACCCCCCAAGATAGGGGACGCCTCCGAGATCCCAGCATGAAATTTTGCAGCCAGTGCGGTCATTCTGTCAGCCAACATATCCCGCCAGGCGATTCACGCCTGCGCTACGTCTGCCCACAGTGCCAGACCGTCCATTATCAGAACCCCAATATTGTCGCCGGTTGCTTGCCGACCTGGGGCAGCCAGGTGCTGTTGTGCCGGCGCGCAATTGAGCCGCGCAAGGGTTACTGGACGCTGCCAGCCGGGTTTATGGAAAACGGCGAAACCGTCGAACAAGCCGCCCAGCGCGAAACCCGCGAAGAAGCCTGTGCCGAAGTCATCAACTTGAACATCTATACCCTGATCGATGTGCCCCACATCAATCAGGTGCATATTTTCTACCGGGCCGAACTGCAAAGCCCCGACTTTGCCGCAGGCGATGAAAGCCTGGACGTTCGCCTTTTCGATGAAGCAGACATCCCTTGGTCTGAGCTGGCTTTCCGCACGGTCAGCCGTACCTTAGAATGCTTTTTTTCCGATCGCCACGAGAACGCTTATCCCGTGCGCAGTGAGGCCGTGCCGCCTCTGGCCGGCCTGGTCACCCCCAAACAATAATGTTGTCCGTCACCCATCAGGGATACCGCTCCAATGCGCTGGTTGCTTGCTGCCCTTTGCTTGTCATTTGCCGTTATCTGCCAAGCTGCTGTTGTCGTCACCGTTAACGGCAAACCCGTCAATAAATATGAAGTGATTAAACCGAAGCTCGCGCCGCTGCCCGAAACTATCAGTACAAGCGTCGAAAAAATCCTGGTTCTCAAATCAGCGCGTAAATTGCAGCTGATACAGAACGGTCGGGCCATCAAGACCTATCGCATTTCATTGGGCAAACAACCCAAGGGACATAAGCTGCGCGAAGGCGACAAGCGCACGCCTGAGGGCATCTACTGGATCGACTGGCGCAAAAAAAGCGACAAGTTCAACCTGGCGATGCACATTGACTACCCTAATGTCAGTGACGCCGCGACCGCGCGGCGCGAGGGTGTGGACCCAGGTGGAATGATCATGATCCACGGCACGCCAGACACCGAAGAAAACCCCGAATCACTGTTTCATACGCTGGATTGGACCGATGGCTGCATTGCCATGAAAAACAGCGAAATGCGCGAAGTCTGGAGCCTGGTCAAAAACGGCACAATGGTCGAGATTCGCCCTTAACGCCTCTCGAACCGGCAATAAAAAACCCGCTGAACCGGTAACGGTCAGCGGGTTTTTTAATGGCCAAGCGACTAGAAATCAGCCAGTTGCACCACCTCATACGCAGGGGTTTCATACGGGTGGCTGAGCTTGAGCGCAGCCACAACCGCCTGAATCAGATCATCGGCAACGACCAGCTCAACCTTCCATTCCCCGACATACTCGACCTGACCGGTTTGCCCGATAAACGGCTGACTGCCGTCCAGCGCACGAAACTGGCCCTGCCCCATGGTTTGCCAGGCGCAATGGTCGTAGTTGCCGATTCGCCCGCCACCGGCAGCGAATACGGCCTCTTTAACGCCATCCACATGGCTGGGTGGAACAAAAAAGCTAAGCTTGTACATCCTGATAATCCATCCAGCTTTTAATTTACCCAAGCACGCGCGTTACGGAACATGCGCAACCACGGTGCATCTTCGTTCCAGTCTTCAGGGCGCCACGAGTTCTGCACGGCGCGGAACACACGCTCCGGGTGCGGCATCATGATGGTCACACGGCCGTCACGGCTGGTGAGACCGGTAATACCGCGCGGCGAGCCATTCGGGTTAGCCGGGTAGTTTTCAGTCACTTTGCCGTGGTTATCGACGAAACGCAGTGCCACTGAACCGGACAGATCCGCTTGCAGCATGGCCTCTTCGCTGGCGAACTCGGCATGACCTTCACCGTGAGCAATGGCGATTGGCATGCGTGAACCGGCCATGCCCTGCAGGAAGATCGAGTTCGACTCTTGCACTTGAACCATCGCTACACGGGCTTCGAACTGCTCGGAGCGGTTGCGCACAAAGTGTGGCCACAGCTCGCTGCCCGGGATCAACTCGCTCAGGTTGGACATCATCTGGCAACCGTTGCACACACCCAGAGAGAAACTGTCGGAGCGTTCAAAGAAGCCCTGGAACGCATCGCGTGCCCGGGTGTTGAACAAGGCTGACTTGGCCCAGCCTTCACCGGCACCCAGAACGTCGCCGTAGGAGAAGCCGCCACAGGCAACCAGCCCCTTGAACTCGTTCAGGTCAACACGGCCCGCCAGAATGTCGCTCATGTGCACGTCGATGGCATTGAAACCGGCACGGTCGAATGCCGCCGCCATTTCAACTTGCCCGTTCACACCCTGCTCACGCAGCACAGCCACTTGAGGGCGAATGCCTTTCTTGATGTATGGCGCGCTGATGTTGTCATTGACGTCAAAGCCCAACTTGACGGTCAGACCCGGATTGTCTTCTTCCAGCAGCACGTCGAACTCTTGATCTGCACATTCGGCGTTATCACGCAGGCGCTGGATCTGGTAGCTGGTCTCGGCCCATTGACGCTGCAAGGCGCCGCGCTGACCTTCGAAGACGGTCTCGCCGTTCAAGCTGATGTTGATTTCGCTGTTGTTCAACGGCTGGCCAATCACGGCCACGCACTCACCCAAACCGGCAACGCTGAACTGGGTCAACACGTCCGGGGTTTCGTCATGACGCACTTGAATCACGGCACCCAGTTCTTCGTTGAACAGGATGGCCGGGATTTCACTGACGCTCTCAGTCAGGCAATCCAGGTTCAGGTTCAGACCGCAGTGACCGGCAAACGCCATTTCCATCACGCTGGTCAGCAAACCACCGTCGGAGCGGTCGTGATAAGCCAGCAGATGACCGTCAGCATTCAACCCCTGAATCACGGCGAAGAAGGCCTTGAGGTCTTCTGCGTCATCAACGTCCGGGGCCACTTTGCCCAACTTGCCATACGTCTGGGCCAGAATCGAGGCACCCATGCGGTTTTGGCCACGACCCAGGTCGATCAGGATCAGGTCGGTTTGACCTTTATCCATACGCAGTTCCGGGGTCAAGGTCTGGCGAATATCGAGCACAGGCGAGAAGCCGGTGACGATCAGCGACATCGGCGAGGTGACGCTCTTTTCAGTGCCGTCTTCGTTCCAGCGGGTCTGCATCGACATCGAGTCTTTGCCCACTGGAATGGTGATGCCCAGCTCCGGGCACAATTCCATGCCAACGGCTTTGACGGTATCGAACAAACGCGCGTCTTCACCCGGGTGGCCGGCGGCGGACATCCAGTTGGCAGACATTTTGATGTCAGAAATTTTGCCAATGCGCGAAGCAGCGATGTTGGTCAGGGTTTCGCCGATGGCCATACGGCCCGATGCCGGAGCATCCAGCAGCGCAAGCGGCGTACGCTCGCCCATCGCCATGGCTTCACCGGTGTACACGTCAAAGCTGGTCGCCGTCACGGCAACGTCAGCCACGGGCACCTGCCACGGGCCAACCATTTGGTCACGAGCCACGAGACCCGTGATGGTGCGGTCGCCAATGGTGATCAAGAAGCTTTTGCTGGCCACCGCCGGGTGGTGCAGAACGCGCTCGACACACTCAGCGATGTTCAGCTCAGCCGGGTCGAAGTCGTCGCCCAGCTCTTGCTCGCGAACAGCCGAACGGTGCATGCGTGGCGCCTTGCCCAGCAATACTTCCAGCGGCATGTCGACCGGGTTGTTACCGAAATGGCTGTCGGTCACGGTCAGTTGCGGCTCAGCAGTGGCTTCACCGACTACTGCATACGGGCAGCGCTCGCGCTCACAGATGGCCTGGAAGCGGGCAAAATCTTCAACGCCCACGGCCAGAACGTAACGTTCCTGGGATTCGTTGCTCCAGATTTCGTGCGGGGCCATGCCCGGCTCGTCGTTTGGAATGTTGCGCAGCTCGAAACGGCCACCACGGTCGCCGTCATTGACCAGCTCCGGGAAGGCGTTGGACAGGCCACCCGCGCCCACGTCGTGGATAAAGCTGATCGGGTTTTTGTCACCCAACTGCCAGCAGCGGTCGATGACTTCCTGACAGCGGCGTTCCATTTCCGGGTTTTCACGCTGTACCGAAGCGAAATCCAGGTCAGCCGAGCTTGCGCCAGTGGCCATGGAAGAAGCGGCACCGCCGCCCAGACCGATCAGCATGGCCGGGCCGCCCAGCACGATGAGCTTGGAGCCCACAGTGATTTCGGCTTTCTGAACGTGTTCGGCGCGGATGTTGCCCATGCCGCCCGCCAACATGATCGGCTTGTGGTAACCGCGCACTTCATCACCGTGCGGCGTGGTGATGGATTGCTCAAACGTACGGAAGTAGCCAGTCAGAGCAGGACGACCGAATTCGTTGTTGAATGCGGCGCCGCCCAGAGGGCCTTCGATCATGATATCCAGCGCGGTAACGATGCGCTCAGGCTTGCCGTAAGGCACTTCCCACGGCTGTTCGAAACCCGGAATTTGCAGGTTGGACACGGTGAAGCCGGTCAGGCCTGCTTTTGGCTTGGCACCACGACCGGTTGCACCTTCGTCACGAATCTCGCCCCCCGAACCCGTCGCAGCACCCGGAAACGGAGCAATGGCGGTCGGGTGGTTGTGCGTCTCGACTTTCATCAGGATATGCACGGGTTCTTGTACCGCACCGTACTGGCGGGTTTCAGAGTTGGGGAAGAAGCGCCCCGCTACGCTGCCGACAATCACCGAGGCGTTGTCTTTATAAGCTGACAGAACGCCTTCGCTGTGCATCACGTAGGTGTTCTTGATCATGCCAAACAGGCTTTTTTCCTGGCTTTGACCGTCGATGTCCCAGCTGGCGTTGAAGATCTTGTGGCGGCAATGCTCGGAGTTGGCCTGAGCAAACATCATCAGTTCGATGTCGTGAGGGTTACGACCCAAACCGTTGAAAGCATTGACCAGATAGTCGATTTCGTCTTCTGCCAAAGCCAGGCCCAGCTCGACGTTGGCTTTTTCCAGCGCTGCGCGCCCGCCACCCAACACATCAATCGCCGTCAGTGGCTTCGGTTCGGCATGGCTGAACAGGCCGGCAGCCTGCTCAAGGTTGCCCAACACGATTTGCGTCATGCGGTCATGCAATGCGCCAGCAATCAGCTCGGCTTCAGCATCGCTGAATTGACCCGCCACATAGAAAGCAATACCGCGTTCCAGGCGCTGGATTTTAGCCAGGCCACAGTTACGGGCAATGTCGCTGGCCTTACTCGACCAAGGGGAAATAGTGCCAAACCGCGGTAACACCAGAAACAGTCGTCCGCTTGGCTCTTGAACCGGCACGCTCGGGCCGTATTTCAAAAGACGAGCCAGGACCTGTTGTTCATCGCTGGTCAATTCACCGGTGACATCGGCAAAGTGGGCGAATTCAGCATACAAACCAGTGACAGCCGGAACCTTGAGGTTCAGTTGTGCAAGCAGTTTGCTGTGGCGAAAGGCAGAAAGGGCAGGAGCGCCGCGCAGGATCAACATCTTCGGGACAGCCTCGGGAGGGGTATGCTTTGAGGCCCGGCATTCTAGCGTAAACCATCGCTGACGGCACCCGAAACGGCACACCTCTCACACACCTGGCGTCACTAACCGACAAAGGCCTTATTCTTTATGGCTATCAGAGGCATCAGACATGGAGCAATCAGCTCTTTAAACCCTGCCTTACCCCCCATTCCACGGGGGTTAAGGCTGTTTTCCCTGCTGTTATCAGAATGACCACACATTGTCGAGATATGGCACCCGCGCTGCTTTGCGTATACTGCGCGAATGTTTTCTATAACCGAATTCCGCCCGCGCTGCGCCAAATGGCTTATCGCAACCGGACTCTTCCTGATGCTCGGTGCCTGCGTTGAAAAACCCAGCACCCTTGAGCGCATAAAGGAGGACGGTGTACTGCGGGTCATTACCCGTAACAGCCCGGCCACTTACTTTGAGGACCGCAACGGCGAAACCGGCTTTGAATATGAGCTGGTAAAGCGCTTTGCCGACGATCTGGGGGTCGAACTCAAGATCGAAACTGCTGACAACCTGGACGACATGTTTACCAAGCTGAGCCAACCTGACGGCCCGGCTCTGGCTGCTGCCGGACTGGTCAGCAGCGAGAAACGACTGCAGCAAGCGAAGTTTTCTCACCCTTACCTCGAAGTCACTCCGCAAATCATCTATCGCAACGGCCAATCGCGCCCCACCTCTGCGGCAGACCTGGTGGGCAAACGCATCACCGTCCTCAAAGGTAGCTCTCACGCAGAGCAGCTCGCCGAGCTCAAAAAGCAGTATCCGGGTATCGACTATGAAGAGTCTGACGCCGTTGAAGTCGTCGACTTGCTGCGCATGGTCGATGAAGGCCAGATTGACCTGACGCTGGTCGACTCCAACGAAGTGGCGATGAATCAGGTGTACTTCCCCAATGTACGTGTGGCGTTCGACCTGGGTGATGCACGCAGCCAGCGCTGGGCGGTGAAGGCCGGTGAAGACAACAGCCTGCTTAACGAGATCAATACCTACCTCGACAAGGTTCAGAAAAACGGCACCCTGCAACGCTTGAAGGATCGCTACTACGGGCACGTAGACGTGCTGGGCTACGTGGGCGCGTACACCTTCGCCCAGCACCTGCAAGAGCGTCTGCCCAAATACGAAAAATTCTTCAAGGAAGCGGCCAAAAAGGAACAGATTGACTGGCGGTTGTTGGCAGCCATGGGGTACCAAGAGTCCTTGTGGCAACCCGCGGTCACCTCCAAAACGGGCGTTCGCGGCCTGATGATGCTGACCCAGAACACCGCCCAAGCCATGGGCGTTTCTAATCGGCTGGACGCCAAACAAAGCATTATGGGCGGGGCCAAATACATCGCCCAGATCAAAAACGAGCTCGACGACGACATCCAGGAGCCCGATCGCACCTGGTTTGCCCTAGCGGCTTATAACGTGGGCGGCGGGCATCTTGACGACGCGCGCAAGCTGGCCAAAAAAGAAGGCCTGAACCCGAACAAGTGGCTGGATGTGAAAAAAATGCTGCCTCGCCTTGCGCAGAAGCAGTGGTACAGCAAAACCCGCTATGGCTACGCCCGCGGCGGGGAACCGGTGCACTTCGTGGCCAACATCCGTCGTTACTACGACATTCTGACGTGGGCCACACAGCCGCAGCTCGAAGGCGACGAAGTCACCGACGGCAAGCTGCACATCCCCGGTATCGACAAGACCAAGCCTAAAGAAGAGCCTGCGTTGTAGATTCAACACAAATCCCGTAGCAGCTGCCGCAGGCTGCGTCCGATTGCGTAGCGATCGTAAATCAGAGTTTTGGGAAAGCCTGACAGATCGCACTCGCAGATTTTACGTGGGCTACGCCCACGGACGCAGCCTTCGGCAGCTGCTACCGGAGTTGGGCTATTTTCAAAGTCTGGTTTAAACCTTCGCAGCCGCCACGATAAGCGCTTTCATTTCGGCCACTGCCGATTTGAAGCCCACAAACAAGGCGTGCGCCACCAAGGCATGGCCGATGTTCAACTCGTTGATGCCCTTGATGGCCGCTACCGCTTCGACGTTGTGGTAATGCAGGCCGTGACCGGCATTCACAATCAACCCCTGGGCCAGACCACAAGCCACGCCTTCTGCGACGCGCTGTAATTCTTCAGCAACTTCAGTCGGCGTTTGCGCATCGGCATAACGCCCGGTGTGCAGCTCAATCGCCGGAGCACTTACGCGCTTGGATGCTTCGATCTGGCGCTCGTCAGCATCAATGAACAGCGACACTTCACAGCCTATTTTCGCCAAACGCTCGACGGCCGCCTTGATGCGCGCCTCTTGACCCGCCACATCCAGACCGCCTTCGGTGGTGAGTTCCTGACGGGTTTCGGGCACCAAACAGATGTGCGCAGGGCGAATATGCTCGGCGAACGCCATCATTTCTTCAGTCACGCCCATCTCGAAGTTCATGCGGGTTTGCAGCACATCCTTGAGCAGCAACACGTCGCGCTCCTGGATATGACGACGATCTTCACGCAGATGCACAGTGATGCCATCAGCGCCCGCCTCTTCGGCATCCAGCGCGGCCTTGACCGGGTCAGGGTAACGCGTGCCGCGTGCCTGACGCAGTGTGGCAACGTGATCGATATTGACGCCGAGAAGAATGCGATTGCTTGTGGTCACGGAGGCTCTCCTGAAGAGCTGAAGATTCGGCGCACAGCATACCGATCTATTCAGGGCTTGCGAAACAACTCACGACTGGCCAACGGCTTACCTGCCAGATGAACGGCCAGGGCCTGACGCATCAAGCGCTTGGCCGCCGACAACGCGCCTGGGACGGCCCAGTCGGTTTGGGCCATTGCATGCAGTTCGGCGCCATGAAAAAGCCCTGGCTGGATCAGGTAAATACGCTCAAGCCCGGCATCCACTTGCAAACGGTACATGCCATCAATGGCCACCGGCTCGCCATGAATGTCCTGAGTCAAAGAGAAGCCGTAACCGATGTCGTCCAGCAGCCGCCATTCAAAAGCACGCAACAACGGTTCCAGCGCCCGACCTTCGGCCAGTGCCAACAAAGTAGCGGCGTAGTGGTTGAATAAACCGGGGTGGGGATCTTCGGCGGGTAACAGGCGAATCAATAGCTCGTTAAGGTACAAGCCGCTGAACAGCGCCTCGCCATTGAGCCAGGTAGAGAGACCGGCGCTTTCCATGCGGCCCACGTTTTTAAGCTCACCACGGCCGCGAAACTCGATTTCGAGCGGAACAAAGGGCCGGGCCAATGTGCCTGCTTTGCCTCGCGCGCTGCGCAAGACCGCGCGCAACCGACCTTGTGGCGTAATGAAGTCCACCAGAGCGCTGGTTTCGCGGTAAGGGCGACTGTGCAGAACGTAGGCGAGTTGTGCGACTGGGGGATTGCTGGACATGGGTGTCAGGTATCTCTGGACACTAAAGCTTCCCTCACCCTAGCCCTCTCCCGGAGGAAGAGGGCACTGACCGCATGCAGGTTCGAAAACACCGACATTCAGCCCCTCTCCCTCCGGGAGAGGGTTGGGGTGAGGGCAACGGATTACAGGTCGCCGTAACCCAGTGAACGCAGGGCGCGCTCATCGTCGGACCAGCCGCCTTTCACTTTCACCCACAGGTTAAGCATGATCTTGGAGTCGAACAGCAGCTCCATATCCTTGCGCGCTTCGGTACCGATACGCTTGATACGCTCGCCCTTGTCGCCAATGATGATTTTCTTCTGACCATCACGCTCAACCAGAATCAGCGCGTGAATGTGCAAGGTTTTACCTTGCTGCTTGAATTCTTCGATCTCGACCGTGATCTGGTACGGCAGTTCGGCACCCATTTGGCGCATGATTTTTTCGCGCACCAGCTCAGCGGCCAGAAAGCGGCTGCTGCGGTCGGTGATCTGATCTTCCGGGAAAAAGTGTTCGTTTTCCGGCAAGTGTTCAGCGATCACGCGCTCAAGCGCGTCAAGGTTGTGACCGTGCTGAGCAGAAATCGGGATGATCTGGGCGTTCGGCAGTTGCTCCTGAAGCCAGCTCAGGTGCGGCATCAGCTCGGCCTTGTCTTCAATACGGTCGGTCTTGTTCAGCGCAACGATCAACGGCCCGGTCACGTATTGAACGCGCTCCAGCACCATCTGGTCTTCGTCGGTCCACTTGGTGCGGTCAACAACGAAGATCACCACGTCCACGTCTTTCAACGCGGCCGAGGCGGTTTTGTTCATGTAGCGGTTCAGGGCCTTTTCGCCGCCTTTGTGCATACCAGGGGTATCTACATACACCGCTTGCACGTTGCCTTCGGTCTTGATGCCCAGCATGTTGTGGCGGGTGGTCTGAGGCTTGCGCGAAGTAATCGCCAGCTTTTGACCGAGGATGTGGTTCAGCAGTGTGGATTTACCCACGTTTGGTCGACCAACAATGGCGACATAGCCACAGCGTGTTGCAGTTGTATCATTCATGGCCATTCTCCACGCCAAGGGCAATCAATGCTGCGGCGGCCGCTACCTGTTCGGCAATACGACGACTCACACCCTGACCTCGGCTTTTTTCATTCAATAGGGCAATTTCGCATTCAACGAAGAAGATGCGGCAATGCGGTTCGCCCTGGATATCTACCACTTCGTAACGTGGCAGCTCACAGGCACGCGACTGCAAGAATTCTTGCAGGCGGGTCTTTGGATCTTTGTTGGTATCGACCAGAGTCAAGGTCTCGAATTCGCTGGCCAGCCACGCCAATACCCGATCACGGGCAGCTTCCATGCCGGCGTCCAGATAAATGGCGCCGATCAACGCTTCAAGGGCGTCGGCCAGAATCGATTCACGACGAAAACCACCGCTCTTGAGCTCGCCCGAGCCCAGGCGCAGATACTCGCCCAACTCGAAACCACGGGCCAGTACAGCCAGGGTTTCGCCTTTAACCAGACGGGCACGCAGACGCGACAGCTGGCCTTCACGGGCCAACGGGAAGCGGTCAAACAAGGCTTCGCCGGCAACAAAATTGAGGATGGCATCACCCAGAAATTCGAGACGCTCGTTATTGCGCCCCGCAAAACTGCGGTGTGTCAGGGCCAGAACCATCAGTTCCTGGTCTTTGAAGGTGTAACCGAGCTGACGCTCTAAACGACTTAATGGAAAACTCACGATTTACCCACGCTGAGTTCGTGGCCGAATGTCACCACCGGACCGATATAAGGGATCAGTGATGCTCTCTTATCGCATAGCAAATGGACCGGGAACCGGCAGTTCGCCGCCGTCACACTTAACGCTTTGTTCAAATCCACATCCTGAATACAGTTGATCGCTCACCTGAAGCGGCAAAGCAATCTTGAGACGACTGATCTGCGAACCTGTTCGTTCGCCTGAAAAGCAGTCGGCGCTGTTATTAACAGCGCCGTCTTGGCTACTTGATCAGACCAACCCGCGACAAGCTCGGCAGGTTGCTCATTTTAGGTTCTGGCCAGCTCATCCAAACAGCGAAGGCCTTGCCGACGATATTTTCGTCAGGAACCATGCCCAACTCGTTCTTGGGAATGTTGGGATCGTCCCAGTAACGGCTGTCGTTCGAATTGTCGCGGTTGTCACCCATCATGAAGTAGTGCCCGGCCGGAACCGTCCACTCCTTGCCGGGTGGCGCACGATAGCGGCTCATTTCCTTGCGGATCATGTGCTCGACTTCGCCCAGCTTTTCTTTGTACAGCTCTGCACTGCCCAATGTTCCAGGCTCAGTACCCACCAGTTGCTCGGCAACCAGTTGGTCGTTGATGTACAGCTTTTTGTCACTTGTGTAACGAATCTTGTCACCCGGCAGGCCGACTACACGCTTGATGTAGTTGACGGTCGGATCGCTTGGGTAGCGGAACACCATCACATCGCCGCGTTGCGGATCACCCACCTCGATGATTTTCTTGTCGATGACCGGCAAGCGGATACCGTAAGAAAACTTGTTCACCAAGATGAAGTCGCCCACATCCAGGGTCGGTTTCATCGAGCCGGACGGAATCTGGAACGGCTCAACCAGAAACGAACGTAGCACCAGCACGATGAACAACACCGGGAAGAACGACTTGCCGTATTCAACCAGCAGCGGTTCCTTGTTGAGCTTCTCGATAACCTGAGCATCAGCCGGCTTGACGCTGGCTTGATACTGGGCGATGGCCTTGCGCCGGCGAGGTGCCAGAAAGACCAGATCGAGCAGCGCCAGCAAACCACAGACGGCAACAGCAATGACCAGCAACAGCGGGAAATTTAGTGACATAGGACCTAGCTATCCAACCTGAGCACTGCAAGGAAGGCTTCTTGTGGAATCTCCACGTTACCCACTTGCTTCATGCGTTTTTTACCGGCTTTCTGCTTTTCCAACAGCTTGCGCTTACGGCTAACGTCACCACCGTAGCATTTGGCCAGTACGTTTTTTCTGAGCGCTTTAACCGACGAGCGCGCAATGATTTGGCCACCAATTGCAGCCTGAATTGCTACATCGAACATCTGACGCGGAATCAGCTCTTTCATTTTCTCGGTCAGCGCGCGCCCTTTGTAGTGAGCGTTGTCGCGGTGAACGATCAGTGCAAGGGCATCAACCTTCTCGCCGTTGATCAATACATCGAGCTTGACCAGATTCGCCGACTGATAACGGTCGAAGTGGTAATCCAGCGAAGCATAGCCGCGACTGGTGGATTTGAGACGGTCAAAGAAGTCCAGAACCACTTCGTTCATCGGCAAATCGTAAGTCACTTGCACCTGCGAGCCGAGGAACAGCATGTCGTGCTGAACGCCACGCTTCTCAATGCACAGGGTAATGACGTTACCCAGGTGCTCTTGAGGCACAAGAATATTGGCGCGCACGATCGGTTCGCGAATATCTTCGATGGACGACACATCCGGAAGCTTGGATGGGTTATCCACGTAAATCGTTTCGCCGGACTTGAGCAGCAGCTCAAAAATAACGGTCGGCGCGGTAGTGATCAGGTCCAGGTCGTACTCGCGCTCAAGGCGCTCCTGGATGATCTCCATGTGCAGCATGCCGAGGAACCCGCAACGGAAGCCGAAGCCCAGTGCGTCGGAGCTTTCCGGGGTGTACTGCAGCGACGAATCGTTCAGCGTGAGCTTTTGCAGCGCTTCACGGAAGTCTTCAAAGTCGTCGGAGCTGACCGGGAACAGACCGGCATAGACCTGAGGCTGAATGCGCTTAAAGCCAGGCAGAACGTCAACATCAGGGGTGCTGCTCAAGGTCAGGGTGTCGCCCACTGGCGCGCCGTGAATGTCCTTGATGCCCGCGATGATGAAGCCCACTTCACCGGCTTTGAGGTCAACGGTCGCTGTGTGCTTGGGGTTGAATACACCCACGCTGTCCACCAGGTGCATCTTGCCGGTGGACTTGACCAGAATCTTGTCGCCCTTTTTCACGCGGCCGTGGCGCACGCGAACCAGAGACACAACGCCCAGGTAGTTGTCGAACCAGGAGTCGATGATCAACGCTTGCAGCGGATCTTCGTAATTACCGGTCGGGGCTGGAATGGTGTGCACCAGACGTTCGAGCACTTCGTCGACGCCAAGGCCAGTTTTGGCACTGCACGTCACCGCATCCGTGGCATCGATACCGATGATTTTTTCGATTTCGTCTTTTACACGATCAGGATCGGCCTGCGGCAGGTCGATCTTGTTCAGTACCGGCATGACCTCAAGGCCTTGCTCGATAGCGGTGTAACAGTTGGCTACGGACTGAGCTTCAACGCCCTGCCCCGCATCCACCACCAGCAACGCACCTTCACACGCCGCCAGAGACCGGCTGACTTCATAGGTGAAGTCAACATGGCCCGGGGTGTCAATAAAGTTCAGTTGGTAGGTAATGCCGTCTTTGGCCGTGTAATACAAGGTGACGCTGTGCGCTTTGATGGTGATCCCGCGCTCACGCTCGAGGTCCATGGAATCCAGCACCTGGGCTTCCATTTCACGGGCACTCAGCCCGCCACACATCTGGATGAAACGATCGGCCAGCGTCGACTTGCCATGGTCAATGTGGGCGATGATGGAGAAATTGCGGATATGACTCAAATCACTCACGGGTCAACACTCAAAAAAAGTCGCAGGCAGACTGCCCGCCGAAAAATAGCCGGGAATTGTACCTGATGATCGCGCCAAGCGTCACGTTCACTGGCCAAGGTACACCGACAAAAAAGCCCCTACCGTGAGATAGAGGCTTTTGAGTGACTCAATAACGACGCATCAACCCGCTCGGCGCAACAGCCACAGCCCCGCCAATGCGCAGATAGCGGCCGGTAGCAGCACCGCAAACAGTGGCGAGAAGCCAAACACCAGGCTGGAGGGGCCCAGCAAGTCCTGGGCAATCTTGAATGCAAAGCCGACCAGCACCCCGGTGAATACTCGCTGCCCCAGTGTGACAGAGCGTAACGGACCGAAAATGAACGAGATCGCCATCAACACCAGCGCAGCCGTGACCAAGGGTTGCAACACCTTGACCCAGAACGCCAGCCAGTAACGACCGTTGTTCAGGCCTTGATCCTTGAGGTAGTGGATATAGCTCCACAAGCCGCTGATGGACAGGGCGTCAGGCGCCATGACCACGGTATTGAGCAACTGCGGGCTCAGCAGTACGTCCCAACGCTCTGCGGGGACTTTGACGACTTCAGTGCTGCGATCATGGAAAACCGTGGTGGCAACGTCGGTCAACTGCCAGTGATCCTGATCGAACTGCGCTCTTTTGGCGAAGCTGGACGACAGCATGTGGCGCTCTTTATCAAAGCGGTAGCGGGTAACACCCAGCAAGACCCCATTGGGTTGTACCGCGTTGATATGGATGAACTCATCGCCCTGACGGTGCCACAAGCCATGCTTGGAGCTTTGCGCATCACCGCCACCCTGCGCCAGGGCGCGGTTGGCCTGAGCCATGGTTTCAGTGGCTGGCGCGACATATTCACCGATCAACAGGCCGGCCACCATCAGCACCAGCATCGGCTTCATGACCGCCCAAACGATACGCCCGATAGAAACACCGGCCGCCCGCATGATGGTCAATTCACTGTTGCTCGCCAGGCTGCCCAGGCCGATCAGACAGCCGATCAGGGCCGCCATCGGCAGCATGTCGTACATGCGGCGCGGCGCCGTGAGCAAGACAAAACTCAGCACATCCATGACGGTGTAGGTGTCACTGACGCTGCCCATTTCGTCGATAAACGCAAACAGCGTGGCCAGTCCTAGAATAATCCCCAGTACCGCCAGGATCGCCAACAACACACTTTTACCAATGTAGCGATCGAGCTTAACCACGGGCCATCTCCTTCACGCTACGACGACTCGCCAACTTCAAGCGCAACGGTTCCCAATACAACAACCCCAGACCAACCGCCAGGAACAGAATATGCACCCACCACAAACCCAGCACCGGGGACAGCTTGCCCTTCTCAAGGGCACCACGGGCCGAAATCAGCATGGTCAGATACCCCATATACAGCAGGATGGCCGGCAATAATTTGAGGAATCGACCCTGACGTGGATTAACCCGCGACAGAGGCACCGCAATCAAGGTCACGACAAACACCAGCAATGGCAAGGAAATACGCCACTGCAATTCGGCAATGGCACGCGGCTCAGGATTGCCTATCAGGTCAAGCGTCGGAATCGCATCGCGGTCAGTCACTTCATCACTGACGTCCGGCTTGGGCAGCAACACACCGTACGTGTCGTACTGAATGGCGCGATAGTCGGCCAGCCCAGGCTGCCCGTCATAGCGATAGCCGTTGTCCAGCACCAGCCAGCGACTGCCGTCGGGGCGCACTTCCTGACGGCCTTTTTCAGCCACCAACACCGAAATGCCACGATCCTTGGCATCTTGCCCAAGGTTTTTCTGAGAGATGAACACGCCCGACAGGTTAGTACGGTCGTTGGTCAGCTCTTCGGTGTAGGTCACCCGCGAGCCGTCACTCAAGGACTGAAAACGCCCCGGCTCCAGCGTATCGAACTCGGTCAGGGCATCTTGCTTGTTCAGCAGCAACTGAAATTGATTGGCACCTTGCGGGGCCAGACTCAGGCTCAGCCATGCCACCACCAGCGCAACAAAAGCCGCAGGCACCAGGGTCATGCCCAGCAAACGCTGCTGACTCATGCCGGTGGCCGACAACACGGTCATCTCGCTTTCCAGGTACAACCGGCCATACGCCAGCAAAATACCCAAAAACAGACCCAGTGGCAGGATCAGTTGCATAAACCCCGGCAGTCGAAACCCCATGATCAGGAACAACGAACCAGGATCGAGCGCGCCGGAAGCAGCCTGCGCCAAGTATTTAATGAAACGACCACTCATGATGATGACCAGCAGCACAGCACTGACTGCACTCAAGGTAACCATGACTTCGCGGGATAGATAACGGAAGACGATCAAACCAGACACTCCAGGGGTCGTCAGGCAAAGGCGGCCAAACAAACGGCATAACGAGTGGACACAGACTCAGATGAAGAGCCTAGCCGTTAAAAAAGATGGCGCATTATCCTGTGAATGAGTGCGCCTGTCACTGCGCATGCTCACCCAAGGCTTCAAAGCGTGAATGACACGGCAATCGAGGGTTGTCAGGGTCTGCCGACGAGGTTCAAACTGCCCGCCTTGACGCTTGCCCGAACGGCAGGTGAAGCGCTTCATCTATATAAGCAAGCAAACACTTCGTTTGCGCGCACGTTGACCATTTGATTCAGGGACCCGGACATGGAACTGGTTGTAAAAAGCGTTAGCCCAGAAACGTTGAAAACGGCCACTCTAGTGGTCGCCATCGGTGAAGACCACACACTCGGCAACACAGCCAAGGCCATTGACGAACTCACGGGCGGCGCCATCAGCGCCGTACTCAAGCGCGGCGACATCGCCGGCAAAACCGGTCAAACCCTGCTGCTGCACAGCCTGCCCAACCTTAAAGCCGAGCGCGTACTGCTGGTGGGTACCGGTAAAGATGCCGAACTGGGTGATCGCCCGTTTCGCAAAATTATCAGCAGTACCCTCAACGTACTGAAAGGTCTGGGCGGCAGCGATGCCGTTCTGGCGCTGGACGAACTGGTCGTCAAGGGTCGCGACAGCTACGGCAAAACCCGTCTGCTGGCAGAAACACTGGTTGATGGCGAATACACGTTCGACCGTTTCAAGAGCCAGAAAGCCGAACCGCGCGCGCTGAAAAAAATCACCCTGCTGACCATCAAGGCTGCACAGGCTGAAGTGCAACTGGCTGTAACCCATGCTCAGGCGATTGCTGCCGGCATGTCGTTCACCCGCGATCTGGGCAACTTGCCGCCGAACATCTGCCACCCGACTTTCCTGGCTGAACAGGCCAAGGAGCTGGGCAAGGAATACAAAGGCCTGAAAGTCGAAATCCTTGACGAGAAAAAGATCAAGGAACTGGGCATGGGCGCGTTCTACGCCGTGGGCCAGGGCAGCGACCAGCCGCCTCGCCTGATTGTCATGAACTACTCGGGCGGCAAAAAATCCGAGAAGCCATACGTACTGGTCGGCAAAGGCATCACCTTTGACACCGGCGGCATCAGCCTCAAGCCGGGCGCCGGCATGGACGAAATGAAGTACGACATGGGTGGCGCTGCCAGCGTGTTTGGTACGCTGCGCGCCGTGCTTGAGCTGAAGTTGCCGATCAACCTGGTGTGCATTCTGGCTTGCGCCGAAAACATGCCAAGCGGCGGTGCAGCGCGCCCAGGTGACATCGTCACGACCATGAGCGGTCAAACCGTCGAGATCCTCAATACCGACGCCGAAGGCCGTCTGGTACTGTGCGACGCCCTGACCTACGCCGAACGCTTCAAGCCGCAAGCCGTTATCGACATTGCTACCTTGACCGGCGCCTGCATGGTTGCCTTGGGCGCTCACACGTCCGGCCTGATGGGCAACAACGACGAGTTGATCGGCCAACTGCTCGAAGCCGGCAAACAAGCCGACGACCGCGCCTGGCAACTGCCGTTGTTCGACGAATACCAGGAGCAACTGGACAGCCCGTTTGCCGACATGGCCAACATTGGCGGCCCGAAAGCCGGTGCAATCACCGCTGGCTGCTTCCTGTCGCGTTTCGCCAAGGCCTATCACTGGGCTCACCTGGACATCGCTGGCACCGCATGGGTGAGCGGCGGCAAGGACAAGGGCGCCAGCGGCCGCCCAGTGCCTCTGCTGACCCAGTACCTGCTGGACCGCGCCAACGCTTGACGCTGACAATCGAAAGCTGCGCGGCTTGATGGCCGCGCAGCCTCGATTCAGGAATCGCAATGACCACTGAAACAACCAAAATCGACTTCTATATTCTTCCAAGCGCGGCCACATCGGCGCGGCTGGATTTTGCCTGCAAGCTCACCGAAAAAGCCTGGCGCCTCGGGCATCGGGTCTACCTGCACTGTAGCGACGCCGCGCAACGCCAGGATCTGGATGAGCGCTTATGGCGCTTCAAGGGCGAGAGCTTTGTGCCCCACAGCCACTTCGAAGATGAACCCGATGGCGTAATTGTCATGGGCCTGGGCGAAGCACCGGCCAGCCATCAGGATTTATTGATCAACCTGGACCTTAAAGTCCCTGAATTTTTTAAACGCTTTGCCCGTGTGGCCGAAGTCGTGGTCGAAGACCCTGTCGTGCGACTGGCGGCACGAGAGAGTTTCCGCTTCTACCGCGAACAGGGCTATCCTCTGCAAGACCACAAGCTGCAACGACTTTGAGCACACGATGGACACCTCCAACTCCTCACAAAAAGCTGCGCACCTGCTCGACGACCTTGAATCCATTCGCCAATTGCTGGGCGATGATGGTCTGCAGCCGCCGCTACTGACCGAAATGGTGGGCGCCGAAGGGGCCCAGATCCCCCTGCTGTCTGAAGCCATCGACGACGAGAACCAGATGCCGCTGGTCGGTATTGCACCCGCACCGAAGGCGCAAAAACAGCCGGACGCCCTGCTCGTGCACCTGGACAACGAGCTGCGCACAGCGGCGCACTCGATCATGCAAGACGTGATCAACGACTTCACGCCGCATATCGAAACCGAAATAAAACGCCGCCTTGAAGCGCACATGGAGCGCCTGCTGGCGCAGCACCAGAGCTGAGCGATTTCTCGTAACCGCTGCCAAAGGCTGCGTCCGATTGCCAAGCGATCGCCACCCTGACAACGCGCCCCATCTGACGGATTGCATTGCCTGATTTCACGACGGCTACACCGCCGAACGCAGCCAGCAGTAGCGGCTAATCATTCGCGGCCGCGTACAACTCGCCCTTCGCGTCCCGCCCCGCTATACTTGCCGGCTTTCCTGAATTAATGCCAATAGGGTCCCGCCGCGCATGGATAAGACCTACCAGCCGCACGCCATTGAAACTTCCTGGTACAAAACCTGGGAAGAAGAGAATTATTTTGCCCCGCAAGGCGCGGGCGACCCGTACACCATCATGATTCCGCCGCCGAACGTCACCGGCAGCCTGCACATGGGTCACGGCTTCAACAACGCGATCATGGACGCCCTGATCCGTTTCCGCCGCATGCAGGGTCGCAACACCCTGTGGCAGCCGGGCACCGACCACGCGGGCATCGCCACCCAAATGCTGGTTGAGCGCCAAATCGAAGCCCAGGGCCTGAACCGCCACGATCTGGGCCGCGAGAAGTTCCTCGACAAAATCTGGGAATGGAAAGATCAGTCGGGTGGCAATATCAGCCGTCAGATTCGTCGCCTCGGCTCGTCCGTAGACTGGAGCCGCGAGCGTTTCACCATGGACGACGGCCTGTCCGAAGCCGTGAAAGAAGCGTTCGTGCGCCTGCACGAAGACGGCCTGATCTACCGCGGCAAGCGTCTGGTCAACTGGGACACCAAGTTGCACACGGCCATTTCCGATCTTGAAGTGGAAAACCACGACGAGAAAGGTTTCCTGTGGAACCTGCGTTACCCACTGGCCGACGGTGCGAAAACCGCTGATGGCCTGGATTACCTGGTCGTGGCTACAACCCGTCCTGAGACCATGCTGGGCGACGCGGCAGTCGCCGTGAACCCCGAAGATGAACGCTATAAAGCCCTGATCGGAAAATTCGTCGAGCTGCCGCTGGTCGGCCGCCGCATTCCGATCATTGCTGACGACTACTGTGACCCTGAGTTCGGTACCGGTTGTGTGAAAATCACCCCGGCTCACGACTTCAACGACTACGAAGTCGGCAAGCGCCACAACCTGCCGCTGCTCAACATCTTCGACAAAAACGCCGCCGTACTGCCTGCCGCTCAAGTGTTCAACCTGGATGGCACGTTGAACGACAGCGTCGACGGCACCCTGCCGGCCAAGTACGCCGGCCTGGATCGCTTCGAAGCGCGCAAGCAAATCGTCGCCGATCTGGATGCTGCTGGTTTGCTGGTCAGCGTCGATGATCACGCCCTGAAAGTGCCAAAAGGCGACCGTTCGGGCACCGTTATCGAGCCATGGTTGACCGACCAGTGGTACGTATCGACCAAGCCGCTGGCCGAGCCTGCCATTGCTGCCGTTGAAGACGGTCGCATTGCATTCGTGCCTAAACAGTACGAAAACATGTACTTCTCGTGGATGCGCGACATCCAGGACTGGTGCATCAGCCGTCAACTGTGGTGGGGCCATCGCATTCCGGCCTGGTATGACGAGTCGGGCAAGGTCTATGTGGGCCGCGACGAAGCTGAAGTGCGTGCCAAGAACAACCTGGGCCCGGACGTTGCGCTGCAACAGGACAACGACGTACTCGACACCTGGTTCAGTTCGGGTCTGTGGACCTTCTCCACCCTGGGCTGGCCGGAAAAAACCGACGCGCTGAAAACCTTCCACTCCACTGACGTGCTGGTGACGGGCTTCGACATCATTTTCTTCTGGGTTGCCCGGATGATCATGCTCACCATGCACTTGGTGAAAAACGAAGACGGCACCCCGCAAGTTCCGTTCAAGACAGTGTATGTACACGGTCTGGTGCGTGACGGTCAGGGCCAGAAAATGTCCAAGTCCAAAGGCAACGTACTGGACCCGCTGGACATCATCGACGGCATTGAACTCGAAGACCTGGTGGCTAAACGCACCTCGGGCCTGATGCAGCCAAAACTGCTGAAGAAAATCGAGAAGCAGACCCGCGACGAATTCGCTGACGGTATCGCCAGCTACGGCACCGATGCACTGCGTTTCACCTTCTGCTCGCTGGCGTCCACCGGTCGCGACATCAAGTTCGACATGGGCCGCGTTGAAGGCTATCGCAACTTCTGCAACAAGATCTGGAATGCCGCACGCTACGTGCTGGACAAGGGCGAAGACTGCGGCCAGAACGGCGAAGCCTATGAGCTGTCGCTGGCAGACCGCTGGATCATCTCGCAGTTGCAACGCACTGAAGCCGAAGTGACCCGTCACCTCGACCAGTTCCGTTTTGACCTTGCGGCACAGGCCCTGTACGAGTTTATCTGGAACCAGTACTGCGACTGGTACCTGGAACTGTCCAAGCCTGTGCTGTGGGACGAGAACGCCCCGGTTGAACGTCAGCGTGGCACCCGCCGCACGCTGGTTCGGGTGCTGGAAGTGGCATTGCGCCTGGCTCACCCGTTCATGCCATTCATCACCGAAGAAATCTGGCAGCGCATTGCGCCGCTGGCCGGCGTTGAAGGCAAAACCATCATGCTGCAACCGTGGCCAGTACCGAACGAGGCGCGCATCGACCAGGCCGCCGAAGACGATATCGAATGGCTCAAGGGCCTGATGCTGGGTATTCGCAACATTCGTGGCGAAATGAACATCGGCCCGGGCAAGCCATTGCAGATCTACCTGAAAAACGTCAGCAGCGAAGATCAACGCCGCCTGACCGAGAACGATGCCCTGCTCAAAAAGCTGGCTAAACTCGAATCGATCACCGTGCTGCAAGACGGCGCCGAAGCACCACTGTCGGCTACCGCACTGGTAGGCGAGATGGAAGTGCTGGTGCCCATGGCCGGCCTGATCGACAAAGATGCAGAGTTGGCGCGTCTGGACAAGGAAATCCAGCGTCTGAACGGCGAAGTGGCCCGCGTAGGTGGAAAACTCTCTAACGCCGCGTTCGTTGACAAAGCTCCGGCCGAAGTCATCGAAAAAGAACGAACCAAGTTGGCCGAAGCCGAACAGGCCTTGAGCAAACTGGCCGAACAGCACGCGCGGATTTCCAGCCTGTAAAAAAGCTGCGCACCTGATCGCGGGCAAGGCCTTAGTTCTGAAAGGAACCAAGGCCTTGCCCGCGATTGCTTTTGTGGAATGAATTGAACATGACAACCCCACGCACTTCCAAAGCCACACGCCACAAGCCCAAGGCTGCCAGCGATAACACGCCGGCTGCCCCTCGGGTCAAGCCGAGCCTGCACCCGCGCAACCGCCATCAGGGCCGTTACGACTTCCCGCAGTTGATATCGGTCTGCCCTGAGCTGGCAGAGTTCGTGATCATCAACCCGTACGGCAAAGAAAGCATCGACTTCGCCAACCCGGATGCCGTGCGCGTCTTCAACCGTGCGCTGCTCAAGGCGTTCTACGGTATCGCCCACTGGGACATTCCGGCTGACTACCTGTGCCCGCCTGTGCCCGGTCGCGCTGACTACGTGCACTTCCTGGCCGACCTGCTGGCTTCCATGAACGATGGCGTCATCCCGCGTGGCCCGAGCGTGCGCGTGCTGGACATCGGCATGGGTGCAAACTGCGTTTACCCGCTGATTGGTCACAGCGAATACCGCTGGCAGTTCCTGGGCACCGAAGTTGACCCCACAGCGGTCAAGGCCGCCAAGGCGATCGTGCAGTCCAACGGGTTGAACAAAGCCATCAGCCTGCGTTTGCAGCCTGACCCGAAGAAGATCCTGCTGGACGTTCTGGACAACACCGAGCGTTTTGACCTGAGCATGTGCAACCCGCCGTTCCACGCGTCTATCGACGAAGCCACACGGGGCAGCGAGCGTAAATGGCGCGCACTGGGCAAGGCTGATCCCAAGCGCAAACTGCCCGTACTGAACTTTGGCGGTCAAGCGGCTGAATTGTGGTGCGAAGGTGGTGAGCAGCGCTTTGTGACCCAGCTGATTCGTGAAAGCGTACAAGTGGGCCGTCAGGTGCTGTGGTTCAGCGTGCTGGTGTCCAAGGCGTCCAACTTGCCGGCGATCCAGACTGCCCTGAAAAAAGCCGGTGCGCGCGAAAGCCAGGTGGTCGACATGTCACAGGGCAACAAGCAAAGCCGCTTTGTTGCATGGACATTCCATGACAAAGAGCAGCAGCAGATGTGGCGCGAGAAGAATTGGAAGTAAATGCGCAATAGCTTGGGCATAAAAAAGCCGCGCTTCGGAGTGATCCGAAGCGCGGCTTTTTTACAACAGTCTTACTTGTTAACAGCGTCAGTCAGGCCTTTGGCCACAACGAGCTTGATAACTTTTTTGGCAGCGATTTCGATGGCAGCGCCAGTCGAAGGGTTACGGCCAGTACGGGCAGGACGCTCGGTCACTTTCAGTTTGCCAATACCTGGCAGAGTGATTTCGCCGCCATTTTCCAATTGATCAGCAACGATCTGAGCCAGTTGGTCCAGAGCATTACGCGCGGTAGTTTTCGGCGCGTCGATAGCTTCAGCGATATCAGCGATCAGTTGGTCTTTAGTCATAGCCATTGAGATGGTCCTTCCCTATCAAATTCATTTGGTTTGCAGAGTGCAAAGTCAGCTATCGAGCCAGATCTCAGGGGTCTGGCACGCCCGTTGGCTTTCACGACGAATCGCGGATGTAGAGTGCTAAAACGGGGTTTGGTTCGACCTGACACTTGCTGAATGCATGCTTTGCGCCATTACACAGCGCAAGACCGGGCAAAACTAGCACAGAGACGGCTAAATATCCGCCTCTACCTAGCCATTTGGTCAGCTTTATCGCTCTAAATCAGTAAAAAAGCTCATACGGGCGATCACAAGCCCCCTAAACACGGCCGCAAAGACTGCCCCGGCGCTCAGGTGGGTTACACTTGGCGCTTTTGCGGGGTGTGCGCCCTGCCCTCTCATTACTCACCGAGAAGCCCATGCCGATCCGTCATTGCATCGTCCATTTGATTGAAAAAAAACCCGACGGTACGCCCGCTGTTCTCCACGCCCGCGACTCTGAACTGGCCGAGTCCCAAGCCATCGAGAACATGCTCGCGGACCTCAACGAAAGCTATAACGCCAAGCAAGGTAAAGCCTGGGGGTTTTTCCATGCTGAGTCTGGCGCGCACCCGTTCAGTGGCTGGCTCAAAGAGTATCTGGACGGCGGCAAGGATTTCACCGCGTTCAGCCGCGTCGCCGTTGAGCATCTGCAAAAGCTGATGGAGGAATCCAACCTCTCAGTGGGCGGGCACGTGCTGTTTGCTCACTACCAGCAAGGCATGACTGACTATCTGGCCATCGCCTTGCTGCACCACAGTGACGGCGTGGCAGTGAACCAGGAGCTGGATGTGACCCCCTCGCGTCATCTGGATCTTGGCCAACTGCACCTGGCCGCCCGCATCAACATTTCCGAATGGCAAAACAACAAGCAGTCCAAGCAATACATTTCGTTCATCAAAGGTAAAAACGGCAAGAAGGTTTCGGAATACTTCCGCGACTTTATCGGCTGCCAGGAAGGTGTCGACGGCCCGGGCGAAACCCGAACGCTGCTCAAAGCCTTCAGCGATTTTGTTGAGAGCGAAGACCTGCCGGAAGAGTCCGCACGCGAAAAGACCAAAACACTGGTTGATTACGCAAGCAGCCAGGCCAAGATCGGTGAACCGATGGGCCTCGAAGAATTGTCCGAGCTGATTGACGAAGAGCGCCCCAAAGCCTTTTACGACCATATCCGCAACAAGGATTACGGCCTGTCGCCAGAAATCCCGGCTGACAAACGCACCCTTAACCAGTTCCGTCGGTTCACTGGCCGTGCTGAAGGCCTGTCCATCAGTTTTGAAGCGCACCTGCTGGGCTCCAAGATCGAGTTCGACGAAGAAGCCGGTACCTTGGTCATCAAAGGCCTGCCGACCCAACTGCTCGACCAGCTCAAGCGCAGCAAATAATGTTCAACGGGATTCTGAAGAAAGTCCTGTTTGTTCTGATCGTGGTGGTGGTGTTTCAGAATTGGGGCAAAATCCAGCGGGTATTGAACCCTTCGGGTGTTGTATCCGAGCAAACCCGGGCCGACGCCCGGGTCGTGCTGTATGCCACGCAGTGGTGTGGTTACTGCAAGGCCACGCGGCGTTTTCTGGACGAGAAAGGTATCCCGTTCAAAGAGTTCGATATCGACAAGGATGCAACCGCACGTGAGGCCTACGAGGCGCTGGGCGGACGCGGGATACCTATACTGGATGTCAACGGGACGTTGATCAGAGACTTCAAGCCAGAAGCGATAGAGGCGGCGTTGAAGTCACCCGCAAAAGCGCCCTCACCCTAACCCTCTCCCAGAGGGAGAGGGGACTAAAAGCAGATTCGCGCTACACCTCAGATCAAGCTCCCACTCCCAGAGGGAAAGGGGACTAAAAGCAGATTCGCCCTACGCCTCAGATCAAGCTCCCTCTCCCAGAGGGAGAGGGGAATAAAAGCAGATTCGTCCTACACCTCAGATCAAGCTCCTCTCCCAGAGGGAAAGGGGACTAAAAGCAGATTCGCGCTACACCTCAGATCAAGCTCCCTCTCCCAGAGGGAGAGGGGACTAAAAGCAGATTCGCGCTACGCCTCGGATCAAGCTCCCTCTCCCAGAGGGAGAGGGGAATAAAAGCAGATTCGCGCTACGCCTCAGATCAAGCTCCCTCTCCCTCTGGGAGAGGGCTGGGGTGAGGGTTTGCGCACCCCACCTGACTCAGCACTAGACACTCCTTGGCGCTCTTCCTGAGCTTTTTGATCAGCCGTTCCTGACGCAACGCTTCGCCTTTATCAGGCCAGGACTCGACATACACCAGCGCCACTGCCGGGCTCGAGGCAAAAAATCGCGCGCCCTTGCCCGTTTGATGCTTGGCAAAACGGCGCACCGGATCATCGCTGATCCCGCAATACAACGAACCATTGGCCGCCCTGACCAAATACACAAACCAGGGTTTACTCACGGCCAGCCTGAAAGGCTTTAAGGCCTTTTAGCGCCTGCCCCCGTATCGCGTTTTTTACCCACGGCGTCCACCCCAACAGCAGCCCCTTGATACCCAAGGCCTGACGCGACCAACGCCATAGATCAAAATGATCATGGTGTTCGCAAATCTTGCCGTCCCGAAATACAAACCGGGCCTCAATATCATTGATCACCACCGCCCCGCTCTGACTGAACACATAGGTCGCCACCCAATGAGCGCTGCCCGTCTGCGCGTCGGCCTGCACTCGGTCAAAGGTCAGCGTAAAGTCTTTGGCCCGAGCCGTCAGCATGCGCCACATATCGCCAGCATTGCGGCCACGCAGCTCACCGAATACCGGGTCGCTGAACACTACGTCGTCGGTGTAACAGGCAGCCATCGCTTCAGCATCAAAGCGTTGGAAAGCTTCATAGAAATGGGTGATCAACGCTTGGCTCATGACAAGGTCCGTTCCATTGGAGTATCTGAGCACGATAATCTGCAATCCGCAGAAACACTACGCCTTCAGAGTCGTTCGCTTTGCACATTCACATAACGCATGCGCCCCGCTCCCAGTCCGGCAACGATGGCAGCGACACCAATCACCCCGAAAATCCAGCCCAGCGCACTCCAGCCCCCTGTCACTTCATGCACCACGCCGACGGCCAACGGCCCCATGGACGCCACGGTGTAACCAATGCCCTGAGCCATCCCCGACAGGTTGGCCGCCACGTGAGCATCGCGCGAACGCATCACAATCAAAGTCAACGCCAGGCTGAATGCTCCGCCCTGCCCCAACCCCAGCACAATCGCCCAGCCCCATAAACCGTCAAGCGGCGCATACAGACAGCCGAACAGGCCGGCCAGGGTCATGCTCATCACCAACACGATCGCCAACCGCTGGTCCTTGCCGCGCGTGGCCAACCAGGGCGCTGTCAGTGCCGTAATCAATTGCACGATGACCGAACCCGACATCACCAGCCCGGCCTGAGTTGCCGTCAAACCGCGCCCCATCAAAATGGAAGGCAACCAGCCAAAAACAATGTACGAAAGCGACGATTGCAAACCCATGTACAACGTCACTTGCCACGCCAGTGGATCACGCAGCAACCCCCGCACCCGGTAAGCCACTTTATGCGCGCCTTGCCGCTTGCCCGTTTGCGGTAACCAGAAGATGGCCGCGATCAGTGCCGGCAATGCCCAAAAGCCCAAGCCCAATGCCCAGTTATTGCCCATTGCATGGCTTAACGGCACCGTGGCACCTGCCGCCAATGCCGCACCGAGACACAATGCCATGGTGTACACGCCCGTCATCGTGCCCGCATGCCCGGCAAAATCACGCTTGATGATGCCCGGCAGCAATACACCGATCACGCCAATACTGGCGCCCGCCAAAATGCTCCCGGCAAACAGCCCCACATCTCCCAACGAACTGCGCAGTGCAATGCCGCCGCCCAGCGTCAGCAATATTCCCAACACAACCCGCTCAGTCCCGAAACGTCTCGCCAGTATTGGCGCCAAAGGTGCGAACAGCCCCAGACACAGCACCGGCAAGGTGGTCAACAAACCCGCCTGAGCCGCAGACAAACCCAGGCTGTCAGACACTTGCGAGAGTAAAGGCGCCATGCTCGACAGGGCTGGGCGCAGATTCAACGCCACCAGCACCAAACCCAGCAACAGCAACCACGGCCGCACGACAACGGGAGGTAGGGGCGGCACCTGCTCGTCATCGACTTCGGCGTCAATCAGCAGTTCTTCCAGATCGTCCACAGGGCGAACAGGCTCGGTGAAGCGGGCCATGGTTTTCTCCGGTTCAGGGTTCATTGATCAACGTCCGGCAAAGCGCCATCGCCCGTTGCGGATCTTGCTGTTCAACAGCCGCCAGCAGGTCAATGTGCAAATCAAACACCGACTGGCGACGAGGCTGGGCTGCCAAAGTCGAACGTATCTGGCTGGTGACGATGCTTGAGGTGTAGCGATACAACTCACTCAGTGCGGGGTTGTGCGCGGCATCAATCAAGCGTTGGTGAAACAGCAAATCGCAACCAATAAACGTATCGAGCTCACCGTGGTAATGCTGGGCACTTTCCTTCAGAGCCAGATGCAGCAGGCGCAGATCTTCATCCGTGCGCCGCAAAGCCGCCAAGCCAATGGCTTCAACTTCCAGGATGTGCCGCGTCTCGCGTATTTGCTCCAGCGAGCAGGAAGACAACGCGCGCAAGGTATCCATCGGATCGATGCGTCCTCGTAGATAACTGCCGTCGCCCTGGCGGATCTCGATCAAACCGGCAAAGGCCAGCACGCGCATGGCTTCGCGCACGGTATTACGGCTGATACCCAGCTCTGCTGCCAGTTCGGGCTCGGTTGGCAAACGCTGCCCGACCTCCCAGGCGCCTTCTTTTATTCGCGTGCGCAGTTGTTCAAGGGCCTGGTCAACCAGTGAGCGTTTAATCAGTGGGGAAGCTTCTGTCATAAAATTCGCCTTTTCATCCAATCATTGGATGAATTTTCCGACATGTTAGTCAGACCCACGCGATCGGGCAATCCGCTAGAGATAAGTGGTCAACAGTAAATGACGGTTATACGTTGCAAAAAACACCCTTAAAGGGTAGTTTCACACTTATCGAGGCCGCCTCTTATGGAAAAGAAAACACCTCACTACGATCTCTTTTGCATTCAGGACGACGTACGCCGGCTTGGTGCTGTGGCATTCACTAAAAGCGCACTGGATGGCGGGCGGACGATGGGCCTGACACTGGCGCAAATGCAGCGAGTGATTACCTCACTGGAGCGCAGGGAGCTATACAAGTCGATGACCACTCATGCCGACCACCGGGTGTGGCAGGACGTTTACCACACCGATGCTTACGGCTTATTTATTTACATCAAGGTGACTTACCGACCCGGTGGAGGGCCGCCTGTCATTGCCTTCAAGGAAAAACACTGATGGACAGACACGATTGCTACACCTGCGGTGCGCCTAACGCATTGCAAGCCTTTAAAGATCGCAGTTTCACCGTATGTTTCAAACAATTGACTCGATCGGTCCACGGTCTGGCGGGCCATGAATGCGCGAAGTGCGGCGAAGTCGAGTTCGACGCTCCCAGCGCAGAGCGCTATGCCCAGGCAGGAGATGAACTGATAGAAGATGCCAAGCGGGTCATGGCTGACGAGATGAAACGCATTCGTCGCAAGTTGCATTTCACCCAGAAAAGCGCCGTACAACTATTGTCCGGCGGTGGTCACAACGCATTTAGCCGATACGAACGGGCCGAAGTGGAGCCTCCAAAGCCCTTGTTTGTGCTGATGCGCCTACTCGATCGCCACCCCGAACTGGTGGCTGAATTAGAGACCCTCAATGAATGCGCAGACATCAATGCGCTGCTGGAGCAAAAGCAACAGCAGCGCGAGAAAGCACGCCCCACCATCGCCCTGTAGCCGCTGCCGCAGGCTGCGATGGGTTGCGAAGCGACCCCGACAACCGAAGGTCCTTCGGCCCTTATCGCAGCCTGCGGCAGCGGCTACACGTAGTGCGTTTGGATCAATGCAAGATCTGATTCAAAAACAGCTTGGTCCGGTCATTTTGCGGGTTATCGAAGAACTCATTCGGCGCGGCCTGCTCCACGATTTCACCCTTGTCCATAAAGATCACCCGGTTGGCCACCGTACGTGCAAAGCCCATTTCATGAGTCACACACAGCATGGTCATGCCGTCTTCGGCCAACCCGATCATGGTGTCGAGTACCTCCTTGACCATTTCCGGGTCAAGGGCTGACGTCGGTTCATCGAACAACATGATCTTGGGCTTCATGCACAACGCCCGGGCAATCGCTACCCGCTGTTGCTGACCACCCGACAACTGCCCCGGGTACTTGTGCGCCTGCTCCGGAATTCGCACACGCTCCAGATAGTGCATGGCAATTTCTTCAGCCTGACGCTTTGGCATCTTGCGCACCCACATCGGTGCCAGTGTGCAGTTTTGCAAAATGGTGAGGTGCGGGAACAGATTGAAGTGTTGAAACACCATGCCCACTTCACGGCGCACGGTTTCGATTTGCTTGATGTCGTTGGTCAACTCAACGCCGTCAACCACGATGCGCCCTTGCTGGTGCTCTTCTAGGCGATTGAGGCAACGAATGGTCGTCGATTTGCCAGACCCCGAAGGCCCGCACAATACAATGCGTTCCCCCGGCTGCACGTTCAGGTTGATGTCCTTGAGCACGTGAAACTGGCCGTACCACTTGTTAACGTCCTGCATCTGAATAATGCCTTCAGCGCTCGCAGGTTTTTTGATGGCTTCACTCATGTCGCACTCCTAACGCTTATGACCAGTGTCCAGCTTGCGCTCCAGATGCATGGAGTAGCGGGACATGCCAAAACAGAAAATCCAGAACACCAACGCCGCAAACACATAGCCTTCCGTCGCCATACCCAACCACGTCGGGTCGGCGGCCGCTTGTTTGACGCTGTTGAGCAAGTCAAACAAGCCGATGATGATCACCAGGCTCGTGTCCTTGAACAGGGCAATAAAGGTGTTAACGATGCCGGGAATAACCAGTTTCAAGGCTTGCGGCAAGATCACCAGGCCCATGCTGCGCCAATACCCCAAGCCCATCGCTGCCGCGGCTTCGTACTGCCCCTTGGGGATAGCTTGCAAGCCCCCGCGCACCACTTCCGCCACATAGGCCGACTGGAACAGAATCACTCCGATCAACGCGCGAAGCAGTTTGTCGAAGTTCATGCCCTCGGGCAGAAACAGCGGCAACATCACCGAAGACATAAACAGCACGGTAATCAGCGGTACACCGCGCCAGAACTCGATGAAGGTCACACACACCACGCGAATGGCCGGCATGTCCGAACGCCGTCCCAGCGCCAGCAAGATCCCCAGCGGCAAAGCACCGGCAATGCCGACTGTGGCAATCACCAGCGTCAGCATCAAACCGCCCCACTGGCTGGTGGCCACGTTGCTGAGGCCAAAGTAACCGCCATGCAACAGGCTGTACGCCGCAATCGGGTACACCACCAGAAAGCTCAGCCCGTAGATGGCCTTGTGCTTGAACCGCGAGATAAACAGCGGTGCCACACCGACCACGGCCAAAATCACCGTCAGGTCGACCCGCCAGCGCAGTTCACGCGGGTAATAGCCGTACATGAACTGGCCAAAACGCTGCTGGATAAACACCCAACAGGCGCCCTCTTTGGTGCAGTCCGCCCGGGTACTGCCGACCCAATTGGCATCGAATATCGCCCAGCTCAGCAGCGGCGGCACGATCAGCCAGATCAGGTAAAAGGCAAATAGGGTCAGCAGTGTGTTGAGCCAGCTGGAAAACAGATTGGCCCGCGCCCAGGCGACGATGCCGATGCGGTTGCCCGGTGGCGGCATGTCAGGTTTGAAAACATGAGTCGTCATAGTCGCGTCCTCATCGCTCGATCAGCGCAATGCGCGTGTTGTACCAGTTCATCAACAGCGAAATGCTGATGCTGATGGCCAGGTAAACGCTCATGGTGATGGCGATGACTTCAATGGCCTGCCCGGTTTGGTTCAGCACCGTACCGGCAAACAGAGAAACCATTTCCGGGTACCCGATGCCCGCCGCCAGCGACGAGTTTTTCACCAGGTTGAGGTATTGGCTGGTCAACGGCGGAATAATCACCCGCAATGCTTGAGGGATGATGACCTTGCGCAAGGTCGGCCCGGGGCGCAGCCCCAAAGAACGCGCGGCTTCAGTCTGGCCATGACTGACCGATTTGATGCCCGAACGCACGATCTCGGCGATGAATGCAGCGGTGTAAACAGTCAAGGCAATGGTCAAAGCCAACAGTTCAGGGATCAGCACCCAGCCGCCCACAAAGTTGAAACCCTTGAGCTGTGGCATTTCCCAATGCACCGGCGCCCCGAATACCAGCACGCACAGCCCCGGGATCACCAGCAAGAGCGCCAAACCGGCCCAAAACTTATGGAAGGGCACACCCGTGTCTTCGAAGCGTTTGTTGGCCCAACGAACCATCAGCACAATCGCTACCAGCGCCAGTACCACACTGACCACAAAAGGCCAGAAGGCGTCGGTTCCAATGGCTGCCGGCATATTCAGGCCACGGCTGCTCATGTAGAAAATGTCGCCGAAGTTATGACTGTTACGCGGGCCTGGCATGGTCAGAAAGACAGCGAAATACCAGAACAGGATTTGCAGCAATGGCGGGATATTGCGAAACACCTCCACATACACCGTCGCCAGTTTGTTGATCATCCAGTTCGGCGATAGCCGCGCAATGCCGACGATGAACCCGAGGATCGTCGCCAGAACCACACCGATGGCCGATACCAGCAACGTATTCAACAACCCGATAACGAATACGCGGGCATAACTGTCAGACTCGGTGTAATCAATCAAATGCTGCGCAATGCCAAACCCGGCACTGCGTTCAAGAAAGTCAAAACCCGAAGTAATACCGCGGTGTTGCAGGTTGGTCTGGGTGTTGTTGAACAAATACCAGCCCATGAAGACCACCAACGCGACGGTGATGATCTGAAATAACCACGCACGCACACGTGGATCGCTGAGGCTGAGCCTCGGCTTGGGTGCGCCGACTTTTGTCTGCATGAAATGCCCCAGGAAAGATGGATCAACACAACATCACCCGGCAGTTGGCCTGCCGGGTAACAGGGCTATCAGCGCACAGGCGGTGCGTATTGGATGCCGCCGTTGTTCCACAGGGCGTTCAGCCCGCGGTCAATGGCCAGCGGAGTGCTTTTACCGAGGTTTTTCTCGAAAACTTCACCGTAGTTACCGACCTGGCTGACGATTTGCACCACCCAGTCCTTCGGCAGTTTCAAGTCTTTGCCGTATTCACCATCAGCACCCAGCAAACGGGCCACGTCCGGGTTTTTGGTGGATTTGGCTTCTTCCACTACGTTCTTCGAGGTCACACCGGCTTCTTCGGCATTGAGCATGGCAAACAGCGTCCACTTCACAATGCTGAACCAGTCTTCGTCGCCCTTGCGAACCACTGGCCCCAAAGGCTCTTTGGAGATGGTTTCAGGCAACACCACGTAATCGTTCGGGTTGGCCAGCTTGCTGCGTTGTGCGTAGAGCTGGGACTTGTCGGAGGTCAGTACGTCGCAACGGCCGCTTTCAAGCGACTTGGCGCTTTCATCAGACGTGTCGAAGGTGATCGGGGTGTATTTCAGATTATTGGCGCGGAAGTAATCCGACACGTTCAGTTCAGTGGTGGTACCGGCCTGGATGCAAATGGTCGCACCGTCCAGTTCCTTGGCACTTTTTACGCCCAGCTTGTTGTTGACCAAAAAGCCAACGCCGTCGTAATAAGTCACACCGGCAAAGACCATGCCCATGCCCGCGTCACGAGAGCTGGTCCAGGTGGTGTTGCGCGACAGCACATCCACTTCACCGGATTGCAGCGCAGTAAAACGCTCCTTGGCATTCAGCTGGCTGAATTTGACCTTGGTCGCATCGCCAAACACGGCTGCCGCTACGGCACGGCAAATATCAGCATCGATCCCCAAAATCTTGCCGTCTTTGTCAGGCACCGAAAAGCCCGGCAAGCCATCGCTGACACCACACTGCACAAACCCTTTCTTTTTAACCGCATCGAGCGTCGCGCCGGCGTTGGCAAAACCGCTGACACTTAACACGATGGCGGCAGTGGCCAAAGCCAGGGTGGATTTCAGTTGCTTCATTCAAACCTCCAAGTGCTGCTTATGTTGTGTTTGAACAAGACCCGCCGCCCCCTTGTGAGGCACTGTTGACCCGTGTTGGCTTTTTATTGGGTCAAGCGGCATAAGCCTTGAGCGATGGGTGCATCGCACGAACTTTCACACTGAAGCGCTCACTTGAGCTGTTGCTGTCCCTGTCTAACTTCACCGTCCAGCTTTTTGCAGCCCCCACGTCGACAGTTGCCTGTTAGTGTTACCGCCGAGGGTGAATGCATTAACATCCCTGACTCGTTAGCAAAGCGCGTACCACTCTTGCGCCACAGGGCATTGCGCCCTATTTTTCAGAAAAAACTTTCAGGCAATACCCAGTTTTTTCACAACCAGAACGATTACGCACCTTTGTCGCGCACCCAATTCGCGCGCACGCACAACGATGGAGCAGCCATGACCGACCCCCTGATTATCCAGCCACCAAAGACCGCAGACGCTTGTGTTATCTGGCTCCACGGCTTGGGTGCCGACCAGACTGACTTCCAGCCAGTGGCTCAAATACTGGTGCAGACGCTACCGACGACGCGCTTTGTTTTACCTCAAGCGCCCACTCGCCCCGTCACCATCAATGGCGGATATGCCATGCCCAGCTGGTACGACATCAAGGCCATGAGCCCGGCACGCTCCATCAGCATGGATGAGCTGGAAACGTCGGCCGAGACGGTGATTGCCTTGATCGAAGCGCAGAAGAGCGCCGGAATAGACGCAAGCCGGATATTTCTCGCGGGCTTCTCCCAGGGCGGGGCCGTGGTCTATCACACCGCTTACGTGAAATGGCAGGGCGCACTGGGTGGCGTTATTGCCCTGTCCACCTATGCACCGACCTTCGACGATCAGCTGGAACTGTCCGCCAGTCAGCAACGCATTCCTGCTTTGTGCCTGCATGGCCAGAAGGATGAAGTCGTTCAATACGCGATGGGCCGTTCGGCTTATGAGCATTTGAAGCAACGGGGTGTATCGGTTACATGGCAGGAATACCTAATGGGCCATGAAGTGTTACTGGACGAAATCACCCACATAGGTGATTGGCTGAAAGACCGTCTGGGCTAAAACTGAAACATCCTGTCGTTCACCTACGCCGAGCACGCGACTTGCATTACACTGCCCGGCGTACACTCCTTAACCAACTGATGAGATGACCGTGCTCAAAGCACTCAAAAAAATATTTGGTAAAAGCGAGGCTGAGCCGCTCGCGCCAGCTTCAACCACGCCTGGAGCCAGCCAAGGCCCGCGTACTGATGCACAAAAGCCTGCCCGTCCGGAGCCTGAACCCGCCGCGGTGAATACCCCCGCAGCCCCTTCGGCACCTGAACCGCAGCGCATCGAAAAACCCAAAGTGACAAAACCACGCCGTGAAGTGGCGCCCAAGCCGCCGGTCATTCCCTGGAAACTCGAAGACTTCGTGGTTGAGCCGCAAGAAGGCAAAACCCGCTTTCACGATTTCAACCTGGCCCCCGAACTGATGCACGCCATTCAGGACCTGGGCTTCCCGTATTGCACGCCGATTCAGGCTCAGGTTCTGGGTTATACCCTGAGCGGCCGTGACGCTATTGGCCGCGCCCAGACCGGCACTGGCAAAACCGCTGCCTTTCTGATTTCGATCATCAGCCAGCTGACGCAAACCCCACCGCCCAAAGAGCGGTACATGGGTGAGCCGCGCGCGTTGATCATTGCGCCGACCCGCGAGCTGGTGGTGCAAATCGCCAAAGACGCTGCCGACCTCACCAAGTACACCGACCTCAACGTCATGGCGTTCGTAGGTGGCATGGACTTCGATAAACAGCTGAAACAGCTAGAAGCCCGCCACTGCGACATCCTGGTCGCCACACCGGGCCGCTTGCTGGACTTCAACCAGCGCGGCGAAGTTCACCTGGACATGGTCGAAGTCATGGTGCTCGACGAAGCCGACCGCATGCTCGACATGGGCTTCATCCCCCAAGTGCGTCAGATCATTCGTCAGACCCCGCCGAAAGCCGAGCGCCAGACCCTGCTCTTCTCCGCGACCTTTACGGAAGACGTGATGAACCTGGCCAAACAATGGACCACCGACCCGGCCATTGTTGAAATCGAAGCGCCAAGCCGTGCCAACGAACTGGTGGAACAGCATGTCTATGCCGTGGCCGGTGCTGACAAATACAAATTGCTGTTCAACCTGGTGAACGACAATGGCTGGGAACGCGTGATCGTGTTCGCCAACCGCAAAGACGAAGTACGCCGCATTGAAGAGCGTCTGGTGCGCGACGGCATCAACGCTGCGCAACTGTCCGGCGACGTGCCGCAGCATAAGCGGATCAAGACCCTCGAAGGTTTCCGCGAAGGCAAAATTCGCGTCCTGGTGGCCACTGACGTCGCGGGTCGCGGCATCCATATCGACGGCATCAGCCACGTGATCAACTTCACCCTGCCTGAAGTGCCGGACGACTACGTACACCGCATTGGCCGAACCGGCCGTGCGGGCGCCAGCGGTGTCTCCATCAGCTTCGCGGGCGAAGATGACTCCTACCAACTGCCGTCCATCGAAGCCATGCTGGGCCGCAAAATCAGCTGCGAGACCCCGCCGACAGAACTGCTGCGCCCGGTGGTACGCGCCGTGCGCAAGCCGCAGGACCCAACAGAAACGGCGTAATACTCGATTCGCTGGTTATGTAGGAGCGAGCGTGCTCGCTCCTACAGGTGTTTTGACCAGCACCGTCAATGAATGCGCAAGCACCTCTACACGTCACCGTAACCAACATCGCCGAAAAGCATAATGCCGAACGCGACCACCCAATACACCCCTCCCAATATGATCCAAACAATATTGGCTGTCGTGAACTCACGGTTGCTTGTGCCTTCAGGATCACCGGCAAGTCGATTGATCGCCCGCTGAGCGCCGATAAAGCAAGTGGTCGTTACAGCAAGGGTTGTGGCACTGATTGCGAAAGCCAGCCGAGGGTCTGCAGGGGCATCGAGAAATAAAGGGGCTATAAACGATAGTACAGTCACTCCTATAAGCGACACGCCTCGTAATGTTGGATACCAACGATACACTTCGCCGGTTGTTTGGAGCCCAGCATTGATTCGTTCAAACAACGGCATAATAAAGAATGGCCAAAAAATGCCACGCATAAAGGGAGTGACCTCAGCGCCTCTGGCATCTCTATAAAACACCCAGTTTCGATAAGACCAATACACTGCGTAACCACCTATAGTGATCACAAACAAGATCAAAAACTTATTGATGGACACGACATATAAATCCGCGTGAGAACTCGTTGCGCTCTCACCCTTGGATAAAAGGACATCGTGTTTATTTTCATCGCACATACACTGACCTTCACTTTATAAAAAGCCAGCAATAAACCACACAACAACCTATAGAGTATGCAGAACACTTCTTTTTAATCCGTAGGATGTTTCTACAAGCAGACAACGTAAAACCAATCACTCCCTCAAACTTCTTCCAACCGCACATCAAATATTTTATGACCGACACGAGTGACTTTAAACGCCCACACCAAAAAAAAGCCAGCGACCAACACCATATTCCCCGCCAAATTGCCGACCCACTGAAATACTGCGCCTACAGCCACTGTCCCTATTAACGCGCCCACCACCATAAGGTTCCATATCAACATGTGTCTGGCCAAGGCATATCTAATTTTCTTTCTTTGGTCAAAAGCCGCATGCAAATGAGCGTTACAGTTAATACACGGTATACGCTGCCCCCCCAACAACTGACCAAGAGCTCCATAAGTAGATGGCCACACGCACTCGCAACGTGAGCAGTAGAAACAATAAACGGACAACGATCCTCTACAGAAGATGACGAAAGGTTATTCATGGGTGTCCTTTCTTGAAATTCTTATAATTGAGCACTGAATACAACCCTGCCTATTTACAAAAAGCGCCCTGTTAACCCATTGTAAAGCCCGACTGCTGAAGCCGTATCACACTGACTCTTTGAAACCCATGCGTTACGTTTTGGCGTGTTCAACTTAGAAGTTGAACCAACAGAAAAACTGATACCGGCAGACCGAAAGCAATCATTAGCAGCATCCCTCTGCTCTAGTACTTCCCAGTTGGGCCACCCACTTCAAGAGACGCATCATCCATTGCGACAAGTTTCTCCTGCTTATCTGAAATTGACCGGTGTACACAACGGGCTGACGTAAGCATCCGGGCTCCTCCCTAAATAAAGGGCTGAACGCTAACGGATAGACAGGTGAGGAGGTTGTAGGAGGATTCTGAAATTTTTAAAAGATACGTCTTGGATCGTTGCGGAGCACCGACTGGTGCTCGTAAACCATCATTTCACCCAGCGCTCCGCTGCGGCTTCATCACTGGCCCGCCCTTCGACCCAGCGCGGGCCATCGCAGGTCTGTTCTTTCTTCCAGAACGGGGCACGGGTTTTCAGGTAGTCCATGACGAAGGCGCAGGCGTCGAAGGCGGCTTGACGATGGGCACTGGCCACGCCAACAAACACAATGGGCTCACCCGGCTCCAGCGCGCCCACACGATGCAGCACGTGCAGTTTGAGCAACGGCCAGCGCTGCTCGGCTTCGGCCATGATCTTGGCCAAGGCTTTTTCGGTCATGCCGGGGTAATGCTCCAGAAACAGCCCCGCCACGTCGCGCCCGTCATTGAAGTCGCGCACATAGCCCACAAAGCTCACCACCGCGCCGACGCCCAGATTGGCCGCGTGCAGGGCGTTGACCTCGGCCCCCGGATCAAAAGCCGCCTCTTGTACCCGAATCGACATGTTCAGCCTCCCGTGACCGGTGGGAAAAACGCCACGTGGTCGCCTTCCGCCAAGGGTTCATCGAGCTTGCACAGCTCTTCATTGCGCGCACACATCAGGTTGGGCTCTGCCAGTACCTGCCAAACGTCTTTGCGTTGCAGCAAATGCGCACGCAAGTGCTCTAGGGTGGCGAACTCGCCTTCGACCGTTTCTCTATCCACCCCCAATGCTTCACGGTAGCGGGCGAAGTACATGACGTTCAGTTTCATGCCTGGTCAGCCTTGAAGTGACCGCTCTTGCCGCCGAGCTTTTCCAGCACGCGCAGGCCTTCGATGGTCATGCCGCGGTCGACCGCTTTGCACATGTCGTAAATGGTCAGCGCAGCCACGCTGGCGGCCGTCAGGGCTTCCATTTCAACCCCGGTTTGCCCGGCCAGCTTGCAGCGCGCGACGATCAAAACTGCCTCGGTGCCTTGAGCGCTGAGTTCAACTTTAACGCTGGTGAGCATCAACGGATGGCACAAGGGAATGAGGTCAGCGGTTTTTTTCGCTGCCTGAATGCCGGCGATACGGGCCACGGCGAAAACATCACCCTTGGGGTGACCGCCACTAACAATCATGGCCAGGGTTTCGGGGCGCATGTGCACCACCGCTTGAGCCACGGCCTCACGGGACGTCACGGCTTTATCGGTAACGTCGACCATGTTGGCACGGCCTTGGGAATCTAAATGAGTCAGCACGGGAATACTCCAGACAGGAAGGTCGAGTTTAAACCCGAGCGTACGGTTTGCCCACGTCCGCCGGGCTATCCATCCCGCGAATAGCGCACATCAGATCGTCGAATTGGTCACCCGCCCTCCTGCGCCGTACAACGGTGCAAACCTTGGAGGATGCAGTGATGCCGTTTTTTATTGCGATTGTGTTAAGTCTGCTGGCCGGTGCCGCCGTGCCTTTGCAAGCTGGGAGCAACGCCCGCCTGGGGGTGCTGCTGGGCCACCCGTTCTGGGCAACGGCAATGTCGTTGTGTGTCAGTGGTGCCGCCATTGCCGTGGTGATGCTACTGATCAAAGTGCCCCGCCCCAATGCAGCCGCGCTTCTCGGTGCACCCTGGTGGGTGTGGTTGGGCGGGCTGGCCGGGGTGTTTTACATCACCGTGGCGCTGATGATCGTGCCACGTCTGGGTGCGCTGAATTTCATCATGGCGGTGGTGGTCGGCCAGTTGCTAATTTCAGTGCTGATGGACTATTTCGGGTTGCTCGGCTTACCCAGGCACACGCCCAGCCTGCAAAAGCTGATCGGCGTCAGCGTGGTGCTGGCCGGGTTTTTCATCGCTTCTCGGGGTTGATGCCGTCACCTGTTTGACTAACTCACGCAGCCAGCGATGGCCCGGGTCTTCGTTTAAACGCGGGTGCCAAACCTGCACGTAGTTAAAGGGCGCAATGGCCAAGGGCGGGGGCATTGTGACGAGACCGTCGCCCATCACCCGATTGTCGAGGGTGCGGGTGGCCACGGTGAGGATCAAGTCTGTGTCGACAATCATGGCCGGGGCCGCGCTCCAGTGCGGCACATTGACCACCACCCGACGCTGCAAACCCCGCGCACGCAGCACGTTATCGACTTCGCCCTGAGTGCTGCCGTCAGTGGAGACCAGCAGGTGCGGACGCGCCAGATAACCCGTCAGATCCAGCTCGCCCTGCTCAGGCAGCGAGCGCCGGTTTAACAGGCAAGTGAAGGTCTCTTCAAACAGCAACTCACTGCAGACCTCATCGGTCAGGTGGGTAAACACCCCAAGGGCGAGGTCAATCTTGCCCTGTTCGATTTGCTCCAGCATGCCGGCGCGGCTGTCTTGTACCACCACCAACGAGGTGTCGGGTGCTTGGGCGCGTAGTTGCACCAGTAACTTCGGCAACACAATCGAGGCACCGTAATCTGACATGGCGACACGAAAAGTGCGTTGCGACTCGGCAGGAACAAAATCGATGGACTGGCCGAGCAAGGATTCGATCTGCCCGAGGATGGCTTTGAGTGGGGCCTGAAGGTTTTGTGCCAGCACGCTGAGCACCACCTCGTTGCCCTGACGGATCAGTAACGGATCGTCCAAAAGCACCCGGAGTTTGTTCAATGAGTGGCTGATGGCCGGTTGGCTGAGGTGCAGGCGGATGCCCGTGCGGGTCACGTGCTTCTCCGTGAGCAACGCGTCGAGCACCACCAGCAGGTTTAAATCGATGTTGCGCAGTAACATCCTGACGATCCTGTCATGCCTGTGCCGTGCAGCTTAACGCGATTTGGTCATACCCGTAGCAGCTGCCGAAAGCGGCGTGCGGTTGCGAAGCGACCGTAGATCCTGAAACCCTGCTTTGCGGTTTTACGACGACTGCGTCGCCGGACGCAGCCTTCGGCAGCTGCTACAGGTCGGGGGTGAATCGTGATGAAATCGGGCGGCTCAGGGCCGCCCGGGGTTGGGTCACAGATGGGATTCGGCGTATTCGGCCAGAATCGAACGAGGCACCCCTTGCAGGGCAATGTGCACACCATTGGGGAAGTCTTTGAAACGCTCCGTCAGGTAGGTCAGCCCTGAACTGGTGGCCGACAGGTAAGGCGTATCAATCTGCGCCAGGTTGCCCAGGCACACCACTTTAGAGCCTGCACCCGCACGGGTGATGATGGTTTTCATCTGGTGCGGCGTCAGGTTTTGGCATTCATCAATCAAAATCAGGCTTTGCTGGAAGCTGCGGCCCCGTATGTAGTTGAGGGATTTAAACTGCAAAGGCACTTTGCTAAGAATGTAATCAACGCTGCCGTGGGTGCTTTCGTCCTCCATATGCAAAGCTTCAAGGTTGTCGGTGATAGCGCCCAGCCAAGGTTCCATTTTCTCGGCTTCGGTGCCCGGCAAAAAGCCGATTTCCTGATCCAGCCCTTGCACGCTGCGGGTACAGATGATGCGCCGGTAGCGTTTGCTGACCATGGTTTGCTCAATAGCCGCCGCCAGCGCCAGAATGGTTTTACCCGAACCCGCCGCACCCGACAGATTGACCAGGTGAATATCCGGGTCCAGCAAGGCAAACAACGCCAGCCCCTGATAAATGTCCCGGGGTTTGAGCCCCCAGGCTTCCTGATGCAATAAAGGCTCTTGATGCAGGTCGAGAATCAACAGGTGATCTTTGCGAATCTCCTTGATCCAGCCGACAAAGCCCTGTTCGTCGATGATGAACTCGTTGATATGCACCGCAGGTAAATTGTCCACCAGTTGTACCTGATGCCAGGTACGGCCATGCCCCTGACGGGTTTCAACTTTGCTGACACGGTCCCAGAAGGAGCCGGTCATGGTGTGATAGCCGCGAGACAGCATCGACACGTCATCAACCAATTGGTCGGTGCTGTAATCTTCGGCTTCGATTCCGCAGGCACGCGCCTTGAGGCGCATGTTGATGTCTTTGGTCACCAGCACCACATGCCATTCCGGTCGGCGGGCATGCAAGTCGATCAACTGGTTGATGATGATGTTGTCGTTGAGGTTTTCGGGCAGCAGCGTGTTGGGTTCTCTGCGCTTGTTCATCAAGATGGAAAGGAAGCCTTTAGGGCCGCTTTTACCACGCTGGATGGGCACGCCTTTTTCGACATCTTCGGGGCAAGCAACGCCCAATAACTGATCGATCAGCCTGATTGCCTGGCGGCACTCCGCAGCCACCAGCAACTTGCCGGCCTTGAGTTTGTCGAGTTCTTCGAGCACCGTCATCGGGATTGCGACGTGGTGTTCCTCGAAGTTGAGCAACGCATTGGGATCGTGAATCAGAACATTGGTATCGAGTACATAAAGGATCGGTTTGTTGGAAGAAGGAATGCGTCCGTGATCATCCATACTCGGTCACCTTTGTGGGAGCCATTCGACGCAACACCTCAACAGTGTTGCGCCTCGAAGTGACTGCCTATTCATCTGAACCTGCCAGATGAATGTCCTGCCCGATGGGTCTTGGAAGACGCCACCTGTGTTGCAGGTTTCGGCTGTCTGTCTTCGTAATACTCCAAATTGTGTGACAAAAAAAAGCTTTTCTTGCGCTTTTTAACTATTTTTTTCTAACGGGCCAAATGGACTTGGCGCCATCTCAAATCGCTACTAGGCTTAGTAATTACCTGAAACATAGTCATACGTTTTTGAACCAAAAATCGGCTATCTCGGATACAAAAAGCGGAATTTATTCTGCTGACAGAAATGCCAGAGCCCTCTGACAAAAAGCGCGGATGCGTCTTGTCTGCCCTCCTTGAAGGCGCACGTAAGCTTCGTGGCAGGCTGCTTTCAGCCTGATTCCTCAATGCTTATGCCGAAGGAGGCCGTATGACCCCAATTTCCAAAACCCTGGAACACCTGCTGCTCGATATTTACAAAGACGGCAGCGTGTCTTTTACCGAATACCAACAACTTCGTGACAATGCAGACGAGCGCATGGAGGCAGTCATTCACGAGTTTGGCTTGCACAACAACATCACTGCCTTCCAAAAGGCGATGGACGTTGCCATGCAGTTGCTACAGCTATCGGTCATTGATGCCAAAAAAGCCCAGCTCACTGACACCGGTGAGGCCATCGTCAAAGACGCCATCGTGGCTCAAGTTGAATACCTTCGCGTCGGCACCGACATGGCCTTGCGCCTTCTGTAACGCCCTCGCCCGCCTTCACCGGCGGGCACTCCCTTCACGGGTGACCCATTGCCCCGCATTCTTGCCAACCCAAACCGCTCTGCGCTGTGGCCTTCAGTAACCAGGGCAATGCGCTGCGCACTTTGTCTTGAGTGTCGTGAAAGGCAATCACCCCATGACGCCACAACAGCATCAAGGTCAGCACCCGATGCGCCGACTGCTCGCCGGTCAGGCTGGCGGCCATGTCTTGCGAATCAATGTTCCACAAGGCCACTTGCAAACCTTGCGACTTGAAAAATGCGCCGCTGTCTGCACGTCGATGCCCATAGGGGGGGCTGAACACAGGCACGTAATTGTCTGGTAGCTGCTGTTTGACCAGTGCGGCACTGCGCACAATCGAGTCCTGCCAGTCTTGCCAATGGCTGTGCGAGCGGTATTCCCAGCCTTGCACACCGACGCACTGGCCCTTGTACAGCGACTGAACGGCCTGTTCAGAGGTTTTACCGAGGCGCGCTTGCAGACTATTGCCGAGCACAAAGAAGGTCGCGCTCATCGATTGCTTGCGCAAGTAGTCGGTGAGCCAGTCTGTTGTGCCCGGTGACTGGCTGGGGCCACTGTCGAGCGTCAACATAAAGAGTCGGTCGCTCATTTGTTCGCCGTTGAACTCCTGCTCACCGAATACAGCGACTTCACTGGCAATTTGCGGGAACAACGCTGCCATTCGCAGCTGTTCATCCAGATAACGACGATGGAACTCACGGCTCGGCTCGGCCCATGCTGCGTAAAACGAGTCGTCGGCCACGACAAATTTGCCGGCCTGTTCGCGCAACGAGGGCATGTCTTCGACGTAGTAACAAAACGATGCATCCTGATCGCAGCTCTGTTGGGCGGCGTTGTAGTTAAGCAAGAGCTGCTGCCACAGGCGCTGACGAACGCTATCGATTGAGTCGAGGTTAATGACTTTAAGGTTAAGACGCTGTTTCAGGGCGTTTTCATCCAGCGCTTCGGTGGCCAGTAAAGCATGAGCGAAGGTGAGGATTTCTGCGCGTGAGGCCACGTCGAACAAGGCCGGGCTGCTCAGTTGTTCCGGCCAAGTGCTGCGGTCCAGCGTTGCCGGTTCGTTGGGCGCCGCCATTGCACCCAGACACATCAGCCAGGTCGATAAAAAAAGAGCCACACGCACGGGTTGTTCTCCCAATAAAAAACTGCCAGCACTATAACCTTGCTTGCAGCGCTTTAAGACTGATGCTTGTTGCTGGTTGCTGGTTGCTGGTTGCTTATAAACCAATCCCCCTGCCGCCACCGAAACAGTGGGAGCGACACTGGGGCCCATCACAGGAGGCTGAACGCAGGTGCTGTTATGGGGGTGGCGAGGCAGGACGCCGAGCCAGCCGCGATCGGGCCAAGGATGGCCCGTCGCGGCGTGCCCCCATAACAGTGCCGGAGAGAAGGCACCGGGCGAGCCTAGGCGAGCTCGGCCGTATGGTAGGGCAAGGACCTTTTGGTTCCTTTTGGGGCTGTTTGCCAAAAGGAACTCGCCGTAAGGGCGAAACCATAACTTCAACTAGACGCTAATAATGGATATGTACTCGAAGCTTTTAATAGGCCCGTGTACATATCCATTGAATGCGTTAAATCTATCTACGGGTTCCGCCCTTACGGCGGCTCACTTTTGTCAAACAGCCACAAAAGTAAGCAAAAAGGCCTTGCCCCTGCGTACGGCCCTCGCTTCGCTCAGGTGTCCCTCGCTCCGGTCCCGCTCCGTGGGCACGCTGCGACGGGCCATCCATGGCCCGATCGCAGCTCTCCCGGCATCCATGCCGGTCGACCCACTGCGCAGAACCTCCACTCGGCCTCCCGAAAGGGGCGGTAGATCAAGATCAAAAACCAGATCACAAGCCAGATCACAAGCCAGATCACAAGCCAGATCACAAGCCAGATCACAAGCCAGATCAAAAACAGATCACAGGCTCGTTGCCTCGTCACGAGGCTGCGGCAAGCAGCCCATCTCAACCTTCATTCCTCGTCAGCAACTACACCTCAACACCCTTCTATGAAGGTGATAGGTGGAGTCAAACCCTCCTACCCCCTAGAATTGCTCCCCTGCCTATAAAGGAGACGACCTTATGCTGATGGTGATTTCACCCGCTAAAACCCTCGATTACGAAACGCCGCCAGCCACTGCGCGCTTTACCTTGCCTCAGTACCTGGACCACTCGCAGGTGTTGATCGAGCAATTGCGTGAGTTAAGCCCGCAACAGATTGGCGAGATGATGCACCTGTCCGATAAGCTTTCAGGCCTCAATGCCGCTCGCTTCGGCAGCTGGACCCCAGCCTTTACTCCCGAAAATGCCAAGCAGGCACTGCTGGCCTTTAAAGGCGATGTGTACACCGGCCTCAATGCCGTGGACTTCAATGAAGACGACTTTGACTATGCCCAAACCCATCTGCGTATGCTCTCAGGCCTTTACGGACTCTTGCGTCCGCTGGACTTGATGATGCCGTACAGACTGGAGATGGGCACCAAGCTGGCCAACGCTCGCGGCAAGGACTTGTACGCCTTCTGGGGTACACGCATCAGCGAATGGCTGAATGAAGCACTGGCCGAACAAGGCGATGATGTGTTGCTCAATCTGGCGTCTAACGAATACTTTTCAGCCGTCAAAAAATCAGCCTTGAACGCGCGCATCATCAATACCGAATTCAAGGACCTGAAAAACGGTCAGCACAAGATCATCAGCTTTTACGCGAAAAAGGCCCGAGGCATGATGAGCCGCTTTGTGATCAAGGAACGTATCAACAACCCTGAACACCTCAAGCAATTTGACGCTCAGGGCTATCGTTACAGTACCGAGCACTCGAAACCCGACTTGCTGGTTTTCCTACGCGATCACGCCCCCGAATAACCCCTCCCTTTTTCGACGCACCTCAGCTCCCTGAGCGTGCGTCGCACCTGATTTCGCCCTCCCAACCCTTCGATAAATATAAATTCACTCGACAAATGTGACTTTTTTTCATAGTGGCACTTAATTTTTTTTTGGATAGTGGCACTTAACTATCGCAACGAATGAACTCCCTACAAATAAAGGGCGAAACCTTTGGGGCCATCACTTTGCAACTAGTGCCATCTTTTGAAACACATTCAGCAATATGTAAAAACGAGATCAGCGGGCTGGAACTATGTACCGAAGCACCGCTCATAGAATCCGTAACAATTATTACCGAGCTTGTAGGAAATGACTTACGCAGCACTCATAAAATAAACGCTTAACACGCTCTGGCCAGCCGGGGTGTGGCGATCAAAAGCGAATCACCTGCTAAACGCCTTCGTGCCATATAAATCAATGGCTTGAGGTATGCCCCTGCGTGTATCCGCGGAGGGCTTCGAGCCAAATTGTCCTACAAGACAATAAGTAGCTGCACTTTAAAAGTGCAACTTAAGCAGCGTTGAAACATAACAGTGCCTGTTCACGGTATTGCGGGTTAGTTATGCCGTAATTCCAAGTTCGCCCATATTTTTTAACTTAGGCCACTCAGTGGCTTGAACATGACAGAGGTCAATTACGATGCGCATCAGCATATTTGGTTTGGGTTACGTCGGCGCCGTTTGTGCCGGTTGTCTTTCTGCCCGCGGCCATGAAGTTATTGGCGTTGATATTTCTCAAGACAAGATTGACCTGATCAACCTCGGCAAATCGCCCATCGTTGAACCGGGCCTTGGCGAGCTGCTGGCTCAGGGTATTCAAACAGGCCGTCTGCGCGGCACCACCAACTTTGCTTCGGCCATCCGTGACAGCGACCTGTCGATGATCTGCGTCGGCACGCCGAGCAAGAAAAACGGTGATCTGGAACTTAACTACATCGAAGCCGTATGCCGCGAAATCGGCGCTGTGCTGCGTGAAAAAACCAGCCGTCACACCATCGTGGTGCGCAGCACCGTATTGCCGGGCACCGTGAAAAATGTCGTGATCCCGATTCTCGAAGAATGCTCGGGCAAGAAAGCAGGCGTTGATTTCGGCGTCGCCGTAAACCCTGAATTCCTGCGTGAAAGCACGGCCATTGCCGACTACGACCAGCCGCCAATGACTGTCATCGGCGAGTTCGATACCGCTTCTGGCGATGTGCTGCAATCGCTGTACGAAGAACTCGACGCACCGATCATCCGCAAGGACATCGAAGTGGCCGAGATGATCAAGTACACCTGCAACGTATGGCACGCCACCAAAGTGACCTTCGCCAACGAAATCGGCAACATTGCCAAAGCAGTGGGTGTAGATGGCCGTGAAGTGATGAACGTGGTCTGCCAGGACAAAACCCTCAACCTGTCGCAGTACTACATGCGTCCGGGCTTCGCGTTCGGCGGCTCTTGCCTGCCTAAAGATGTTCGCGCCCTGACCTACCGCGCCGGTTCGCTGGACGTTGAAGCGCCGCTGCTCAACTCGCTGATGCGCAGTAACGAATCGCAAGTGCAGAACGCCTTCGACATCGTTGCCAGCCACGACAAACGCAAAGTCGCCCTGCTCGGCTTGAGCTTCAAGGCCGGCACCGATGACCTGCGCGAAAGCCCGCTGGTCGAGTTGGCAGAAATGCTGATCGGTAAGGGCTACGACCTGAGCATCTACGACACCAACGTCGAATACGCCCGTGTTCACGGTTCGAACAAAGAGTACATCGAATCGAAAATCCCTCACGTGTCGTCCCTGCTCAACTCGGACTTCGACGCAGTGATCAATCACAGCGACGTGATCATTCTGGGTAACCGCGACGAGAAATTCCGTGCCCTGGCGCAAAACGCACCGGCCGGTAAACAAGTCATCGACCTGGTCGGCTTTATGGCCAAGGCCACTAGCACCACCAGCCGCACCGAAGGCATCTGCTGGTAACAGCAGCCGTCAGCTTCAAGCAGCACGTCGCAAGTTTACAGCGCTTCACTCGTAGCTTGCGGCTTGCAGCTCGAAGCCCTCTTCACCTTCGGATGACGCAAATGTCCAAGTTAAAAAACGTGTTACTTCAATCCGCGGGCTGGCTGTTTTTTCTAAGCCTGTTGATGGGCCTCGCGCTAGCGTTGCCGACCTCTACCTTTGACTCCGAGTCGAAGAACTTTATTTTCCTGATTGGCGCCGTGGGTATCTGGCGCTACTCAATGGGTGCCACGCATTTTCTGCGCGGCATGCTGTTTTTATATGTGGTGTACCCCCACTTGCGCCGCAAGGTACGCAAGCTGGGCAAGGCGGCTGACCCGTCTCATGTGTTTCTGATGGTCACCAGCTTTCGAATCGACGCACTGACCACCGCGCAGGTGTACAGCTCGGTCATTCGCGAAGCCATTGACTGCGGCTTGCCTACCACCGTGGTGTGTTCGCTGGTGGAAATGTCCGATGAGCTGCTGGTCAAGAGCATGTGGCAGCGCCTCAACCCGCCTGACCGCGTCAAGCTGGACTTTGTGCGCATTCCCGGCACCGGCAAACGCGACGGCCTGGCCTATGGCTTCCGCGCCATCTCGCGGCACATGCCCGACAACCGCGCAGTGGTTGCAGTGATCGACGGTGACACCGTGCTCGCCCAAGGCGTGGTGCGCAAAACCGTGCCGTGGTTCCAGCTGTTCGGCAATGTCGGCGGCCTGACCACTAACGAGTTCTGCGAAGTACGCGGCGGCTACATCATGAGCGAATGGCACAAGCTGCGCTTTGCTCAACGCCACATCAACATGTGCTCGATGGCCCTGTCCAAGCGCGTCTTGACCATGACCGGACGCATGTCAGTGTTCCGTGCCAACGTAGTGACTGACCCCGACTTTATTGCCGATGTGGAAAGTGACTCGCTGCAACACTGGCGTCTGGGCCGCTTCAAGTTTTTGACCGGCGACGACAAGTCCAGCTGGTTCAGCCTGATGCGTCTGGGCTACGACACCTTTTACGTGCCAGACGCGGCGATCCATACCGTGGAACACCCGCCGGAAAAGAGCTTTATCAAGGCCAGTCGCAAGCTGATGTTCCGTTGGTACGGCAACAACCTGCGCCAGAACGCCCGCGCGTTAGGGCTGGGTGTTAAACGCCTCGGCGCCTTCACCAGCCTGGTGCTGTTCGACCAGCGTGTGTCGATGTGGACCTCACTGCTGGGCCTGACGGTAGCGCTGATTGCCACGGCCAAATACGGCATCACCTTCCTTATTGCCTACCTGCTGTGGATTGGCATCACCCGCCTGATTCTGACCCTGTTGCTGGCCTGTTCGGGTCACAGCATCGGCCCGGCTTACCCGGTGATTCTTTATTACAACCAGATCGTTGGGGCACTGGTGAAGATCTACGTGTTCTTCCGCCTCGACCAACAATCCTGGACCCGTCAGGACACTAAATTGACCCGTGATCTGGCCAGCTTTCAACGTTGGTTCAACACCTGGTCGTCTCGAACCATGACCTTCTCCGCTGCCAGCATTTTTGTTGCTGTGCTGTTGACGATGGTCTGAACCGACCCGACCGAATTAATCAGGAATAAGACCCATGAACACTCAAGTTAACGCCAACGTTGTCCACGAATCCGAAGCCCAGCGCCAGCATGCGCGGGTCAAAATCCCGGCCAAGCTGCGCTTTCTCACGGCCGAGCGCGCGCCGATGGAAGTCAGCCTGATCGACCTCTCGGCCGGTGGCCTGAGCTTCAATGCGGCCAACCAGACCTTCAAGGTCGGCGACGTGTTTAAAGGCCGCCTGCAATTTCTGGTGGATAACCTCGGCCTGACCATGGACGTCGACCTGCTGGTTCGCAATGTTGACCGCCAGACCGGCCGCGTCGGCTGCCAGTTCCAGAACCTGGACCTGCAAGACATCGCCACCTTGCGTCACTTGATCACCTCGCACTTGAGTGGCGACATCGTGACCATGGGCGAAATGCTCGCCACCCTGCAACGTGACAACTTCACCAAAGCGCGCAAGGTCAAGGATGGCGGCAGCGGCATGAGCCCGTTCGGTCGTATGAAAGCCGTAGTGCTGAGCGCCGGTGTGTTTGTCGTCGGTCTGGTGGCGTTCGGCTTTATCGTCAAATCGGTGTACGGCCTGTATTTCGTCACCCACGCGCAATCGGCTCTGGTCAGCGTGCCCGCCTTGAACATCACCATGCCCCGTGACGGCACGGTGCAAAGCCTGATCAAAGACGACCAACTGGCCGCCAGCGGCGCGCCGATTGCGACCTTCAGCACCAGCATGCTCGACGTCCTGAAGGGGCATCTGGACGAAAACCAGCTGCAACCACAGAACATCGAAACCCTGTTCGGCAAGCAAATGACCGGTACCCTGACCTCGCCATGTGATTGCGTGGTGGCGGAACAAGTGGTTGCCAATGGTCAATACGCCAGCAAGGGCGACGTGATCTTCAAACTGGTACCGCGCACCAGCGAAGCCGGTATTGCTGCACGCTTCAGCTATCGCCAGTTCGGTGACGTACTGCCGGGCACCCGTGTGAACTTCCAGATTGCCGGTGAAGATGGCCAGCGCAGCGGCAAGATCATCAGCAGCACCAGCCTTAACAGCGATGACCTGTCATCTGACATTCGCGTGCAAATCAAACCTGACGCCCCGCTGGACAGCGCGTTGGCTGGCCGTCCAGTAGACGTGCGCAGCGACCGTGGCCCATCGTTGAACTGGTTGATCGACAAAGCCTCGGCTGCGGGTTTGTAAGCATGACAAGCCCATCCCCCATGCCATTTCCCGTAGCAGCTGCCGAAGGCGGCGTCCGAGTGCGCAGCGCTCGCCCTCCTGAGCACGCGCAGGTTCTGACACACCGTGCCAATGGGTTTTACGGTCGCTTCGCAACCGAACGCAGCCTTCGGCAGCTGCTACGGGGGCAGGCGTTGCTACCACTGGTTGCAGCCATCGCATTGGCCGGTTGTGCGGGCCTGCCCGATCAGCGTCTGGCCAATGAAGCCTTGAAGCGCGGCGATACCGCCACCGCTCAGCGTAACTATCAAGCGTTGTCGGATCTGGGCTACACCGAAGCGCAGGTCGGACTGGCGGACATCTGGATGACAAATCCAGACGCCGATCAACTGAAGAAAGCCGAAGCCGCTTACCGCGCGGCCGCAAAAACTTCACCTCGCGCTCAGGGCCGTCTTGGCCGCCTGCTGGCAACCAAGCCCGATGCGACCGAGGCCGAGCTGCTTGAAGCACAGGGCTTGCTCGAACAATCCCTGGGCAACGCCGGTTATTACCCCGAGCTGGCCGCGATCTACCAGAAACGCGGTCAAACCGAACAACTGGCCGAGCTGGTCAAGCAGTTGCAAGGCGCGTATCGCAGTGGCGCAGCCTCGGCCAAGAAGGTCGACGGTGTCGCCCGGGTATTGGCCGATCCGACGCTGGGCACGCCTGATCCCGAAACGGCTAAATCGTTGCTGGAAAACATCGCCCCCGGTTACCCCGCAGCCTGGGTGAGCCTGGCGCAATTGCTCTATGACTTCCCGGATCAGGGCGACACCGCGCAGTTGCAGGAATACCTGGACAACGGCCGCGCTGCCGATCTGCCCCGCGCCGAGCTGTTGCTGGGACGTATGTATTACGACGGCAAGTGGATGACCCCGGATGCGAAAAAGGCCGAGGCGCACTTCCAGCGTGCCGTGGACAAAGAAGTCGCGGCGGATTACTACCTGGGTCAGATTTACCGTCGCGGTTATCTGGGTCAGGTGTATCCGCAAAAAGCCCTCGACCATTTGCTCAAGGCTGCGCGTAACGGCCAAAACAGCGCCGACTTCGCCATCGCCCAGTTGTTCTCCCAAGGCAAAGGCACTCAGCCCAACCTGCTGAACGCTTATGTGTTCGGCCAACTGGCGAAACTCCAGGACACCCCGCAGGGCAATGAACTGGCGAGCCAGCTCGACGAGCAACTGCCGCCTGAACAACGCGCCGACGCCGAACGCCTGCTGGAAAAAGAACGCACCCTGCGCGCCAACCTGTTGCTGCGTGCACAGCTAGAACAAGAACACGGCGAGGAAGCCCTATGACCCTCAATCCCTTTGTGAAAGCGGGCATTGGCCTGTCTTTCGCGCTGCTGTGGTCATGCCCGACCCTGGCCGCCATGACCGATGAAAAGAACTTCGGCCTTGAGACGAAAATCACCGTGCAGTCCGAAGACGACCGCGACCTCGGCACCCGTGACGGCGGCGACGTAAACGGTATCGCCCTTGACCTGCGCCCATGGGCGTATTTCGAACACGGCAACTGGAGCGCCTACGTGATGGGGCAGGCGGTGACGTCCAGCGACATCATCGAAACCGACACCCTGCAACAAGCCGATGAGCAGCAATCAAGCAGCAGCGATTCGCGCCAACCGGATAAAAGCTACCTGGCCCTGCGTGAATTCTGGCTCGGTTACAAAGGTTTCACCGCTTACCCCGGCGAAGAGCTGCGATTGGGTCGCCAGCGCCTGCGCAACGACGACGGCCTGTGGCGCGACACCAATATCGAAGCGCTGAACTGGACGTTCGATACCACCTTGTTGAAGGCTAATCTGGGCGTTGCTGAACGCTTCAGCGAGTACCGCACCGACCTCCACGATCTGGCCCCGGATGACAAGGATCGCTTGCACCTGTTCGGTGATATTTCAGCACAGTGGACACCCGGCCAGTGGGTCGGCCTGCGTGCGCATCACACCCACGACGATGGCAAGCTCAAGCATCAAGGTGAAGAAGTCGACGCGCTGGATAAAACCGAGAACGGCGACCTGACCTGGCTCGGCATTGAAGCCAACAGCGACGCCTACAACTACCGCAACACCAACACCGTCAATTACTGGGCCAGCCTCACCGGCATGACCGGCAAACGCGACAACCTGGCCACCTCCAGTGTGGACGGGCGCACGCTGGCGGGCGCCAAAACCAGTGACAACGTAGACGGCTGGGCCACCGATCTGGGCATTCGTTTGCGCCTTGACCCGAACTGGCAAGTCGGTGCGGCCTATTCCCGCGCCAGCGCTGATTACCAGCAGACCGGCCTTGAGAGCAACCGCTCGAACTACACCGGCACCCGCTCGCGGGTTCACCGTTTTGGTGAGGCATTCCGTGGCGAAATGCAGAACATGCAAAGCGCCAGCCTGTTCACCTCCTGGCAGCTGCGCGACGACTACGACGCCTCGCTGGTCTACCACAAGTTTTGGCGCGTAGACGCCAGCAAGCCGGTGGGCAGCAACGGCATCAACGCCGTCGAAAATACCGAAGACCCGACTGGCGGCTTGCTGTCCAGCACGTCACTGCCGTTGATCGACGGTAAAAACGACCTGGGTCAGGAAATGGATCTGGTGGTCACCAAGTACTTCAAGCAAGGCCTGCTGCCAGCGGCACTGAGCCAGTCGATTGACGAGCCTTCAGCGCTGGTGCGCTTTCGTGGCGGCGTGTTCAAGCCGGGCGATGCCTACGGCAAGAACGTCGACTCGTACATGCACCGCGCGTTTGTTGACGTGATCTGGCGCTTCTGATGACTACGCCAACGGGAGTGCGTGACATGAATCATCCTGCCCACAAAGGCGCGATCAGCCTGCTGGCTGGCGCGCTGCTACTGGCCAGTTCGGCCGCCTTTGCCTCCGTCTCGCCGGTAGAGCAGACGGTGGCCAAAGAGCTGCAACAAGCCAAAACCTACACCGTCAGCACAGCCCCGTCGGCGCCGCTGGACATTGCCAAGCCCGCCCTGCCCGACCTGTCGGGTTACACCCGTGAAGCCGCAGCGGCCAAGATTGTGCGCAGCAAAGCCGGCAAAGTCAGCGTGCGCCGCATGATGCAAGAGAACGCCCTGAAAGACTTTATCGGTGGCGATAACAAAATGGCCGAATGGGTGGTGCGCCAAGGCGGTATTCCCCAGGCGATTTTCATCGACGACGGCTATGTAAACCTCAAGGATCTGGCCAAACGCCTGCCCAAACAGTACTTCAGCGAAACCGCACCGGGTGTGTACCTGGCGCGCTTGCCGATTGTAGTCGGGCATCAAGGCATTCTGGACATCGACAGCAGCACCAAAGAGCTGCGTCTGTCCGAAGAAGGCGGCTCCTTTTTGGTCAACGATGGCCAGTTGTTTGTGCGTGACACCCAAGTCACTGGCTGGCGTGAAAAGGCCAATGGTCCGGCCACTTTCCGCGACGCAAAAGAATTCCGTCCGTTCCTGCTGGCTTGGGGCGGCACCCAGACCTACATCGTCAACAGCAAGATGGCCAGCTTTGGCTACGCCAACAGTAAGTCGTACGGGGTGAGTATTTCTCAGTACACGCCCAACATGGCCAAGGTGGTCAAACGCGATGAGCCCACCGGCTGGATCGTCGACTCCGAGTTCTCGGACATGTGGTACGGCTTCTACTGCTACGAAACCCGCGACTTTGTAGTCAAGGGCAGCACTTACCGCGACAACATCGTCTACGGCATTGACCCCCATGACCGTTCGCACGGCCTGATCATTGCCGAGAACGACGTGTTCGGCACTAAACGCAAACACGGGATCATCATTTCCCGTGAAGTGGACGACAGCTTCATCTTCAACAACCGCAGCCACAACAACAAATTGTCGGGCCTGGTGATCGACCGTAACAGCGTCAACAACCTGATTGCCGACAACGACATTTTCCAGAACCACACCGACGGCATCACCCTCTATGAGAGCGGCGACAACCTGTTGTGGGGCAACAAGGTTTTCAACAACCGTCGTCACGGCATTCGGGTGCGCAACAGCGTGAATATTCGCCTGTACGAAAACCTCTCGATGGCCAACGGCCTGACGGGCGTGTACGGCCACATCAAAGACCTGAGCGACACCGACCGCGATATTCACCTCGACCCGTTCGACACCGAAGTGTCGCTGATTCTGGTGGGTGGCGAGCTGGCCGGTAACGGCAGCGGCCCATTAAGCATCGATTCGCCCCTGAGCATCGAGCTGTACCGGGTGTCGATGCTGGCCCCGACCAAATCCAGCGGTATCAGCCTGAACGGGATTCTGGGTGAACGTCAGGACGAGATCCTCGACCTGATGGTGCGCCAGCAAAAAGCCGTGCTGATCGACCCCGTTGAACGCCAGACCGAATTGCACGACTGAGGATGACTGTTATGCCCCCCCATTTGATCACGTTGCTGACCGCCGGCCTTCTGCTTGCCAGCGCAGGCGTGCAAGCCGATGAAATCGAAGCGCCGACGTTCACCGCCGAGGAGTGCTGCAACCTGTGCCCCGAAGCCCACGACGCGAAGAACTACACCACGCGTTACCAGCAAAACTTCACCACGTTGGTGCAGGCCAAAGGTGACTGGTTGTTCCGCACCCAGGAAGACCTGCGCACCCAATTCGAAACCACGCCCGCAGGCTACAAGCGCATGCAGCAACTGCACGATGCGTTCAAAAGCAAAGGGGTGGAATTGGTCGTGGTCTACCAGCCGACTCGCGGGCTGGTCAATCGCAGTAAATTGATGCCAGCCGAGCGCGCATCATTCGACTACGACACGGCCCTGAAAAACTATCAGGCCATGCTCGCACGCTTCGCCAAAATGGGTTACTACGTGCCTGACCTGTCACCGTTGACCGACGAGCAACAGGCGCACGACTTCTACTTCCGCGGTGACCAGCACTGGACGCCTTACGGCGCCGAGCGCACGGCCAAAATCGTCGCCGAAACAGTGAAAAAAATCCCCGGCTTCGCGGACATCCCAAAGCGCGAGTTTGAAACCAAAATTTCCGGACGTATGGGTAAAACCGGCACCCTGCATAACATGGCCGGGCAACTGTGCGGCACCAGCTACGCCGTGCAATACATGGATCAGTTCAGCACCGAGCCTAAAGGCGAAGCGGGCGACGACGATCTGTTCAGCGATTCGGCCAACCCGCAAATCACCTTGGTGGGAACCAGCCACAGCGGCAAGAACTACAACTTTGCCGGGTTCCTGGAGCAGTACATCGGCGCTGACGTACTCAATGTCGCCTTCCCGGGCGGCGGTCTGGAAGGGTCGATGTTGCAGTACCTGGGCAGCGATGAGTTTCAGAAGACCCCGCCCAAGGTACTGATCTGGGAGTTCTCGCCGCTGTATCGCCTCGATCAGGAAGTCACCTACCGCCAAATGATGTCGCTGCTGGACAACGGTTGTGAAGGCAAGCCTGCACTGCTGAGCAAAAGCACCACACTCAAGCCCGGCACCAACCAGTTGTTGGTCAATGGCACCAACAAGCCGTTGCACAACGCCAACCATCAAATTGACATCCGCTTCGCCGACCCCTCGGTGAAAACCTTGCAAGCCACCCTCTGGTACATGAACGGTCGCCACGAGACTCTGAAAATCGACAAGCCGACAACCTCCGACACAGACGGACGTTTCGCCTTTGAACTGCGCACCGATGAAGACTGGGCCGACCAGAACCTGCTGGCCCTTGAAATTCAGGGCCCGGATGACGCGGGTGACGCGCAGCAAGTCGAAGCCAAACTCTGCACCCGCAACGTATTCCCCTCCCCTGCGCAGCACACCGCGCAGGCTGGACGATGAGGTTTCTGATGCCTACTGCACCGATCAACTTACGCACACTGCTGGCGCCGACCCTATTGGGCTTGGCGATGTTTGCCAGCAACGCCCACGCGGCCGCGCCCCTGCGGCCTCCACAGGGGTATTACGCCCCGATCGAAGCCTTCAAAACCGGGGATTTCAAAAACGACTGCACGGCCATGCCGCAGCCGTATACCGACAAGCTGGAGTTTCGCAGCAAGTACGAAGGCTCGGACAAGGCCCGTTCCACCTTGAACGTGGAATCGGAAAAAGCCTTTCGTGATGCCACCAAAGGCATCACCACACTGGAGCGCGGCACCAGTAAACAGGTGATGCAATTTATGCGCGACGGCCGCCCCGAGCAGCTCGATTGCACATTGAACTGGCTGAGCGCCTGGGCCCAGGCCGATGCGTTGATGAGCAAGGACTTCAACCACACCGGCAAGTCCATGCGCAAATGGGCGCTGGGCAGCATGGCCTCGTCTTACTTGCGCCTGAAGTTTTCCGAGTCGCAACCGTTGGCCAAACACCCAGAGCAGGCGCAGATGATCGAGGCCTGGTTCAGCAAAATGGCCGATCAAGTGGTCAGTGACTGGGATGACCTGCCGCTGGCCAAAACCAACAATCACTCGTACTGGGCCGCCTGGTCAGTGATGGCCACGTCCATCGCCACCAACCGTCGTGACTTGTTCGACTGGTCGGTGAAAGAGTTCAAGGTGGGGGCCAATCAGGTCGACGCCCAAGGTTATTTGCCTAACGAAATGAAGCGTCAGCAACGGGCGCTCGCTTACCACAACTACGCCCTGCCACCGTTGGCGATGATCGCCAGCTTTGCTCTGGTCAATGGCGTGGACCTGCGCAACGAAAACAATGCGGCGCTCAAACGACTGGGCGAACGGGTGTTGAGCGGGGTCAAAGACCCGGATGAATTTGAAGACAAGAACGGCAAGGAACAGGACATGACCGACCTGAAGGTGGACGCCAAGTTCGCCTGGCTGGAGCCGTTCTGCACCCTCTACACCTGTGCGCCTGATGTGATTGAGCGCAAGCGCGAGATGCAACCGTTCAAGACATTTCGACTGGGCGGGGATTTGACCAAGGTGTACGACCCGGCTCACGACAAAGGCAAATAACGCAGCCCTCACCCTAGCCCTCTCCCAGAGGGAGAGGGGACTAAAAGCAAATCTGCGTAACACCACACATCTGCCCCCTCTCCCTCTGGGAGAGGGTTGGGGTGAGGGTCGATCAAACGACACCCTCCCCCCAAAAGAAACACAAACACCCTCCCCATTATTCACGGGGGGGTTTGGGGGGGCTGAGCCCTTTACTGTTGGTCAACACGGAGAGGTCAGGATGGTTTTTTCATCCAATGTGTTTCTGTTTTTATTTTTACCGGTGTTTCTCGCCCTCTATTACTTGAGCGGCCAACGCTACCGCAACCTGCTGCTGCTGATCGCCAGCTATGTGTTCTATGCCTGGTGGCGCGTGGACTTTTTGGCGCTGTTCATCGGTGTCACCATCTGGAACTACTGGATCGGCCTCAAAGTCGGAGCCGCCGGTGTGCGTACCAAACCCGCACAACGCTGGCTATTGCTGGGCGTGGTGGTCGATCTGGCGATTCTCGGTTACTTCAAGTACGCCAACTTCGGCGTCGACAGCATCAACGCGATGATGAATTCGGCCGGCCTCGACCCGTTCATCCTCACTCACGTGCTGCTGCCGATCGGTATCTCGTTCTACATTTTCGAGTCCATCAGCTACATCATCGACGTGTACCGCGGTGACACCCCGGCCACCCGCAACCTGATCGATTTTGCCGCGTTTGTGGCGATCTTCCCGCACCTGATCGCCGGCCCCGTGCTGCGCTTTCGTGACCTGGCCGATCAGTTCAACAACCGCACCCACACCCTCGACAAGTTCAGCGAAGGTGCCACGCGGTTTATGCAGGGCTTCATCAAAAAGGTGTTTATTGCCGACACCCTGGCCGTGGTCGCCGATCACTGCTTCGCCTTGCAGAACCCGACCACGGGCGATGCCTGGCTCGGCGCACTGGCCTACACCGCGCAGTTGTATTTTGACTTCTCCGGTTACAGCGACATGGCCATCGGCCTGGGCTTGATGATGGGTTTCCGCTTTATGGAAAACTTCAAACAGCCGTACATCAGTCAGTCGATCACCGAGTTCTGGCGGCGCTGGCACATCAGCCTCTCCACCTGGCTGCGCGACTACCTGTACATCACGCTGGGCGGTAACCGTAAAGGCACGCTGACCACCTACCGCAACCTGTTCCTGACCATGTTGCTGGGCGGTCTGTGGCACGGCGCGAACATCACTTACATCCTCTGGGGTGCCTGGCACGGCATCTGGCTGGCGATTGAAAAAGCTCTGGGCCTGAACACCAACCCACGTGTGCTTAATCCGATTCGCTGGGCCCTGACCTTCCTGATCGTGGTGATTGGCTGGGTGATTTTCCGCGCCGAAAACCTGCACGTCGCCGCTCGCATGTATGGCGCCATGTTCAGCTTCAACGAGTGGTCGCTGTCGGAACTGACCCGCGCCAACCTCACCGGTCTGCAAGTGGCAACGCTGGTAGTGGCTTACCTGACGCTGGCCTTCTTCGGCCTGCGTGACCTGTACCGCCGCCCTACCGAACTGGACGTCAGCAAGGCGCAGACACTGCCGGCGGACTGGTCACGCTATGCCCTGCGCAGTGTTATCGGGCTGCTGTTTATGGCCTCGATTTTCAAACTTTCGGCGCAAAGCTTCTCGCCGTTCCTGTACTTCCAGTTCTAAGGGGAGCCGACCATGAACCGAACATTACGCATCGTCTACGTCACCAGCTTCTGCGGCCTGTTACTGGGTTTGGGAGCGGTCTCGCTGCGCAGCTTTATGGGCTTCAACACGCCGCCCGAAACCACCGTGCTCAACGGTCATTGGAGCAAAGCGGTCGAGACCCATTACGACGACGAGTTCCCGATCAAGCGACTGGGCACCAACCTCTGGGCCGCGCTGGATTTCACCCTGTTCAATGAAGGCCGTCCGGGTGTGATCTTGGGCCGCGATCAATGGCTGTTCAGCGATGAAGAGTTCAAACCCTGGCCAAATGCCGAACACAACGTGTCGAGCAATTACGCCCTGGTTGAAGGCGTACGCCAAACCTTGAAAGCCCACGGCGTCAAGCTGGTGATGGCTGTGGTGCCGTCCAAAGTGCGCTTGTACCCCGAGCACATGGGTGACAAACGCCCCGCGTCGATCCATGCCGACCTGTACCGCGACTTTCATGCGCAACTGGCTGCCAGCCAGGTAATCGCCCCTGATCTGCTCGGCCCGCTGCAACAGGCCAAACAGGCAGGCGCGCAGGTGTTTTTGCGCACTGACACGCACTGGACGCCAGACGGGGCGCAAATCGCCGCACAACAACTGGCCAAGGCCGTGAGCACTCAGTTCCCGCTCAGTGGTGAACCGCAACAGTTTGTCACCGAAGTTGAAACCACCGAGCAGCACAACGGTGACCTGGAGCGCTTCCTGCCACTGGACCCGCTGTTCAGCCATTTGCTGCCGCCGTCCGAACCGCTGGAAAAACGCAGCACCCGCGTCGCTGACGACGCCCCTGAAAGCGCCGACAGCTTGTTCGCCGACAGCGAAGTGCCGGTCACGCTGGTAGGCACCAGCTACAGCGCCAACGCCAACTGGAACTTTGTCGGCGCCTTGAAACAAGCGCTGCGCAGCGATGTGATCAATGACTCCAAGGACGGCCACGGCCCCATCCTGCCGATGCTCGCCTACCTGAAAAGTGACGCCTTCAAGAACACCCCACCACAAGTACTGATCTGGGAATTTCCGGAGCGCTACTTGCCGGTGGACAACGAAATCGGCGACGCCGATCCGAAATGGGTCGCGAGCTTGAAAGAAGCCGGCGCACGCGCGCCGCAACTTGCACAGAACACAGCCAAATCCGAGACGCCCAACCGGGCGCAAAACTGAAAGAGAGGTTCAACTTATGTCCATTAAAGCGATGCCGTTCAAACCTGCTCCACGTCGTCTCGCCAAATCTTTCGCACTGATGGCCGGCCTCAGCCTGTTGTCACTGCAGGCCTGGGCCGGTGGCGATGCCGCGCTCTACGGCCCAAGCGCACCCAAAGGGTCGAGCTTTGTGCGCATCTTCAATGCCAGCAATCAGGAAGTCAGCGCCACCGTGGGCAACACCGCACTGAACGATGTGGCGCCATTGGGCAGCAGCGATTTCAGTTTTATGCCCCAGGGCGATTACAGCGCCAAGATCGGTAGCCAAAACGTGCCGGTCAAACTGGCGTCAGATCACTACTACACCCTGGTCAACACCGGCAGCGGCCAACCGCAGCTGATTGAAGAACCCCCGTTCAAGAACAAGCAAAAGTCGCTGGTACGGGTGCAGAACCTGACCGACAAGGCGCTGACCCTGAAAACCGCAGACGGCAAGACCGAGGTGGTGAAAACCGTCGCGGCCAAAGGCCGTGGCGAACGCGAGATCAACCCGGTGAAGGTCAGCTTCGCCCTGTATGACGGTGACAAGAAAGTCAGCGACCTCAAGCCGGTAGCGCTGGAGCGCGGTGAAGCCGCCGTTCTGTACATCACGGGCAGCGGCAGCAGCCTGGCACCGACCTGGGTAAAACGCCCGGTATCGACCCGTTAATTCCCCTTTTTTAAATTTTTGGAGAGACAACATGATTCCGGTAATTCTTTCAGGTGGTAGCGGTTCGCGTCTGTGGCCTTTGTCGCGCAAGCAATTTCCCAAGCAGTTTCTGGCCCTGACCGGCGAACAGACCCTGTTCCAGCAAACCCTGGAGCGCCTGGTGTTTGACGGCATGGACACGCCAATTGTGGTCTGCAACAAAGAACACCGCTTTATCGTCAACGAGCAACTGGCTAACCGTAACCTCGACACTCAGCGCATCCTGATGGAACCGTTTGGCCGCAACACTGCACCCGCTGTGGCCCTGACCGCGATGATGCTGGTCAACGAAGGTCGCGACGAATTGATGCTGGTGCTGCCCGCTGACCATGTGCTCGAAGACCAGAAAGCCCTGCAGCGTGCGCTGGCGCTGGCCACTGTCGCGGCGGAGCGTGGCGAGCTGGTGCTGTTCGGCGTTCCGGCCCTCAAGCCTGAAACCGGCTATGGCTATATCAAGTCAACCACTGACGCTCAGTTGCCAGAAGGCGTTAGCCGGGTCGAGTCGTTTGTCGAAAAGCCGGATGCCAAGCGCGCCTCTGAATTCGTCAAAAGCGGCGGTTACTTCTGGAACAGCGGCATGTTTATGTTCCGCGCCAGCCGTTTCCTGGAAGAACTGAAAAAGCATGATCCGGACATCTACGACACCTGCCTGCTGACGCTGGAACGAAGCCATCAGGACGCTGACACCGTGGACATTGATGAAGCCACCTTCGCCTGCTGCCCGGACAACTCCATCGACTACGCCGTGATGGAAAAAACCGAGCACGCGTGTGTGGTGCCGTTGTCGGCGGGCTGGAGCGATGTGGGTTGCTGGTCGTCGCTGTGGGACGTCAATGAAAAGGACGCTAACGGCAACGTCAGCAAAGGCGATGTGGTGATTCAGGACAGCACCAACTGCATGATTCACGGCAATGGCAAGCTGGTGTCGGTGATCGGCCTGGACAACATCGTGGTGGTCGAAACCAAAGACGCCATGATGATTGCCCACAAAGACAGCGTTCAGGGCGTCAAACAGATGGTCAACACCCTCAACGAGCAGGGCCGCAGCGAAACCCAGAACCACTGTGAAGTCTATCGTCCGTGGGGTTCTTATGATTCCGTGGACATGGGCGGCCGCTTCCAGGTCAAACATATTTCGGTCAAGCCGGGTGCCTCGCTGTCCTTGCAAATGCACCACCACCGCGCTGAACACTGGATTGTGGTGTCAGGCACGGCCGAAGTGACCTGCGACGAAAATGTATTCCTGCTCACCGAGAACCAGTCGACCTACATTCCGATTGCTTCGGTTCACCGCCTGCGCAACCCGGGCAAGATCCCGCTGGAAATCATTGAAGTCCAGTCCGGCAGCTACCTGGGCGAAGACGACATTGAGCGCTTTGAAGATGTGTACGGACGTTTGACGCCGATTGAACGCGGCGTTTCGATCAAAACCATCGCACAGTAAATTTTTGCAATAATTGCGGCCAATCACAGCATCTGCTTGTGATTGGCCTTTTTTTCGCCCCCTCTAAACCCCCGCTCACCCTCCTCGTCTACGGCATCTGGACGCGTATGCTTGTCGCACCCGTGCCGACGGCGTACTTTCGCTTTTTCCATCCAGTCAGGATTCATTTATGCCCATCGCCCTCATTACCGGATGTTCCAGTGGAATAGGCCGTGCCTTGGCCAACCTTTTCAAGGACGCCGGTTATGAGGTGTGGGCGACGGCCCGAAAGCCTGCGGATGTAGCGCAGCTAAAGGCCGCCGGGTTTGTCGCGGTACAACTGGACGTCAATGACAGCCTTGAAGTGGATCAACTCAGTGCCCGCCTCAAGCAACACGGCAAAGGCCTGGATGTGCTGATCAACAATGCCGGTTATGGCGCTATGGGGCCGCTGCTGGATGGCGCAGTGAAGGGCTTGCAGCAACAGTTCGAAACCAACGTGTTCTCCGTGGTGGGCATCACCGGGGCGTTATTTGACCCCTTGCGCCGTAATCGGGGGCTGGTGGTCAATATCGGCAGCGTTTCCGGGGTGCTGGTCACGCCCTTTGCCGGTGCTTACTGTGCCTCCAAAGCTGCCGTGCATGCCTTAAGTGATGCCTTGCGCATGGAGCTGGCCCCTTTCGGGATCAGGGTGATGGAGGTCCAGCCGGGCGCCATCGACACTCACTTTGGCAAAAATGCCAGCGCGCAGGCCGAGCAACTGATCGCCGAAGATTCGCCGTGGTGGCCCGTGCGTGAGGGTATTCGCGCCAGAGCCAACGCTTCGCAAGACAACCCTACACCGGTGGCAGCGTGTGCCAGGGCGGTGTTTAAGGCTGCGCAAAAAAACCGTCCACCGGCCTTGCTGCGTGTGGGTAATGGCTGCCGGGCCATGCCCTTGCTGGCCGCATTACTGCCCCGTGCGCTGCTGCAAAAAATCCTGATGAAGCGCTTTGGCTTGACCACCTCGTTGTAACCGCTGACCGTGTCATCCTTTTTACGGTCGCTTCGCAACCGGACGTCGCCTTCGGCAACGGCTACGCCAGTACCCTCCCCCCGTCGTAACTTCGGGCTGGCAGCTCTCTCGCCATGCCCTATGCTTGCACCTTCACAGTGCTGCCCTGCTCGAAGAGAGATTTATGACTGACTATTCGCCCTACTTTGACCTAGTCGAAGAAACACTCGCCGAGATCGAGAACTGGTTCAGCGGCCTTTCCAGCGTATTACCGACGCTGCTGGCGCGCTTTTCAGATGAGTTTTCGATGATCACACCCAGCGCCAAGGTGCTTGATCTAGACGGGATGGAGGAGTTGTTCGAGCAACTGCGAGGCACCCGCCCCGGGCTGGTGATTACCCTCAGCGAGCTCAAAGGCATCGCCCTCTACAACGAGGGCGCAGTGATCAGCTATCGAGAGCTGCAAGAAGTCGACAACACCCTACTCAACGACCGCCGAGCCACCGTAGTGTTTGAAAAAGACGCCAGCGGCAAGGTGCTCTGGCGTCATTTGCATGAAACGTTTATCGCGGATTAAAGAACGATCACTGCGCTGTTTCATCCGTCGGTTTGACGATCACGGTGCAGGTAGTGCCCGCCGCCAGCAAGAAACCGTCGGGAATTTCGTCAATGTGAATACGCACCGGTACCCGTTGGGCCAGTCGTACCCAGTTGAAGGTCGGGTTCACGTCCGCCACCAGCTCACGGCTCACCGGGTTGTCGCGGTCATAGATACCGCGCGAGATGCTTTCGACGTGCCCCTTGAGCACTTCACCGCTCATCATTTGCAGGTCAGCTTTGTCGCCCACCCGGATATGCGGCAATTTGGTTTCTTCGAAGAAGCCATACACCCAGAACGAGTCCTTATCGATCACGGCCATTTTCGGGTCGCCGACGCGGGCATAGTCGCCTTTGTGCACATTGAGGTTGGTCACGTAACCATCCACCGTCGCCACCACCTTGGTGCGCTTGAGGTCGAGTTTTGCCGCTTCCAGTTGTTGCAGCGCGTGCTGGTAATCGGCAAACGCGGCACTGGCCAGGTTGCTGGCGTCATCGCGGTTTTCGCGGGAAATCACCAGGTTGTCCATCTGCGCCCGGCGTGAAGCGTTGACCTTGCGCATCTCCCATGTGGCTTTACGCGAGGCAACCAGCGCTTCGGCTTGTTTGACGGCAATCTCGTAATGCTCGGGGTCGATTTCCAGCAGCACGTCGCCCTTTTTCACCAGCTGGTTATCTTTGACTGGCACGTTGACCACATAGCCGTTTACGTCCGCGGCCACATTGATAATGTCGGCGCGCACCCGGCCATCACGGGTCCACGGGGTTTCCATGTAATGCACCCATAAGGTCCGGCCGATCCATATCGCAAGGGCCAGAACCAGCAAGGTGGCAAGCAGGCTAAAGAACTTTTTCATCGATCGGTCTCAACGGTAAACAAGGAGCGCCATGGCGCCAAAAAGACAAGCAAAGAGGCTCAGACGCAACAGCGCCGGATGCCAGAAGAAGCGGTACAGGTCATAGCCGGAAAACAGTCGGTCAAAGCCCCAGGCCAGCACGGCCGCGATAAAAAACATCAGGGTCATGGTCGGCATGTAGACGCCATGAAAGGCGATTTCACGAGGCATGTTCAACTCCTTGCGGCTGGGCATAAGCCGCCAGCGGTGATTGCGGGTCAAGCAGTGACGAACGAATGAAGTGAAGGTAGCTCTGCACGCGCACCAGTGCCGAAGTATCAAAGTTACGGGCAAAGGGTTCGTCGGTCGCTTGCACTCGATTGATTGCATGATCGACCGCTATCAGCGCACGTTCCAGGTTGCTTTCACTCGGGGCAATAAAGAGCCGAACCAGCGCCCGGCCCATGACCCGAATGGCCTGACGCCAGGGTTGAGACTCGGCATACGCCGGGTGAACCGGCAACACAGCCTGTTCTTTACGCAATTCGATAATGGCGTGCCCCACTTCAAGCACTACAAACATCCAGCGCAGCAACGTGCGTTGCACTTGCGGATTCCCCGCGGCCAGACCGTAGGCCTGGTGCATCAGGTCACGGGTACGGCTTTCAAGGCTGGAGCTCAAGCCACGCAACTTGCCACTGATGGCGTACACCACTTGTTCACGCAGGTCTTGCTCCAGACGGCTCCACAACCAGCGGCTGTTGGGCGGCAAAATAATCGCACCTGCCGCTGCACAGACCAGCATCCCCAGCACCATCGCAATATAGTCGTTGATGAATTGGTACGGGTTGTAGATGGTCAGGTTGTCGGGCACCGAGCCTGATGTGAAAAAGATCAGCAAGCCCAAGCCTACGCCGACGTAATTGGCCCGTGAGGTCAGGAACGAACCCAACATGATGACGGGCGTCAGCACGACACACAGCAACGCGAAACCGTCGATATGGGGCAGCACGAAGAACATTTCAACAAAGCCGATGATCGCGCCCAGGAAAGTCCCACAGGCCATCTGAAACGACATGCGTTTGGGGTTGGGCGTGGCCGCCGACAAGCCGACCGTGGCTGCTGCGATCAGGGTCATGGTGGCGCCGCTAGGCCACGCCGTCATGACCCAATAGGTGCCCAGCACGGCCAGAATAAACGCCGCCCGTATGCCCGACGCTGCCGCCGACCACCAGTTGGTCTGCGAAACAAAAGGCTGGTCCCAGCGTTCACGCTCATGAACGTGATCGGCCAGCGACGCATGGGTCAACGCGTAGTTGTGCATGTCGTCCACGAAGCGGAATAACAGCTCATACGCCGTGTTGAAATCGAGGAAGTCCGAAGGGCTGGGTTCGCTTTCCAGAAACTTCACCCGCAGTGCCCGCACATGACCAGGCAAGCCGGCTTTGAACGCGCTCAGCTGTTCGGCTAAAACAGAGGCGTCTTTATCCGTCAAAGAGCGACCTGCGTAGGTGTCGAGCAACTGGGCGAGTAACTCCAGCTCCGGCTCAATGGCCTCTACCACTTGCACCACCCCGCGACTGCGCAGACGGGCGAGCAATTGGTGCAAGGCATTGAAGCGCGTGGTGATGGCCATGAATTCGCTGTTCAGACGGCTCAATCGCCCGCTACGACGACGCATATGCGGGTCTTCGAAAACGGTCACGCTGCGCATGCCTTCCAGACCGACGCTCTCGCCGATGAAGCGCACATTCTTGGCTTCATAGTCTTCCAGCGAAGACTTGCCGCGCAGGCCTTCAGCGACAAAGCCGGCGAACACGCCAAAGCGTTTGTACAACGCGTCATGCATCGCAGCACCCGCCGTTTTAGGCAGGATGGCGGCACTCACCAGGGTTGAGCAGAGGATGCCCAGCGAGATTTCAAGCACCCTCCACACGGCCGCCATGAACGCACCGTCCGGATGCGCCAGGGCAGGCAAGCCGACCATGGCGGCGGTATAACCGGCCAACACAAATCCGTAGGCGCGAAAGTTACGGCAACGGGCCGCACCCGCCGAGCATATACCGACCCAGATCGCCATCGCACCGAGGAACAACACGGTGTTCTGGGCAAACAGGGCGATCAACGCAACGGTGACTGCCGAGCCGGTCAGGGTGCCTAAAAACCGGTAAAAACTTTTGGCAAAGACCTGACCGCTTTGTGGTTGCATCACGATAAACACGGTGATCATCGCGGTGCGCGGCTGTGGTAACTCAAGGCGCATGGCCAGCCACAACGTCAGAAACGCGGCTGTCAGCACCTTGAAAATATGGACCCAGGTCACGCCGTCAGTGCGTGCCCATTCGTAAAAGCCTCGGCGCCATTCCAGGGAATGCAACCAGCGTACCGGGGCGGGTAAATGGTTCATCTACAGGCTCTCAAAATTAGCCATCAGGGTTGAATATCAGCGACTGAACATCTTCATGATTGCCGGTGGTTTGTCGGGCGCGTAACGATCGGCTTTTGGCACATCGTTACCGGCGCCAAGACCACCGCCCAATGCCGTCACCAGCTCGGCATGGGCACTCAAGCGCGAGGCTTCGACCACTTGCTGAACCTGCTGCTGCTGGAACAACAGGGTTTGCGCATTGAGCACGTTGAGGTAGTCGGTCAAGCCCCGTTGGTAAGCGACCATGGCGATGTCATAGGTTTTCTGCGCGGCTTCAACCGACTCACGGGCAAACACTTGCTGTTTGTCCATGGACTCACGCTTGATCAACTGATCAGAAATCCCTTTAAGCGCATTGACCAGCGTCTGGTTGTACTTGGCCACGGCCATGTCATAACCACTGGAGGCAACACCCAGTTCGGAGCGTAGACGACCTCCGTCGAAAATGGGCAGCGAGATCGCAGGGCCAACGTTGTAGGTGAGCTTTTTAGCAGCCAGGAACTCCAGCGCCCCGCCACCTGTGGCCACAAAACCCAAGCTGGCCATCAAATTGACGTTAGGGTAAAAACCGGCGTGAGCAACGTCAATACCCCGTGCCTGTGCGGCCACTTCCCAACGACTGGCAACCACATCGGGGCGTTGGCCCAGCAATTCAACCGGCAGGTTGGAAGGCAATTTAAGGGCGGTGCCCAGCATCAGTGTCGGGCGCTTGAGGCGTGCGCCTTCGCCCGGCCCTTTACCCGCCAACGCTGATAACTGATTGCGCGTCAGGGCAATTTCTTCTTCCTGAGCGTCGATCTTGCGATGAATTTCGGGCAGTGGCGCTTGCGCCTGACTGACTTCGAAATACGTACCGATACCGCCATCCAGACGTTTTTGCGCCAGATCGAGAATCTGCTCTTGCTGATGCAAGGTCGACTCGATGATGTCGAGCTGGGCATAGTGCAGCGACAACTGGATGTAGGCGTGAATCACGTTGTTCTGCAATTCGAGCTGAGCCTGACGGGCTTCGGCAGCCGTCATGTGCGCCATGTCCACGGCTTTCTCTGTGGTGTTGCTGTCAAGGCCCCACAGGTCGAGGGAATAACTGAAGCCCAATGAGGCGGCGTTATCCCACGTAGTGGTCTTGTCCAGATCGCCGGGGCCATAGAAATTGTCCGAAGGCCATCTGTGACGTTTAAGAGCAGTTTCGCCGTTGACCTGCACAGACTCGGCCGATTCAGCTACACCCGCCATTGCTTTGGCCTGACGCACGCGCGCAGCGGCCATGGCCATGGTTGGGCTGCCCTGCACGGCCATGTTGATCCACTCATTGAGTTGTGGATCGCCATAGGCATTCCACCACTGGGCTTTAGGCCAATGTGCGTCTTGCGCGGCGTTTTGAATCGCCTCGTCGGTAGCTAAAGCATTGGGTGCGAGCATTGTGCCTTTGGGGCCGATGCCACCGAAACCGATGCAACCATTTAATGCTAACGATAAAGCCAAAACACTCAGTGTTTTAAGCTCCCTGCTCATGCGACGTGGCACTGCTGCTGATTCCTGAAAAGGAGGGGGGGGGTAAGTAACGAAGGAGACTAGTTTAGGACGTGGTTATCACAACGATAAGCTGGCAAAACGGTGAATCTTTATTACCGTTACTGGGATAATCCGTTAGTCGAATGTAAACCTGTCGGTAATGCTTGAAACTTCGTGTCACAATTTGACGCTGTGTAACTGGTTGCTGTCCCCTTTTAGCCCCTTGAGAGCACTTCATGGACACTTTGCAAAACATGCGCGCCTTCAGTTGCGTGGCCGAAGCCGGAAGTTTCACGGCGGCGGCAGCGATGCTGGACACCACTACCGCTAACGTATCGCGCGCGGTCTCCAACCTTGAGGCCCACCTGCAAACCCGCCTGCTCAACCGCACCACCCGGCGCATCGCCCTGACCGAAGCCGGTAAACGTTATTTGTTGCGTTGCGAGCAAATTCTGGCCTATGTCGAAGAAGCAGAAGCTGAGGCCAGTGATGCTCACTCACGCCCTGCTGGCCAACTAAAAGTGCATACCATGACCGGCATCGGTCAGCACTTTGTGATCGACGCTATTGCCCGCTACCGCAAAACCCACCCCGATGTGACCTTTGACCTGACGCTGGCCAACCGTGTACCGGATTTGCTCAACGAGGGTTACGACGTGTCCATCGTGCTGGCCAGCGAGTTGCCGGACTCGGGGTTTGTATCCCAGCGCCTGGGCATTACGTACAGCATCGTCTGTGCCTCCCCGGGCTACGTAAAAGCCAACGGCACCGCGGACAAACCCAGCGACCTGCTCAACCATGCCTGTTTGCGTCTGGTCAGTCCGGTGATTGCGCTGGACAAGTGGGTGTTTGAAGGCCCCGAAGGCCAGGAAATGGTGCTGATCAATTCTTCGCCGTTTCTGGTCAACTCGGCCGATGCGATGAAAACGGCGATCACCAGCGGCATGGGCGTGGGCGTGTTGCCGGTGTACGCGGCGATTGATGGCCTGCGCAACGGCACTTTGGTGCGCATGCTGCCCAAGTACCGCTCGCAAGAACTGAACCTGTATGCCATTTACCCGTCTCGTCAGTATCTGGATGCGAAGATCAAAACCTGGGTCGAATACCTGAAAGGGTCACTGCCTGAAATCTTGGCAGCGCACCAGACAGAACTGGCGGCGTATAGCTAAAGGCTGGGGATGACACTCCAGGTCAGCCGGATTCCCGCAGTTCTGGAAGAGCACGTCAGGTTGGCGCCTGGATCACACAGGCGCCTGCCTTCAATTGCTGCTCAGCCTGGCCAATGCGGCAAGGGTCAGCGTGTTCTGTAACGTCTGAATTTTTTTGTCGTAGCGTTCAACGTCGTAGACATCGCTGCCGTCAACGACTTGATGGTTCTCGCTGTACACCGCATCAAATTGATCCGCGTAACGCCCCCTCAGAAACTCATCCCAAAATGGATCGCGAGTCATGTGGTCCAACATCAACTCACCATTGTCCATGGCCAAAATGGCAACCTTGGCTCGCTCAATCTCATCAGGCTCCACGTGGCCAAGCGCTGGAAACATCATTTTTTTGGGTTGAGCGGGCAACGCCAGCGCATCAGCCAGTGCCAGTCTGTAAGTGAGCCCAATTTCGAGTACATCCACTGCGCCCCCTCGCTTGCGGCCCTCTTCGACAGCAATGTTATCCAAGACTTTTAAACGAAATTGCCCCCTGATAAGGCGCGCCAGACTCAATTCAGCGCGATCAGGATCATCGTCCGCCAGGGCTCTGGACACCTGCACCTGAATTTCCAACTGGCTAAACCGCACTGCGATCGAATCGCAGCACAACGTAGGCTTTGAAGCCTGAGCGAACACCAAGCTGCGTACACGTTCATCCTCAGCGATCGCTTCAAGTGTTTGTTGAACACGGCTTACCAAATCTTGAGGGGCATTGCCGAAATCAGCTGTTGTTTGCAGTGCTTCAATCAACTTGAAAAAACTTTCTGCACGGGGGTCCTGACGAAGCATTTGGCATTGTTTAAACATGGCCTGCCTCTCATCCGGCTCAAGTCCTTCGAGCCACACCCCATCGTTAAACGCCTGCAACGGTGGATGATTGGCCTCAAGATGCAGCCCAAAATCAATACCGGTGCGCATCTGATAAACCTGCAGTTGTTGGATGCCGGCAGGCGCCAGTTCGTTACCCACAAGGGACGTGCCTCTGTTGAGGGTGAGCGAGCCATTCAAGACCTCTTGCGGCACCGTGAGGATGTTGTTATCGCTTAAATCCAAGTGGCTCAGGTTGTTCAATTGCATAACGCCCAACGGCCAGATAATGGCTTGTGTACGGGACAGGTTTAACTCTCGCAGCTCGGTGAGCGTCGTGACATTGAATCGCCCCGTCAACAGACAACCACTTAGATTCAAGGACTGTAAATGAACCAGCCCAGCCACCTTGGCTTGATCCTCTTGAGATAGACGCAGGGCATTATTTGAAAGTGAAAGCTCCTTGAGATTTGACAGTGCACCTATGGCCTCTGGAAAGCGCGCGAGTCTGCTGTCATCTATTTTCAAGGACGTCAAAGACACAAAGCTGCGTATGAACTGATTGATATTGGATTCGACTCCAAACGCCATGCCAGCGCCGACTCTTAGTCCCGTCATGTGCAATTCACGGATATGGGAAAAGTCGGCACTCAGTACGGGCAAGGTACTGACACGCCAATTTTGAAGCACCAACTTATAGCCCAGTACTGCTCCTCTGGAATCCGTGACCGCAGGTATTTCTTTACGCCACGCCTTAGTCAGAGCCAAGCTCAAATCATGCTTGTGGTATTGCGCCCCCACATCGAAGGTGTCGACGTCTGGCCTTTGCTCAACCCACGTATTGAGTTGGTGCACGAGCATGCGGGCTTCACCTTCAAGCCGGGCAAGCTCCTGGTCAATATTGAGCCCACTCGTTCGCATGCGTAGGATGGCTCGCGTTGATTCCCCATTAACACTGGCGGGGTATATCTTTTCGTAGCGTTGGCGCAACTCACTGTCTGCAAAAAATTGATCCGTTGCAGATCCGCGACCGCTTAGTGAGTAACCAATACGACCGTCTGCCAATCGTTTGGGGGGCGAAAACCAGGGCCGGTTCACGACGACGCCCAACACGCCAAAATATGCGTCTCGGCTTTCGACGGCTCTTAACGTCAACTGTTCCTTGAGCAAAGCCTCGCCGCCAGGGTAATTGAACTTCAACACGCTCCGCTGGCGTTCTGAAAGTGCGGCCCACAAGAGGGTGAAAATATCGCGCCCCTGAGCAGTGCCACCGTTGGCGCGTGGCGAGATAGCTTTCCAGCCCGTCGCTGTTTTCAACAAGCTCAATTGGACTGGAGCCTTTTCGCCCCCCAGCCGACAGATCAACGCACCGGAAAGACTGTTTTCACGCACTTCAATGCACATTTCCTCAGGCCAATCCGGTTGTTGCCCAAGGCTGTGAAACAGCAATTTCACACTGTCGTTATTTTGCAGCGCCGGAAAATAAAAACCCTCCAGTGCCCGGTTCATTCGTATGTGGCGTACATACCAGCGCGCCTCCTCGGCCAACCTTAAAGGAATACGCCCCTCGGCCAATTGGTCCGTTTCAAGCTGATTGGCTGCGTTAATCAAATCTTCTGCGATATAAGTCGGAAGGCTTGGAAATACCCGTCTAATTAAACTCAACGCGGGGGTGGCCATGTGCTCAGAGACCTGAAGCATCAGATCAAATAAAGCTGGGGTCATGACATTATTGGCGTGGCTCAAATGATGAAAGAGCACATGCGCATAGTTCAAATGCTCCGCACGATGAGTCAGCATTTCAGCCAGGGTGTCGCCGGGCGCAACTACACGACGCAACGCTTGAAGTTGAGTGGTGGTTAAAGGCGCAGTGATACGGGAGCGATCAGGCTCATCAAATGACAGCATCAGTTCGCTCACAACGCCCAGGTCACTGTCGGTTGTGCATTTTAAAAGGAAGTTTTCAAGCCGCTGAACATGCGCGAAACGGCGCATGGTATCGATCAAGAGGGGCGGCGGTGGTTCTTGGTTGACATGCACCCTTCTTATGATGTCCTCGGTGATGCCACTGACGTTCATGATGGCGTCGATTTGCTCGCTGTTAAACCGGCCCTCGGCTTGGCCCAACCGTCTGAACAATTGATGACCTTGCCATTCTAGAGGCCTTTCATATTCATGCCTCCAAGCGCCAGCCCCATTGCCATAGACCAAAACAGGCACACTTGAAAACAGGGTGGGATGCACAATCCTGTTAGTGAACGAGCGATCAAAAGACTCGACTTCATACACGTGCCCTTCCAATACGAGGCAAGGGGTCGCCTCGATGTTGTAAATACCCGCGGTATTTCTAAACTCTTCCCCGGTCCACGTTAATGTCGGATGTGCATAGCTTTCTATCTGGGGGTTGGCCATGGCGAATCGGCCATCAGGCGCCCGATACTGCACGAGTTCGTCCCCCACTATTTTTCTCCAGTCAGAGGCACGGTACTCAAGTAAACGGGACAGGCTGCCGGCTCGCGGCAAAGCCTGTAGTTCTAACCGCAGGGCGTTAAAGAAGCTATCTGCGCCACGGTCAGGGAGTGAAGATGCCTGTTTGTTATAAGCGCTATAAACCCCATGCCCGTGATCCAGCAAGAGCACCTGTTGACTGGAATATTGATAGACCGCCAGGGTGCCCTCTGTGTTGTGCTCCACTGAATGAATCACTAAATCAAGACCCCACTCGCGCTTGATGAGGGCCGTCATCATTGCTCGAAGCCACCCATCGGCATCGGCATTGAAGGCACGGGGAAAATAGATAGCATCCAGTAAACGCTCGCGACGCACCCATGTTTTGACACGGTGTATGGCGTCGTACAAGTCTTCGGGTATCAAACGAGAATACGGGCTCGAGCGGGATGCGGCAGAATTGATCAGCAGGTGTTGATAGTGCTGCAACTGTGGATAGTCACTCACTAACTGGGCACAACGTACCTGTGACAATTCGGGATGGAATGTGCGCAATGAACTGACCAGCGCTGAAGAAGGGATGAGCGGGTTAAGTTGCAGCGGATAATAAACGCGCTCCAGCAGGCCCTGCACAGCAGGGTCTTGACGGACTCGATCGCTGCTCAGCGTCAGGCTATTGAATACGTTCTGCTTATTGAGGCGCAGCCGCAGCAACAGCATCTGGGCCAGTAACGTTTCATCCAGTGACTCAAGGCGCCTGTCTGGAGGGGGCAGCGGCAACACGTCTACGATTTGCGACAAAATTGACCCAGGAAAAGGCTCGAACAGTACAGTGGCGTTCAGTACCAGCTCACCATCGTCCAGGCGCTTGAGGTCTATCGAGCGAGCCAGCCCTTCCAGACTCATGCCTTTGCCATAGACCTCACTCAGTCTTCCCCGCTCATCGAACACCTTCAATGCCATGTCTGCTGGCCAGTGCTCGATTTGGGTCAACAGTGCCAATACAGGGCGGTCTAGCTCTACAAGGGTTTGCGGGTGCTGGGCTAACCCCTCAATCATGCGTTCAATTCGCTTGTCGGCCATGTAGCGCGTGACCGCATCAGTCAATGACCCCTCTGGCACGTCGCCAGACCAGACCCGCTCCAAACTTCGACGGCTCACAGCACTGATGTTGAGTATTGGCCGGGCTTCAACTTCGGTTAAACCAGGGAGCATTCGGCAGAGCAGTTGCTGATCGTTCAGGGTGGGACTGTCATCAACACTTAAATGCCAATGACGCGTTACCGGATCAAACTCAACTGGCGGTTGATAAACAGTGGTATCGGCGTGCATGAGGAAGCGTTTACCGCCTTCTTCACGAGCATGAACTTCGACAACATACTGGCGGCCATCTTTATCCAGCACGACATAGTCGCGGTTTTCAAAGCGATAGATCCCGTGGGCATCCCCCTCAAGCTTCTCTATTAATTGTGGGGCAGCCAGTACATAGCCGGCCAGGTCTGTGTGCCAAAACTCGGCTTGGCCACTGGGGCGAATAATCTTTCGCGGGTTTCCAATGCGATTCAGCGCCTTCATATGCCGGGCAAGGGCGATTTTGCCCAACTGAGTATGCAGCGGCACACTGAGCACCATGTCCAGCACATCTGTGAGGGTTTGCAGTAACTCGGTACTGTCATCCTGAGCAGCCTGCTCCAGCCCCCGGATCAAACCTTGGGCCGTCACGCCAAGAAATAAATAGCGAACCGTACGGGTTAAACCTTTGAGTGCTCCCGGAACGGGCGTTAATAGAACGCCCAGGGTTTCTTCGAAAAAAGTCAGCAGTGCATTCGTCAGCTCCTCCAGATCCACATCCGATTTTTCGACCGCCAGCTGCCCCAGACGATTGGAATAGAGACCTGATTGATGCTCATACAAATCGCTCGCCAGAGATCGTCCGATCGTCCATGTTCGAAAGCCCAGTTCTTTAAGCGGTTGGCGTTTATTGACCATTTGTACGACATCATAGAGCCACTCAGCTGCCGGAGTCAGATTGGCCGGGCGGGTAGGAACACGGGTGATTTGAGTGATTTTACGCAGTGCCAACGGTGTTAACTGACGATCAAACCATGACAACTCTTTGCGGGTCTGAGCACTGAGATACTGCGCTTTAAACTCATCCTGCAATTGACGCTCTGACGTTTGAAAACGTAATTCGCCCCCTGGGCGCCCCGGAAAAAAACTGTAAAGTGCCCCGCTCTCCACGTCTTCTATTTGATACAACGGCATATTGATATGGTGCGCCGTACTTTCTCGGTCGGGCGAATGAGGCCTTGCCATTGAAAACCCCGACTGCGGGTTAAACCCACTGCCTGATAGCAATTCAAGGGGGGTGAACTCCATGGTCATAATGACTTTTTTTATTTTCAAGGCTGACCGAGCCTGGTCTAACTCCCTGGAAAGTTTAATCAGCTTTTCTTTTATCGCGGGGGTGTGACTCGACGTTCTATACAGCTCCATCACACTGAAGCGCAGGTGCGATTTAATACTGTGGCGCATGCATGTCTTGAGCGCACCCTCCTCGGATAAAGCGGTGACCAGATCATTCTTTAACCGCGCCCCAAGATTTAACGAACGGGCGATATCAACGAACGCGGTGACGTCTATCAAGGTAGTGCGATCAATACTTTCAGGGCTTCGGCTCTGCCGGAAATTCCCACCGGGCCGGTTATTGATGAAACTTGCACTGACCTGGCTACCGCTGCGAAAGCTTGCGAAATAAGCGAGAAATCCAAAGTTCATGCAGGCTGCCTGCCACAGGGTCATGCTCGCCACATGCACACCGGGAGCATTTTCGTCTCTTATCGCCTGAGGGTCGGGCAATGTTTCCAGACCGGGCTCTGATGGCGTCTCTCGTGTGGCTCGCGTGTTCGGAATGTGCAGGTACAGGGCATGAAAATATGTTTTTTCAGGGTCAATCACCTTGCCCGTCACTGCCAGCAAGCGCGATTTGAGGCGTTCGAGCCCCTCGGTATAAAACCTATCTTTTATTCTTTTATCTTCCTTCTCAACTGCCAGAAAAGCGCTGGCATATTGATGTTGGACCCTGAGGTAGTTGTTTTTTTCGGACTGAGTGAGTGTGCCCATCCGGGCATAAATCTGCGTGCGAACATGATTGATCACTTCAAGAGCCGCCTGTTGCGGTTCTGAGAGCAAAGATGATTCTGAAGATACTGCAGTGAGGGTGGTCATGGTCGATGCTCATGATTTAAAAAATCATGAGCCTAAAGGGCGTTACACCTGAAATAAGTCAAACAACTACCACCCTACACACCAGACGCTGCAAAACGCGGCAAGGAATGTTAGCGTGCTTACATTCCCGACAGCCGATGAGTCTTGTTCACATGAGTCTTTCCAGCACCAAGAAAACCGTACTTGCCTTCAGCCGCGTCACCCCCGAGATGGTCGAGCGTCTGCAACAGGATTTCAACGTCATCGTGCCAGACCCCAAACGCGGCGACCTCAACGCGCAGTTTGAGGAAGCATTGCCACATGCCCACGGTTTGATCGGTGTCGGTCGCAAGCTGGGCCGCCAACAACTGGAAAATGCCAAACAGCTTGAAGTGGTGTCCAGTGTGTCGGTGGGCTACGACAACTATGATGTCGACTACTTCAACGAACGCGGGATCATGCTCACCAATACCCCGGACGTGCTGACAGAAAGCACGGCCGATCTGGGCTTTACGCTGATCATGAGCACGGCCCGCCGGGTCGCCGAACTCGACGCCTGGACCAAGGCCGGTCAGTGGCAGGCCAGTGTGCCGCCCGCGTTGTTCGGCAGCGATGTGCACGGCAAGACATTGGGCATTGTCGGCATGGGCAATATCGGGGCCGCCGTGGCACGCCGGGGCCGTCTGGGCTTCAACATGCCGATTCTGTACAGCGGCAACAGCCGCAAGACCGAGCTTGAGCATGAGCTGGGCGCACAGTTCCGAACGCTGGATCAGTTGCTGGCCGAGTCGGACTTTGTGTGTCTGGTCGTGCCGTTAAGCGAGAAAACCAAACACCTGATCAGCCACCGCGAACTGGGCCTGATGAAGAAAAGTGCCATTCTGGTGAATATTTCCCGTGGCCCGGTGGTGGATGAGGCCGCGTTGATTCACGCCCTGCAAACCAACACGATCCGGGGCGCCGGGCTGGATGTTTATGAAAAAGAGCCACTGTCCGAGTCGCCGTTGTTTCAACTGAAAAATGCCGTGACGTTGCCGCATATTGGCTCGGCCACCCATGAAACCCGCGAGGCAATGGCCAACCGCGCACTGGCCAACCTGCGCAGTGCGCTGATGGGTGAACGCCCGCAGGATCTGGTCAACCCGCAGGTATTCAAAGGCTGACAACCACGCCGGAGCGGGCAATGCTCGCTCCGGCGCAGGTGAGGTCAAGCCAGCTTGGCGCTCATCAATACAGGTTTGGGCTTACGAAACACCAGCACATTGCCCAACATGACCAGTATCAGCCCCATCAGTGCTGGTGCCGTCCACTGATAACCTTCAGCAAAGGCCGACACGTTCAGCGCCACCAACGGGAACAATACCGTGCAATACGCAGCCCGCTCCGGCCCCATGCGACCCACTAGCGTGAGGTAGGCGGTAAAGCCAATCACCGATCCCGGGATCACCAGATACAGCAATGAGCCTATGTAGCGCGCATTCCATTCCATCGTGAACGGGATACCGCTAAGCGCGCAGTACAGCGCCAGCATGCTTGCGCCATACAACATGCCCCATGCATTGGTGGTCAGGGGTCTGAGGCCGGCCTTTTGTTGCAGGCTGGACAGCATGTTGCCAGCTGAAAAACACATCGTGCCGAGCAATGCCAACCCCAACCCCAGCAGCGTTTGCGGGGTGGCGGTGTGTGCGCTCAGTTCCGGCCAGAACAGGAAGCCCAGCCCCAGCAAGCCCAGCGCACCGCCCAGCAGCACGTTGCGGGCGATCTTTTGTTTGAAGAAGATCCGTGCGTTCAAGGCATTCCACAGGGTGGCCGTGGAAAACACCACGGCAATCAGGCCGGTGGTGACCCATTGGCTGGCAGTCAGAAAACACATGAAGTTGACGCAAAACAGGCACAACCCTTGTGCGAGACAAATCAAGTGCCCGCGTTTGTTCATCACCTGCAATTTTCGGCTCAGCAACAGCAGGGCAAACAACACCAGTGCAGCCAGTCCAAAGCGGTAGACGATCGATACGGGAATGGCCACTTCGCCCAATTGCAGCTTGAGCGCCAGCCAGGTGGTGCCCCAAATCAACACAGTCAATAAGTACAAAGATAGGTTCATGGCACGCTCCTGAAGATGACCTTCAGTGTGCGTCCTGATGCGCACCTGCATTTGCAGATTCTTGCGCTTTTGTTGCGCCGGGGCTGGCAGTCGTGAGGCGAGGGAGTACGATGGCCACATGCCCGTTTTCGATACCCTGCAAGTCTTTCAATCCATGAGCCGCTCGCCCAATGCTCGCCTTGAGCACAGTGCCGAGCTCGGTGACGGAATGGCTGCGGCCTTATGGACCAACCATCACGACGCCCGCGATTATGAGGCGCCGAGTCATCACACTTTGTCTTGCTACATATCGGGTGGCACCGGTACGTTTCGCCGCGACCAGCCAAGTGCCAAGGGCGCGCCGGGCAAGCTCTGCGTGTTGCCTGCCGAGCATCAATCGGCGTGGGTCATCAATGGCGAGATTCGCTTGGCCCATGTCTATGTCAGCCAGGAGCAGTTCGCGCTGGGGTGCATCAGCCTGCTGGATAAAGAGCCGCGTACCCTGCAACTGCGTGAGTTTACGTTTCTGGATGATGCGCGCCAGACTCAGCGGTTTCATCAACTGCTGACGTTGAACTGGAATGAACCGGGCGAGCGATTGCTCACCAGCAGCCTGGCCAGCGCCCTGCTCGATCATGCCCTGCTGACTCAGGTGGGGATGCGCAACGGGCTGCAACTCAAGGGTGGGCTGGCCGCCTGGCAACGCCGCCAGCTGGTGGAGCGCATTGAACATTCCTTGGCCGAGCCACTGAGCATTGGTCAACTGGCCGACCAGTGCGCGCTGTCGCCCTATCACTTTGCGCGCATGTTTCGAGAAAGCTTCGGTGTGCCGCCGCATCAATACCTGCTAACGCGTCGACTGGCCCGCGCCCGCGAACTGTTGCGCAGCAGCACCTTGTGCTTGGGAGACATAGCCTTGGCGTGCGGTTTTGCCAACGCCAGCCATTTTGCCAATCGCTTCAGGCAGAGCCTGGGCGCCACGCCGGGCGAGTTCCGCGCGGCGTTCAAGCCATAAACCTGACTCTAAAACTCCAACGTGGTGGAAATGGACACCTGCCTTGCATCGCCCATGGAGACAAACATTCGGCTGGCCGCCGAGGTGTAATACACGCGGTTGAAGAGGTTCTTGACGTTGAGCTGCACGTTGACTTTTTGCCCTTCAACATGGGTGTCGTAGGTGGCAAACGCATCCGCCACGGTGTAGGCCGGCAGTTCGAAGTCATTCAGCGCATCACCCGCGCGCTCACCCACATAACGCGCCCCGCCGCCCACGCGCAATTTGTCGCCACCCACCACATTGCCGAAGTCATACACCGCCGACAACGAGCCGCTGTTCTTCGCCACGTTCTGCAACCGCATGCCTTGATAGGTCGCGTCTTTGGTCACTTCGGCATCGGTGTAGGCATAGCTGCCGATCAGGCTCCACTGATCGCTCAACTGACCGCTGACATCCAGCTCCAGCCCCCGCGAACGCACCTGTCCGGCGGTTGAGTAGACGGTATCTTCACCCACCGTAGTCGACACCAGCACGTTGCGTTTTTTAATGTCGTAAAGGGCCACGGTGCCGGTGATGCGCCCCGGAATATCCAGCTTGGCGCCCAGCTCCCAGGACTTGGATTGCTCCGGGGCAATGGCCGAATCCAGCACCAGGCCACCGGTCAACGGGGCGATGGTGGAGTTGGGTTTGAACGACTCGGTGTAGCTGCCATAGAACGACAGCTCATCGGTGTAGCGGTACACCAGGCCGGCTCGCGGTATCCACTTCACACCGTTGGTGTCGGTGTTGGCCTTGAACGGAATACCTTTGCCCGCCAGTTGGTCGTACTTCTGAAAGCGTGCACCCGCCACCAGAATCCATTGATCGGTCAGATGGATTGAATCCTGGGCAAACAGTGAGTCGCTGCGCAGCAGATCGGTCTGATTGCTGTCACTGGCGCTCACCGTGGTGCCGGCCACTTCATTGCCGTACACCGGGTTCAGGTAGCTGAAGTTGGACGCGCTGTTTTGTCGAATCAATTCGGCGCGGTAGATTTTGCGGTACTCATCATCCACCCCGAACACCAGGTCATGCTGCATGCCGGCCGCTTGCACCTTGCCTTGCAGGCTGACGGTGGCGAAACGGTCTGTGGTGATGGCGCCTTGAGTGCCGTCCATTTTCCGGGTCAGGGTGCCCGTCGTCGGGTTGACCGCCGTGACTCGCACTTGACTGGCATCGTAGGTTTCGCGGTTCCAGCTGTAACCAAGGTGGGCGTTCCAGTCATCGTTAAGGTCGTGATCGACTTCAAGGCGGTACAGATCAGAACGTCCTTCCATGTTGTTGAACGGTTCATCGAGTCGGCGTGTGGCCGGAATATCCAGCGGGTGATTGGTGGCCGGGTTGATCGCCGTACCGCGATCGAAAGGGGTCAGAAATTCGCGGTGCTCGTACGCCAGCAGCACGTGTGTGTTATCGCCAAACCAGGCCAGCGACGGGGCGATCAGGGTTTCGCGGTGCAGGCCGAAATTGCGCCAGTAATCTTCATCTTCGTGGTCGATGATCATCCGGTAAGCCAGCCCCGAATCGCCCAAAGGGCCGGTGCTGTCCAGGCTGCCGCCGCTGCCGTTTTTGCCCGAGCCGTAAGTTGAGCCACGCACGGTCAGCGCGTTGTACTGCTCAAGTTGCGGTTTTTTACTGACCACGTTCACTACGCCCCCCGGATCTTGAATACCGTAGAGCAGCGAGGCTGGCCCTTTGAGCACCTCAACGCGCTCGGTGGCGGCATTTAATGCCCGCCCCTGCACCAGCGGCATGCCATCGCGCATGATCGAACCGTCACGGTTGTCGCCGAAACCGCGCTTCATCACCGAGTCCTGTGTGCCGCCCAATGTGTTGCCTTGGGTGATGCCACTGATATTGTTCAGCGCATCATCCAAGTTACGTGGCGCTTGATCGCGAATCACCTGTGCCGCGACCACGTTGATGGTCTGCGGGACTTCCATGGACGAACCGCTGCCACGCATCACCGATGACACGGCGGGGGGCTGGTAACTGGTGTCTATGGAGGTTTGCGAGGTGATGCTGGTAGCACCCAGGTTCAGCGCACCGACTGTGGGCAAGGGTTCGAGGGCAAAGGTATTGGCGTCCGTGCGCCGGGCATTGAAGCCTGACAGCGCAAGCAACTGCTGCAAGGCCTTGTCAGCTGTCATGCGGCCCTTAACCGACGGAGCTTGCAGGCCAAGGGGCGCTTGATCGGTGTAGACCACGCTGAGCCCCGTCAAACGACTGAAATCGTTCAAGGCCTGCGGCAAGGGTTGGGCTGCCAGATTGAAATCAAACAGTGCACTGGCTTGATGCTGCGGCGCCTCGGCGGCCATTGCCACGTACAGCGGGTTCAACGCCAACCCGGCCATCACGAGTGCCGAAGCTCCCAACCACTGCTTCACCGAACTTGCCCTGTACTTCATGCTCATGACCTGTGTGCGACCTGATACGGAATACGAATTTTTCGCATTTTCAAGCACTACACGAATGAGCCTGGGGTTTACCTCACTTACGCAGTGAAAATAAATTTTTACCCTCACCCCAACCCTCTCCCTGTATGGACCGGGGACATAGCGAACACAATGTTCGGAGACATCGCGAACACTTTTAATAGGACACATTGACCCTCAGGAGGTGTGATGTGTCCTGGAAAGAGGTGTCCGCCATGGATCTTCGTCTCGAATTCGTCGCCTTGGCCTCAGCTGAAGGCGCTAACATCAAAGCATTGTGCGAGCACTTCAATATCGGCCGCACGA